>JBKDOZ010000131.1:0-6550 GCA_046342735.1 Synechococcaceae cyanobacterium
CCGCCTCCCTGGCCGCCTGCGTGGCGGGGGCCCTGCTGCTCCACGCCCGCGGCGAGGAGGCGGAAGCCCAGAAGCGCCAGGCCAGCGAGCAGGGCATAGCCTGGGCCGCCCTGGCCGATCCCCGCCTGGGCTTCGCCGAGGCCCTCGACCGCCTCTACCCCCGTCCCCGGCCCGCCCCCGGTGTGCATGCCACCGCCGTGGTCGACCCCACGGCCCGGCTCGGCGGGGGCGTGAGTGTGGCCCCCCAGGTGGTGATCGGCGCCGGCTCCCAGCTGGCCGATGGCTGCGTGCTCCATCCCGGTGTCGTGCTCTACGACGATGTGGTGCTGGGCGAGGGCTGCGAGATCCACGCCGGCGCGGTGCTCCACCCGGGCAGCCGCCTCGGCCGCCACTGCGTGGTGCACGCCAACGCGGTGATCGCCTCGGAGGGGTTCGGCTTCGTGCCCACCGCCAGCGGCTGGCGCAAGATGCCCCAGACCGGCCGCGTGGTGCTCGAAGACGAGGTGGAGGTGGGCTGCGGCTCGATGATCGATCGACCCGCCGTCGGCGAAACGCGTATCGGCGCCGGCACCAAGATCGACAACCTCGTCCACATCGGCCACGGGGTGGTCACCGGCCGGGGCTGCGCCCTGGCGGCCCAGGTGGGCATCGCCGGCGGCGCCCGGCTGGGCCATGGCGTCATCCTGGCGGGGCAGGTGGGGCTGGCCAACAAGGCGGTCATGGGCGATCGCTCGATCGCCTCCTCCAAATCCGGGGTGCACGGGGAGGTGGCGGCGGGCGAGGTGGTGAGCGGCTACCCGGCGATTCCCAACCGCCTCTGGCTGCGCTGCTCGGCGGCCTTCAACAAGCTGCCGGAGATGGCCCGCAGCATTCGCCAGCTGCAGCGGTAGCCTCGCGGATTGCGCCTGCTGCCGCGGTCGATGAACTCCCACCGGATCACCCTGCTCCCTGGCGACGGCATCGGGCCGGAGATCACCGCGGTGGCGCGCCAGATGCTGGAGGCGGTGAGCGGCCGCCACGGCTTCAGCCTGTCGTTTAACGAGCAACCGATCGGCGGCGCCGCCAACGATGCCACCGGAGTACCCCTGCCCGAGGCCACCCTGGAGGCCTGCCGCGCCAGCGAGGCGGTGCTGCTGGCGGCGATCGGCAGCCCCCGCTTCGACAGCCTGCCCCGCGAGTTGCGCCCGGAAACCGGCCTGCTGGCCCTGCGCTCCGGCCTCGGCCTGTTCGCCAACCTGCGGCCGGTGAAGATCATGCCCGCCCTGATCGGCGCCAGCACCCTCAAGCCGGAAGTGATCGAAGCGGTCGACCTGATGGTGGTGCGCGAGCTCACCGGTGGGGTGTACTTCGGCCTGCCCAAAGGGCGGGTGGAGGCCGGCGGCCACGTGCGCGCCTTCAACACCATGGTCTACGAAGACCATGAGGTGGATCGCATCGCGCGGGTGGGCTTTGATCTCGCCCGCCAGCGCCGCGGCCGCCTCTGCTCGGTCGACAAGGCCAACGTGCTCGATGTCAGCCAGCTCTGGCGCGAGCGGGTGGAGGCGATCCACGCCGACTACGGCGATGTGACCCTCAGCCACATGTACGTCGACAACGCCGCCATGCAGCTGGTGCGCGATCCCCGCCAGTTCGATGTGCTGCTCACCAGCAACCTCTTCGGCGACATCCTCAGCGACGAAGCGGCGATGCTCAGCGGTTCGATCGGCATGCTCCCCTCGGCCTCCCTGGGGGCCAGCGGTCCGGGCCTGTTCGAGCCGATCCACGGCTCCGCCCCCGACATCGCCGGCCAGGACAAGGCCAATCCGATGGCGATGGTGCTCTCGGCGGCGATGATGCTGCGCCAGGGGCTGGGCCAGGAGGCCGCCGCCGCCGATCTGGAGCTGGCGGTGGAGCGGGTGCTGGCGGCCGGCTTCCGCACCGGCGACCTGATGGCCGAGGGTTGCACCCTCGTGGGCTGCCGGGCGATGGGCGAGCGGCTGCTGGAGGCCCTCGAAGGCTGAAGCCACCGCGGGGGGCCGGTGATCTGCGAAACTCTCAGGCGACTTCTCCCGCCCTGCCCCGATGTCGAAGCGTCACCCGGTCGTGGCCGTCACCGGTTCCTCCGGCGCAGGAACCAGCACCGTCAAGCGCGCCTTCGAATACATCTTCTCCCGCGAGGGCATCACCCCCGCCGTGGTGGAGGGCGACAGCTACCACCGCTACGAGCGCGGTCCGATGAAGGAGGCGATGGCCACGGCGGTGGCGAAGGGCGAGAACTTCTCCCACTTCGGGCCCGAGGCCAACCTCTTCGACAAGCTGGAGGAACTGTTCCGCACCTACGGCGAGAGCGGCGGCGGCCAGAAGCGCTACTACCTCCATTCCGTGGAGGAGGCCGCCGAGCACAACGAACGGCTGGGCACCAGCCTCGAACCCGGCCAGTTCACCCCCTGGGAGGGCATTCCCACCGGCACCGACCTTCTCTTTTACGAAGGCCTGCACGGCGGTGTGGTGGGCGATGGCTACGACGTGGCCTCCCATGCCGACCTGCTGGTGGGCGTGGTGCCGATCACAAACCTGGAGTGGATTCAGAAGATTCACCGCGACAATGCCGAGCGCGGCTACTCCGCCGACGTGATCGTCGACACGATCCTGCGGCGCATGCCCGACTACATCAACCACATCTGCCCCCAGTTCAGCCGCACCGACATCAACTTCCAGCGGATCCCAACGGTGGACACCTCCAACCCGTTCATCTGCCGCAACATCCCCACCCCGGATGAGAGCTTCGTGATCATCCACTTCCGCAAGGGCGCGCGCGAGAAGTGGGGGATCGACTTCCCCTACCTCCTCGACATGATCCACGACTCCTTCATGTCGAGCCCCACCTCCATCGTCGTCAACGGCGGCAAGATGGGTTTTGCGATGGAGCTGATCCTCGCCCCGATCATCCACCGCATGATCGAGGAAAAGAAGCACAGCGCCTAAGTCGCCGACAGGCATTGGCGCCCCTAAGATTCCAACAATCGCGTCGCGCCGTGCCATCGCCAGCAGCGCCCCGCAACAACGGAAGGCCGGTGTGAGCCCCTCCTTCCGCATCGAGGCCGCCGCCGCGCCCGGCTCCCAGCCGCCGGCTCTGCGCTTCGATCGGATCAATAGTCGCGACCTGCTGGCCGCCGCGCGCAGCGTTTATTTCGCCTTCCTCTCCGCCGCCGCCACCACCGACGATCCCCTCGGGGTGGTGGTGAGTTGCCCGGGCTCCGGGCCGGCCCGCGGGCGGGTGGTGTTTTCGCTGCCGATTCTTCTGCCCGATGAAGAATTCGTGGCGCTCGACCTGCTGCGCAGCCGTGCCGCCCGCCCCGGCGGGCTGCGGGGTTCCTCCGGCCGCCCCCGCCCACTGCGTCCGCTGACGCCATGAGCGCCCCGATCGTCATCCTGCCGCCCACCACCGCCGAGCTGGCCCTGGACACCCCGGAGCTCACCCTGCTGGTGGCCTTCCTCGGTGCCTGCTTCGGCAGCTTCGCCGCGGTGGTGGCCTGGCGGCTGCCCCGCCAGCAATCGCTGCTGCGCCCCGGCAGCCGCTGCCCCCGCTGCGGCACCCCCCTGGCCTGGTTCGAGAACGTGCCGGTGCTCGGTTGGTTGGTGGTGCGCGGCCGCTGCCGCCACTGCGGCACCAGGATCCCCATCCGCTATCCCCTGGTGGAGCTGCTCTGCAGCGGGCTATGGGTGGGCGTGCTGCTGGGCAGTCCGGCGGCGATGGGGCCTTCGCCGCCGCCCCTGCTGCTGCTGTTCGCCGGTTGGACGCTGGTCACCTGGCTGGTTCCCCTGTTGCTCATCGACCTCGACAGCCTCTGGCTGCCCGAACCCCTGTGCCGTTGGGGGCTGGTGGTGGGGTTGGTCTTCACCGCCGGCCTCGGCCTGGCCCAGGGTGTGCCCACGGGTAAAGCCCTGCTCTTCCAGCACCTGCTCGCCGCCGCCGCCGGCCTGCTGGGCTTCGAGGGGGTGAGTGCGCTGGGGGAGAAGCTGATCGGCAAGCCCGCCCTCGGCCTGGGCGACGCCAAGCTGGCCGGATTGATGGGCGCCTGGTTGGGCCCGATCGGCCTGGCGGTGGCGGTGGCCCTGGCGGTGATCGCCGGCGCCCTCTTCGGAGCGATCGGCCGGATCAGCGGCCGGCTCGGCCGCCAGCAGCCTTTCCCCTTCGGCCCCTTCCTGATCGCCGGCACCGTCACCGTCTGGATCAGCGGCCCGGGGATGTGGCTGGCCCTGTATCGGTGGGCGTCAGGTTCTTAAATGGGCCCACCCGTCCACCGTCGCCGGTAGCCGCCCGATGTCCCTCTTCGACTGGTTCGCCGATCGCCGCAAAAACGCCCCGGTGGTGCGCACCAGCCAGGGTCCGGAGCCCGAGGAGGGCGACGGCCTCTGGAGCAAGTGCCCTGAATGCGGCCAGGTGGTCTATCGCAAGGATCTGCTGGCCAATGCCAGCGTCTGCGCCAGCTGCGGCCACCACAACCGCATCGACAGCGAGGAGCGCATCCGCCTGATCGTCGATGAGGGCAGCTTCGAGCCCCTCGACAGCGACCTCAGCCCCACCGATCCCCTCGCCTTCAAGGATCGCCGCGCCTACGCCGACCGGATCCGCGACAGCCAGAACAGCACCGGCCTGCGCGATGCGGTGGTCACCGGGCTCGGGCGGCTGGAGGGGATGCCCCTGGCGCTGGGGGTGATGGATTTCCGCTTCATGGGCGGCTCGATGGGCTCGGTGGTGGGCGAGAAACTCACCCGCTTGATCGAGGAGGCCACCGCCCGCCGCTGGCCCCTGTTGATCGTCTGCGCCTCCGGTGGCGCCCGCATGCAGGAGGGGATGCTCAGCCTGATGCAGCTGGCCAAGATCTCCGGAGCCCTGGAGCGGCACCGCGCCGCAGAACTGCTCTATCTCCCCCTGCTCACCCACCCCACCACCGGCGGGGTCACCGCCAGCTTCGCCATGCTCGGCGACCTGATCCTGGCGGAGCCCAAGGCCCTGATCGGTTTCGCCGGTCGGCGGGTGATCGAGCAGACCCTGCGCGAAAAGCTGCCCGAGGGCTTCCAAACCGCCGAATACCTGCGCGACCACGGCTTTGTGGATGCGATCGTGCCCCGCCCCCAACTGCGCAGCACCCTGGCCACCTTGGTGCAGCTCCATGGCGCCGGCCAGCGCCAGCGCCAAGCGGTGGCGCCATGAGGCCGCCCTGCCCCCTGGGCCGCCTGGGGCGAGGCCTGCTGGCCGCCCTGCTGCTGGTGGCCTGCCTGTTTGTGGCTCCCGCCCGCTCCTGGGCCGGGCCGGTGGAGTGGCACGAGGTGCCCGCCACCGCCGAGGGCCGCCAGTGGTGGGACGCCGGCAGCCTGCGCCTCGACCGCGAGGGCCGTCTCTCGGTGCTGAGTCGCTTCCAGCCCGAGGAGGGCGCCACCACCCTTTACGTGATGCAGCTCGACTGCGATGAACAGCTGTTCCGCGACACCTCCGTGAATGGGCTGCCCCGTTTCCGCGCCGAATGGCAGGCGGTGGCCGAAGACGCTCTGGGGGCCTCGGTGATCCAGGAGGCCTGCGCCGCCTGGGCCGCCCGCCCGCTCCCCTGATTCCCCATCCCCCCGCCATGACCGCCCCCCCCCTGCGCGTCGCCGTCGCCGGCCTCGGCTTCGGTGAGAAGGTGCACCTGGGCGCCCTGCGCGACTGCCCCGGCACCGAAGCGGTGGCCCTCTGGCACCCGCGGGCCGAGCGGCTCGCCCAGGCCTGCGCCGCCCACCAGCTGCCCGGCAGCACCGATTTCGGCTCCCTGCTGGCGGATCCACAGATCGATGCGCTCGTGATCGCCACCCCGCCGGAGCCGCGGATGGAGCTGGCCCGCGCCGCCCTGGAGGCTGGCAAAGCCCTGCTGCTGGAGAAGCCTGTGGCGCCGGAAGCGGGGGCGATCGAAGAGCTGCAGCGGCTGGCCCTGGAGAACGGACTGACCGTTGGGGTGGATTTCGAGTACCGCGCCGTTCCCCTCTTCCAGCAACTGGCAGATCTCCTGGAGCAAGGGGTGCTGGGCACGCCCTGGCTGGTGAAGTTCGACTGGTTGATGGCCAGCCGCGCCGACGCCAGCCGGCCCTGGAGCTGGTATTCCTCCGCCGCCGCCGGCGGCGGCGTGCTGGGGGCCCTGGGCACCCACGCCTTCGACATCCTGCACTGGCTGGTCGGTCCCGCCCACGACGTGCGCGGTCGGCTGAGCACGGCGATCCGCGAACGGCCGCGGCCGGATGGCAGTGGCCTGGCCGTGGTCGACGCCGAGGATGTGGCGCTGCTGCACCTGGAGCTGGAGGACCGCGCTGGCCGGCGCGTGCCCTGTCAGGTGAGCCTGGCCTCGGTGGCCCGCAACGGGCGCGGCTGCTGGTTGGAGCTGGTGGGGAGCGACGCCACCCTGGTGCTCGGCTCCGACAACCAGGCCGATTACGTGCACGGCTTCCAGCTCTGGATCGCCCGCCCGGGCGAGGCGCTGCGGCCGGTGCCACCCGATCCCTCGCTCGCCTACCCGCGCACCTGGGAAGACGGGCGGAT
>JBKDOZ010000132.1:0-4361 GCA_046342735.1 Synechococcaceae cyanobacterium
GATCACCGGCCTGCTCGGTCCCCTGAGCGCACTGGCGGGCAAGTGAGCCTGGGCGGGGGGCCTGCGCCAGAGTGATTGCAGCGCCGGCTCCCCTCCCCATGCCCACCCAAGAACTGGTCCAGCGGTACTACGGGCAGGAGCTGCAAAGCAGCAACGACCTGAAGACCAGCGCCTGCTGTGACGCGGACGCAGTGCCCAGTTAGCTGAAACCGCTGCTCGTCGCGCGGGTGCACCCGGAGGTGAGCCGCCGCTACTACGGCTGCGGCCTGGTGTGTCCGCCGCCGCTGGAGGGCTGCCGGGTGCTCGATCTGGGCAGCGGCGCCGGCCGGGATGTGTACCTGCTCAGCCAGCTGGTGGGGCCGGGCGGCACTGTGGTGGGTGTGGACATGACGGCGGAGCAGCTGGCGGTGGCCCGAGAGCACCAGGCGTTCCACGCCGAAGTCTTCGGGTTTGCCAACACCAGTTTTCTGGAGGGGACGATCGAGCGGCTGGAGGATCTGCCGCTTAAGCCGGCCGGCTTTGATGTGGTGGTGAGCAACTGCGTGCTCAACCTGTCGGTGGACAAGCCGGCGGTGTTGCGAGGTGTGCAGCGGCTGCTGAAGAGCGGCGGCGAGTTTTAGTTCTCGGATGTGTACGCGGATCGGCGGCTACCGGAGGCCGTGCGCTGCGATCCGGTGCTCTACGGCGAATGCCTGGGCGGCGCTCTGTACTGGAACGATTTCCTGCGCCTCTCGCGGGCAGCTGGATTCACCGACCCGCGCCTGGTGAGCGACCGTCCGCTGGCGATCACCGATGCTGCGCTGGCACCTGTTCCACATCCCGGAGCTGGAAAATGCGTGCGAAGACCATGGCCAAGCGGTGATCTATCAGGGAACGATCCCGCAGCATCCCCACCGCTTCGATCTCGATGCCCACCATGCGATCGAGAGCGGCAAGGTGTTTCCGGTGTGTGGCAACAGCTTCCGCATGTTGCAGCAGAGCCGCTTCGCGCCGCATTTCACAGTCCTGGGCGATTTTGAGCGCCACTATGGTCTGTTCGCCGGTTGCGGAAGCGAGATTCCGTTTGCGAGTGCGGCGGCGGACACGGAGGGCAGCTGCTGCTGAAGCGGGGATCAGGCAGCGAGCACCTTGATGACGGCCGGGTTGGAAGCCCAGCTTCGGATCCCGGAAAGCACACGCTGGATGCCGAGTTCGCGGCGGAGGTCCTCGAGATCACGCTCCAGCAGCTGCTCCCAGGGCAAGGGAAACAATGGTTGGGCATCTTCTCCCATCGCCAGGCCCTGGCTTACCACCTCAAACAAACCCCGTGGTGACATGGCCCGTTCGGCAGCGGGTGTATCCGCATCCACCGGCACGGCGTGCTGCATCCAGGTCATCAACGATGGTGCGGTAGCCCATGGCAAGCATGCATGAACGTACTTATCCAGAAAAGCAAGAAATACGGGTCTCTCGGCGGGAAGGGTGTGCGCGAGGGCCCTGGGCGCCTGGCACTGGTCAGCTAGCTTGAGCGCAAAACGGCGGAAGATTCGCCTGCGAGAGCACCAATGCAGAGCAACCTGTTCACCAATGTCCTGCTGCCCCTAGCGCTGGGCATTGTCATGCTGGGCATGGGGATGAGCTTGGTGCCCGAGGATTTCCGGCGCATCACGCGCGATCCGAAGGCGGTAGCCGTGGGCACGGCCTGCCAGATCATCTTGCTGCCGCTGCTTGGGGCCCTGATCACCACAGTGGTGCCGATGCGGCCGGAGCTGGCGGTGGGTTTGATGGTGCTGGCCATCTGTCCCGGTGGGCCATCCTCGAATCTGGTCACCTATCTGGCCCGAGGTGATGTGGCGCTGTCGGTCACGCTGACGGCGCTCAGCAGTCTGATCACCGTGTTCACCATTCCCCTATTGACCAATCTGGCGCTGCAGCACTTCTTGGGCGAGAGCACGGCGATTGCGCTACCGATCGGTCGAACGATGCTGCAGATTGTGCTGATCACACTGGTGCCGACCGCGATCGGGATGGCGATCCGCACCTATGTCCCCCAAACGGCGAAGCGACTGGAGCGACAGGTGAGCAAGCTAGCCGCGGGCTTGTTGGCCCTCATTATTATGCTGCTGCTGGCCAAGGAAGGCGGCAAACTCCCTGGGTTCCTGTTTCAGGTTGGGGCGGCCGCCTTGCTGCTTAACCTCCTGGCGCTTCTCGCAGGCTTTGCAACGGCAAAAGCCTTTCGACTGCCGCTAGCGCAACAGCTCTGCATCGCCATCGAAGTAGGTCTTCAGAACGGAACATTGGCCATCGCAATCACAGCCGGCCTGCTCAACAACGCGCAGATGGCCATCCCTGCGGCTGTGTACAGCCTGATGATGTACCTAACGGGTTTTGGGGCGATTCTGGTTGGCCGCAGCGTTACGCAACGAACGGCGTAACGGCGAGCTTATGGGCGTGACCCTGGCGGCAGCCTGTGGAGCCGCAGGGTGGCCAGGATCTGTGGGGCGGGCCGCTCCACGTACCCAGCCTTCTACCCATCAGCACTTGGGCGGGAGATCGCCATAGGCCCAAAACCAACGATCACGGATTTCAGACCTTGAGGCTACCTACATTAGAGCGCGACAGATTGGATCGGCGACAAGCCAATGCTTCAGCTGCAGAGCCGCTTCGTTGTCACGGTTGGCGTTGGGAAGAAGCATCTGAAACCATCTCTAGCCGCTCACACCACCGTGAGGCCCCCATCCAAACGGATCACCTGACCACAGATGAAATCGGAGGCATGGGAGGCCAGAAATAGCACCAGATCAGCCACTTCAACCGGCTCACCAAAGCGACGGGCGGGAATGCGTGCCTTCATCGGCTCTCCCTTGCTGGCTTCTCCCCACACCTGTTGGCCCATCTCGGTGAGAATCACGGTGGGGGCAACGGCATTGGCCTGGATGTTGTAGCGGCCCCATTCGGCAGCCATCGTCTGCGTGAGCAGGTTCAGGCCACCTTTGGAGGCCGAATAGGCCGCATGGCCCTCAATGGCCAAGACCCCGGCCACGGAGGAGATGTTGATGATCTTGCCCTGTCTCTGCTGGATCATGGCGGGCACAAGCCGTTGCGCGAGCAGAAATGGGGCGCGAAGGTTCACCGCCTGGGTTTCCTCCCAATGCTCGAGGGTGGTGCTGAGCAAATCTTCAATGTGAACAATGCCCGCGTTGTTCACCAGAATGTCGACCGCACCGAACTGCTCCAGCGCCACATCGGCCAGTCGAACCACCTCCTCAGGATTCCGCAGGTCAGCCAGCACGTCATGGCAGCGGCGCCCGGATTGTTGAACGGTCTGTCGTGTGTTCTGGAGGCCAACAGGATCGCGGCCGCTGATCACAAGATCCGCGCCTGCCGCTGCCAACACGGACGCAATTTCAGCACCCAGGCCTCGTGAAGCGCCGGTAACCAGGGCACGCTTGTTGTGGAGACCGAAGCGGGCGGGGGAATCGGTCATCGGGTTGACCCAAGAGATCGCTGCGCTCAGTATGGCATTGGTGGGTGGACAACGTAGATAGGCGTTGGCGCCGAAGCAATGGAAATCCTGGCGATACTTACCGTTGGATAAAGGAGCTAGATGCCAAGGGTTCTACTGGTACGTTCTGCCGTTTGACTTCAACCAACCGGAGACGTGCCGACCCTCTGGATCATGGTGTGTCTAGTGGATCACACCACCTTCCGCATTCCACTCATACTGACCATAAAACAACACCCGATCACCACTCGCCAATGCTTCGACGCGCGGAGCGAGATCTATATTGTGTGCAATGAGCAGAGTTTGACCGGAGGCGAGCCTGAGGATAAAGCGCTGATGGCGGCTTCCCTCATTGTCATCCGAAAGGACCCGATCGACCACACCTTCGCCGCTCACCTGCACGCCACTTTGCTGGGATTGGAACGCTTTCGCGAGTGCATCCTCAGCCACAGAAGATGACCTCGTGTGCGACTGTCTTGGGCCAACATCGGTGAGACGGGAAGAAACGATCGGAAGACCCACAAGGATGAGAACCACTGCCAAGAGGGGAAACCCAGCAGGAAGTTTCTTCTTAGTCGTAATCTGTGGTTGTGTTCGGGTCAGATACCGCACGTTCTTAGCCTGTGGCCTTCCCTGCTCATCGGAACCGATCGCGTAGGCAAGCAGATCATGGAGGCGGGGTCGTCGACCTCTTGGCTGGAACTGGCTGATGTGAACGAAGACACTCGGCCCTTTCGAAAGAGGCGTGATGAAACCGAAACCCCTGGCATCGTTCCACTTTGTGAGTCGGCCTTGTTGCTCCATTGGACAATTATACGGCGAATACCCGAATCGAACGCGGGGGAGCCGCCCTGGCAGCGACGTAAACTTCTGCTTC
>JBKDOZ010000133.1:0-6110 GCA_046342735.1 Synechococcaceae cyanobacterium
AGCGGATTTTATGCTGGCGTAAGCGGATGCCTGGCTCGTTGAGGCGGGCACGCCGATTCAGCGCTAGACAAAGAGACAGGAACTAATGACCAAGGCACCTAGATGGAAAAAGAAACCAATCAAAAAATGGAATTTGGGAGGTCGAATTCTTTTCTTGGAAGTACTTTCTTGACTATACGCGACAGGAAATGCCTGACTTTGTTCATTATGTATGGCGTGGGCAGCGGGATTCATCGTGGAAACTTGAGTCCAGCTTGGATCGTGCATTGAAGACCAAGACACGGGCTCAAAGGTCAGGATTGGGAAAAATCTCATCCAGGGAGACTCTGGAAAACCAGGTCGATCCGCGCGACAATTTCCTTGTGATCGCAGGGTATGGCTAGGTTCATGGGCGGCAAGCAGCTCGGATTCGGTGACTACGAGCAGACCACGGCCAGGAAGCGCACCCTTACATCGGCCGTAGGCCGATCGTGGCGGAGCCACTAGAGGGAGCGATTTCTGGCCCAGATGGAGGCTGTGGTGCCCTGAAAGGCTCTCATCGATCTGATCGAGCCCCACTATCCCAAGGCCGGTGAAGTGACCACGGGATACTTGTGACTATCTTGGGCAAGTTACCCCGGTAATGAACGAGATCTCAACCGAAAAGCAGTCAAACCGCTCAAATGACGCTCAATCCAACCTGAAACAGTTCACTGCAAACACATTGACGTTCAAGCCAGACGATTTGAGCTTGTTGCTCAGGGCTTCCCTAGAACCGGGCAACCGAGCGCAGACCGAACACTGTCAACATTGGGGCCCCGTCTGTGGCAGGACGAATGTACTGCAGATTGGGACTCAGGGAAAGCCAGGGAGTCAGGGCAAAGTTGTAATACATCTCTACACCAGTCTCGCCGCGAAGCGGGGTCAACAGGGCAGTGGATAAACCGCTAGTCCAGTTATAGCGATAGACACCGATCCCGAAGCCATCCCAGGGCCTGGAGCGCCACATGCCCTCGCCACTGATGCCGATCACAAACGACGATTGAATCGGGTTGGGATCGCCAGACGTCACCCCGGCCCTGCCATAGATGCCGGTTCCCTTACCGGGGCGCACGGCGGATGGCCAGAGCTGGTGGCCGAAATTGAACGTGAGGTTGTCGGGACTAATCAGGGCCCGTTGACGCAGCTGGGAGGGCAGATAGGTCTCCTCCAGCGAGACGGATTTGACGCTGCTGGTGATGTAAGCAAGACCGAGATTGCTGCTACGCTGCCAGAGACGGCCGTTCCACTGGGCGGACAGGGAAACATTGACCCCATCAGCGAACAGTCGGTTGAACGTGTTTTCGGTGCGGTCGTTGGGGTCATAGGCCATGGCCGTAAACGTCAGCTCGCCGATTCGTTGACTGAGCGAAGCCGCCATCAGGGTCACCGGCGTGACACCGGTCGGTGGCAGCACCAGGGCAAGATTCTGAAAGCGTTCGAAACCCCAACCACCGAAGAAGGGGCTCTGACTCTGTAGGTCGATCACATTGATCTTGCCCAGAATCAGCCGGGTGCCGCCCCAGCCCTGACGTAGATACAAAGAGCTCAGACTCCATTGGCCCGGATCTCTCAGGGGCAGGATCGCGGCGGTGCTGACGGGCCAAAAGGCATCCCCCCGCCATCCCGGCAGCTGCCCGTTCTCCGCCTCGAGGTGGGCATGGATCTGACCGCCACGCCACAGGCCAAGCTGGGTGGAGTCGAGCTCCAGCAGCGCATCGAAGCGGGCTCCGCCATAGATGCCGGTCCCAGTGCCCCGGTTGGTCAGCGCGTTGATGTCGGCCGAGCCATCGCTGCCACTGGCCTGCCCCTGGGTCAGACCGGTCAGGAACAGATTGAGCTTGATCCCGGCCCTTTCCAGCTGCTGTTTCAGGTCCGGAGCGATCGAAGGGGAACCCGGGACTAGCGCTGGGGCTGAGGTTGGGGTTGGAGCTGAAGCTGGAGCTGGAGCTGGAGCTGAGGTTGGAGCTGGGGCTGGGGTCTCCGCGGCCTGGGGAGCGACGGCTGGGGGCGATTGGGCAGCGGCTGGCAGTGCCGCCGCCAGCAGAAAGGCCGCGTAGGTCAGGCGGCTGGCCAGAACCATCAGGCTGCCTCGGGCTCCAAACCCATGGTGGCGGTGGCCAAGTCCTGGATCAGCCCAGACATGGCGATGCGTGGATGTCGCGGCCAACGGCATAAATTGGCACATATTGTCAGAGGATTGCGTCCAAGTCAACGACCAGGAAGGCTGGCCAGCGGTGCCCGATCGTTCGAATTTCTGCTGGAGTAAAACTCCGGCTGAGCCAGCGTTGCGGCCACACCGATGGAGCCATGGCGTACGGCCCCGCCGGCATCTCGGGGCAGGGCCGCGGGGAAACTTGGAGGGGAGGGCAACACGGGCTTTGGCCATCGCCGGTAAAAGAGACGGTCGTCTACCAATGTTTCCAAATATCAAGGAAAGAGGACATCAATCGGCCCACAGCTCTAAAAAAACATATAGACGTCGATCAAGCAATGGTCAAAGTTTTGCGTGGGCTTTCTTGGGCAGTCACCCTAGGTCTGAGTGCCGCCCTAGGGCTGATCTCTGCTGACGTGGTGAATAGCCCGGTGTTCAGCGCTCCCGCCGTGGGCGACGTGGCTGGCCAGCAGCAAGAGGCGAGCATGGTGCTCCTCAATGGCCGTGTCTACACGGTCAACCCCAGGCAAGCCTGGGCCGAGGCGGTGGCGGTGCGCGGCGATCAGATCATCTATGTGGGCAGCAACCAGGGCGCCAGGGCCTTCGTGGGCAAGACCACCCGCGCCATCGACCTCAAGGGCAAGCTGCTGCTGCCAGGATTCGTCGAATCGCACGTCCACGTGCTGATGGGGGCCGCCACCACCAGTGGCGTCACCTTAACGATGACCGACAGCCTGGAGGACATCCAGCGAAAGCTCAGGTCCTACGCCGAGGCCAACCCCGGCAAGCCGGCGATCTTCGGCTCGGCCTACAACGGCCTGCTGTTTGGTGAATCCGGGCCCAAGCGTGAGTGGCTGGACGCAGCGGTGGCGGATCGGCCGGTGATTCTGGCGGATCACACCCTGCACACAATGTGGGCCAATAGCAAGGCTCTTGAGGTGGCCGGGATCACCAAGAACACCACCAATCCACCGGGTGGCGAATACGTGCGCGACAGCGCTGGGAACCCCACGGGCACCCTCAAGGGCAGCCCTGCATCGATTCCGGTGGTGCGTGCCACCGGCGTGATCACCGCCGCCGATATCGAACGCTCGCTGCCGAAAATTCTCTCCGGGCTGTCGGAGTATGGCTTCACGGCCGCGATGGATTTCGGCAACCCGATCGCCACCGAGCAGGCCGCTGAGGCCCTGGTGAAACTCGACGGGCAGGGCAAGTTACCGCTGCGGCTGAGCCTGATGCACTTGGTGAACACGCCCGAGCTTGCCAAGACGGCCGTGCGCGACTCGACCAAGCTCGCCCAGCAAGCACGCTCCCCTCATGTGTGGGTCGACACACTCAAGATCATCGGCGACAGCGTGCTTGAAAACCAGAAGGCGGCCCTTGAGCAGCCCTATTTAAAGGACGGCACGACGCCAACCACCAACTTCGGGGCTCTCTACTTCGAAAAATCCTCGCTGCTGAGCATGATGCAGGGGGTGGCTCAATCAGGCCAGGGAACGGCGATCCATGCCATTGGCGACCGGACGGTGCGCACGGCCCTTGATGCAGCCCAGGCCTTTCGCCAGGCGGGCGACAGCACAACCCGGCTGATCATCACCCACGCCCAACTGGTGGATCCGGCCAATATCAAGCGCTTCGCGGCCAACAACGTGATTGTGCAGACCACGGGCGTGTGGATGAATGTGCAGCCCAGCTATCTCCCATTTCTGGGCCAGAAACGCAACGACACGATCCAGTTTCCGTTGCGCAGCCTGGTGGACAGCGGTGCCGTGGTGGCCCTGGGGGCCGACTGGCCAGCCACCCCAGGCGGGTTTGTGCACGGCGTCAATCCGTTCAACAACATCTATACGGCCATGCATCGCCGACCGCCGCAGTCGCTGGTCGCCGAATTCGGCTCCGTAAACCAGGTGTTGCCTCCCAACCGCGAGGTGCTCACCCTGGCCGAGGCGATTCAGGCCTACACCCTCAACGGTGCCAAGCAGATGGGTCGCGAGCGGGAGTTCGGCTCGATCGAGGTGGGCCAGAAGGCCGATCTGATCCTGCTGAGCCAGAACCTGTTTGCCATCAACCCCGAAGCGATCCCAGCCACCAAAGTGCTGGCCACGATGGCTGGGGGCCGAATGGTGCACGACGTGGCCTACGGGATCGGTGACGCCAACCTCACCGACCTGGACAAGCTGGATCAGGGAGCTGTCGGCCTCTGTCCATACGACAACGGCCAGGGCAAGAGCCAACCCCACGCCCATTGAGCCAAAACAACCCCCGGTTGTGCTGTCTTTCCTGGTGATGGCCACTCCCTGTCGGTCAAGTGGCTCCCTGGCCCAATAGCAAGCATGGCCGTCGCGCAGCGCTTGATGATTCCTGGCTGATGCTGAACGCTCCCGCCTGAACAGCCCCGGCCAACTCCACAGTTGACAGCTAATCTGAGTCTCGCTAATATTAATGTGATAGTCATTTTTGCCATGACCAATCAATGCCGGTCCCTCACGCGCGTACTTAGCGGTGTCGGCCTATCTCTGGGCTGCGCGTCACTGCTTGGCGCATCCGTTGCCGATGCCTGCACGCGCGTTCTCTACAGCGGCAGTGACAACATGGTGATCACCGGGCGCTCGATGGATTGGCGCCAGGACAATAGCCCCAAGGTATGGGTGATGCCGAGGGGCATGGAGCGCAATGGCGCAACGGGCCCAAGCACAATTCGTTGGACCTCGAAGTACGGGAGCCTGGTGGTGTCGATGTATGACATTGGCACCGTTGATGGAATCAATGAAAAGGGACTGGTTGCCAATATCCTTTATCTGGCCGACTCAGACTACGGCCGATCACAGGGCAAACCAACCCTAAGCATTGGCGGCTGGGCCCAATACGTGCTCGATCATTACACCAGCGTCAATGAAGCGGTGGCTGGGTTGCGCAAAGAGCCGTTCCGCATCGTGGCGCCGCGACTACCCGATGGTGAGCTGGCCCACGGTCACCTTTCGATTTCGGATCCCACGGGGGACTCGGCCATCTTTGAATACATCAACGGCAAGCTCATCATTCACCACGGTAAGCAGTACACGGTGATGACCAATGAACCCAGTTATGATCAACAGCTAGCGCTCACCAGCTACTGGCAACAGATTGGTGGCAGCGTGTTTATGCCGGGTACCGACCGTCCCAGCGATCGTTTCGTGCGCTCCTCTTACCTGATCAATGCCGTCCCCAAGGCCAAGGATGCCAATGTGATCACGGCTGTGCCGGAGCAGTCCTTCGCCTTTCAAGCCATGGCGTCGGTGCTGGGGGTGATGCGAGCCGTGAGCGTGCCCCTCGGGATCCATGATCCCAAGAGTCCCAACATCGCCTCAACACTTTGGCGCACTACCTACGACCACAAGGATCGGATTCTTATCTTTGACTCGGCCACCGCACCCTCCACCTTCTGGGTGCAGCTGGATGCCTTCAATCTCAATCCCGGTCAGCCAGTGCTCCGCCTGGATGCTTCGGGTGGGCGCACCTACAGCGGCAATGTCAGCCGTCAGATGCAACCAGCCAAGCCTTTCCCTTTCCTCAGTGGCACACCGGCCCCCTGATCATCCAGGGGAAATCGATAAAACCGCGGCTGCTGGCAAGCACCAGATCAATGCGAACAGCTGAGTGGGCTGACTGACAGTCAGTCGGTTCAACTTGGCAGGAAGCAGCACGATGTCGCACGTGTTGGCGTTGTGTGCGGATGGCCAGCCATTGCAGACAGGCTCGACTCCTGCAGGCCAACGCCCTGGCTGGCAAGATCTGTCGATGCTGGGCTGCGATGGAAATCCCTCCGCCTGCACAGTATTGTTTCAGATTAGGAACCGCGTCATAGACAGAGAGACCTACATCACTCATCGCAGCAAAACGAATGGAGATCGTCAAGTCATGCCTCCGCCGGGGCTGATGCGATTCTTTTAAGACTAAA
>JBKDOZ010000134.1:0-3908 GCA_046342735.1 Synechococcaceae cyanobacterium
GTGCCCACCACCTGGGCGAACACCCCCCCCCGCTCAATGTCGGCCACCAACAGGCAGCGGGCCCGCAGGTATTGGGCCAGGCGCAGGTTGGTGAGGTCGCGGGGCTGCAGGTTCATCTCCACCGGGCTGCCCGCCCCCTCCAGCACCAGCCGCCCCTGCGGATGGCTCTGGCGCAGCGTGCCGAGCCCCTGGCGAATGGCGGCCCAGCCGGGGCGGAACCAGTCGCGGTAGTAGTGCTCCGCCTGGGCGGTGCCCACCGAGCGGCCCAGATGGATCACCTCGCTGGTGTGGTCGCCCCGCGGTTTGAGCAGCACGGGATTCATCGCCGCCACCGGCTCCAGCTCCGCCGCCCATGCCTGCAGGGCCTGGGAGTAGGCCATCTCGCCGCCCGCCTCGTCCACCCAGGCGTTGAGGCTCATGTTCTGCCCCTTGAAGGGCACGGCGGTTTCGCCGCGACGGCGGAGCACCCGGCAGAGGGCGGCGGCCATCAGCGACTTGCCGGCGCCGCTGCTCGTGCCCAGCACCATGCAGGCCGGTGGAGGCGGCGATGAACGGGCCATCAAAAACGCGGCCGGTGCCGGCGGAAGTTCTCCTGGATGCGCTCGCGCAGGCCGGCCCTGGGCACCTCCCCGGCCCACGAGGCCAGCAGCTGGCGTCCCATGGGGGTGAGCCGCACCCGCTCCGTCAGGCCCTGGCCGTCCACCTCGCGGCGCAGCACCCCGAGGCGGATGAGCCAGCGAAAATGGGCATCGGCCCGCTCCACACCGAAGGGGGCAAACACCAGGCGCGCCCAGTCGGCGCGGGCGCAGAGTTCCGTGGCGGCCAGGGCCTGGGCATCCACCTCTTCGTAGAAGGCCCTGCGGAAGGGGAGGCAGCACAAGGAACGGGCGGCTCGCTGCAGGGCTTTGTGCTCTGCCGCGGGGATCGCGGAAGCGGCCGGTGCGGCCAGGGGGGGGCTGGAGCCGGACGGCGCGGGGAGGGGCATGGGGACCATGCTGCCACCATCTTCTCCGGCCGCGGGGATGGGAGCGGCTTCGGCTGGGTTGGGCGGGGAGCCTGGGCCTGTGGTTGGCTGGGATGGATTGGCATGCCCCGATGCTTGTTCTGGCTTCCGCCTCTGCGGCCCGGCGTCGCCTGCTCGAGCAAGCCGCCATTCCCCACACCGTTGCTATCAGTGGCGTCGACGAGGCCGCCATCGCCCACGCCGATCCTGAGGAGTTGGTGCGCCAGTTGGCGCGGGCCAAGGCGGCCGCCGTGGTGCAGCAGCAGCCCGGCCGGGCGGTGCTCGGCTGCGACTCGCTGTTGCTGTTTGAGGGGCAGGTGTGCGGCAAGCCAGCGGATCCCGAGCAGGCCATCGAGCGCTGGCTGCAGATGGCCGGCGGTTGCGCCTCCCTGCTCACCGGCCATTGCCTGATCGGCGCCGATGCTGCGGGAGCCGCCCGGGAGCGGCTGGCCACGGTGAGCACCCGCCTTTGGTTTGCTTCCCTCAGCGAAGCGGAGATCCGTGCCTATGTGGCCACCGGAGAGCCGCTCCACTGTGCCGGCGGTTTCGCCCTGGAAGGGCGTGGTGGGGCGCTGGTGGAGCGAATCGAGGGCTGCTTCAGCAATGTGATCGGGCTGAGCTTGCCCCTGGTGCGGCGTTGGCTGGTTGACGGGGCGGGGTCGGTTCTCAGTTGAACAGTTGCGGCAGCATCTCCTCCAGGCTGCGATTGCGATCGGAGTTGTTGCCTCGGTAGGAGCCCTGCCGGGCCTCCAGGCTCATGTCCGCCCAGCGGAATACGGCCGCCCGGCCATAGTCGCGGTGCTGCACCGGCCAGCTGCCGCCGTTGGCGTCGCTGATCCAGACCGAGCCGCGCTCCCTGCGGAACACATAGCGGGGGCCATTGCGCATCGTGGCGATGAAGGTTTGCTCGCGGCCGCTGCCTTTCTCGCGCAGCTCGCAGCTTCCCTGGAAGAGCGTGCGCCCCGCCCGCCGCAGCAGGCATTCCGCGGAATAGCCACTGCCGTTGTCCGACCATTCGTCGTTCCAGCCACCACCGCTGCCACTGCCGCCCGCGAAGAGGTGGCGTGTCAGGTTCTTGGAGACGTTGCGACGCTTCCAGCCGTCCTCCCAGCAGGTGCGCACGCCGACATCGCAGGCGGTGCCGTTGCTGAGCTGGAAGGTGCGGCCGCGCTCGCCCCGGGCGATCAGTTTGCGGGCCTTGTCTTCGCCGTAGCGTCCAAAGCTGCGGCGGGTGGCTTCCAGTGCCAGGCCCCGCCCGTCGTAGCAAAGCTGTTCCTCGCTGTCGCAGACGACCCCGGGCTCGCGGGTGTCGATGCGGCCGGCGGCGGTGAGAGGGAGGTGGGGCAGAGCCGCGCTGAGAGAAAGGCCGGCCAGCAGTGCGGCCAGGGCGGAGCGCGAACGGAGCATGGGTTGGGAACGGACCGGAATACCCTATCGCCGCCTAGCGGGGGGAGCCTGTCGCTTGCCCCTGCGGTACTGCCACAAAAAAAGCCTCCGCCCTGGGGCGGAGGCTGGGGAAAAGCCGGAGCCGAAACCTCAGTCGAGGTCGGGCATGGCCAGGGTGGGTTCGGCCTGACGGTCGATGCCCTTTTCGAAACCGGCAGCAGCAGCGCGGGCGCGGCCGGCATGCCAGAGGTGACCAACAAGGAAGAAGAAGGCCAGCACGAACTGGGTGGAGGCCAGCCACTGGCGGATGTTGACGTAGTTCACCGAGTTGGGCTCGGTGATGATGCCGCCAACGGAGTTGATCGAGGCGTTGGGCGCGTGGGTCATGTACTCGGCCGCACGACGCACCTGCCAGGGCTGGATGTCGTTCTGCAGCTTGTCGAGGGACAGCCCATTGGGCCCACGCAGGGGCTCCAGCCACGGACCGCGGAAGTCCCAGAAGCGCATGGTTTCGCCACCGAAGATGATCTCGCCGGAAGGGGAGCGCATCAGGTACTTACCCAGACCGGTGGGACCCATGGCGGAGCCGATGTTGGCGCCGAGGCGCTGGTCACGCACCAGGAAGGTGAAGCTCTGGGCCTGGGAGGCTTCGGCGTTGGTGGGGCCGTAGAACTCCGAGGGATAGGCGGTGTTGTTGAACCAGATGTAGGCCGAGGCGATGAAGCTCATGAAGCTGAGCGCGCCAAGGCTGTAGCTGAGGTAGGCCTCACCATTCCAGATGAAGGCACGGCGAACCCAGCCGAAAGGCTTGGTTATGACGTGCCAGATGCCACCGAAGATGCAGATCAGGCCGATCCAGATGTGACCGCCGATGATGTCTTCCATCGAATCGACGCCGATGATCCAGCCTTCCCCGCCGAAGGGGGCGCGGAAGAGATAGCCGAAGATCACACCCGGAGACAGGGTGGGATTGGTGATCAGGCGCACATCGCCGCCACCCGGAGCCCAGGTGTCGTAGACGCCGCCAAAGAACATCGCCTTGAACACCAGCAGCAGCGCACCCACCCCTAGCAGGATCAGGTGGTAGCCGATGATGTTGGTCATCTGGTTTTTATCGCGCCAATCCTGGGAGAAGAACGCGGAGTAGTTCTCCAGGATCTCCGGACCGCGCAGGGCGTGGTACAGACCGCCGAGGCCGAGCACGGCGGAGCTGATCAGGTGCAGCACCCCCACCACAAAGAAGGGGTAGAGATCGGTGACCTCACCGCCAGGACCGACGCCGTAGCCCAGGGTGGCCACGTGGGGGAACAGGATCAGACCCTGCTCGTACATCGGCTTGTCGAAGGTGAAGTGGCTCACCTCGAACAGCATCATGGCGCCGGCCCAGAAGACCATCAGGCCTGCATGGGCAACGTGGGCGCCAAGGAGGCGACCGGAGAGGTTGATCAGCCGGGCATTGCCGGCCCACCAGGCGTAGCCGGTGGAGTCGAGGTCATTGCCCCCGACCGAGACGAGACCG
>JBKDOZ010000135.1:0-6781 GCA_046342735.1 Synechococcaceae cyanobacterium
GGAAAGGAGGGGTGCGGCGGCCAGCAATGCGGCCCCCGCCAGACCGGCCGAACCGGCGGAGAGGACGCGGTGGGAACGCATCGCAGTCGGTCAAAGGGGAAGGGCAAAACGCTAGGCAGCTCGCTCCAACGGGGGAAGAGAGGGCAAACCGCCCACCCCAGGCGGGACGCAGCCATCGCCCCTAGAGTGCGTAAAGATTCGTTTCACTCCATGGACACCAGCCGCCTTCTGCTGGCCTTCCTCGCCTTCGGGGCCGCCTGCACCACCCTCTGGGCCTGGATGGTCTCCACCGCCAGCACCCAATCGACGCCGCCCGAGGGATGATGAGATCAGATCCGGTCTCCAACCAGCAGACCGGCTGATCCCGCGAGCCATGCCGCAGAACCTCCCCATCCTCACGGATCTTTTCCCCCTTCTCTACGGCATCTGCTTTGTGTTGCTCCTCTGGCAGGCTTTCCGGGTGATGGCCCAGGGGTTCCGAGCCGTTCCCCGCCCCGGCGACCGCACGGGACGCGTCACCGTGCATCCCGAGCTGCTCGACGCCGACGGCCAGATCACCCGCGAAGACCTGCTGACCGTGCGCTTCAGTGGGGATAACGAACAGCCGGCCCTCCCGGGAGACACCCCCTGAGGCCTCCTGAGCCGGTGGGGCTCGGCCCTACGTTCTCCCTGCCTGATTCCGCACCCCAAGCCCCGCCGATGTCCGACCCGAGAACCCGAATCGTCGCCGCGGTGCTGAACGGCCTCAAGTTGCCGCCCCGCTTCCGGTTGCGCATGGTGAAGGAAGACCCGGTGCGGCTCGAGCTCAGCATCACCCCCGCCTACGGGAAGGATCCGATCCTGGTGGGAATTGTTGAATCCCAGGATCTGGTGGCCCGTCGCGACCGCGAAGGCCGGATCCCACGCGACCTCCAAGGCACCTGGGACTGGACCGTGCGCCACGGCAAGGTCAGCACCGGCGGCTGGAACCCCTACCTCAAGGAAGCCCTCCAGACGATGTTCGAAACCGGCCTGCCGGCAATCGTCTACGAGGAGACCACCGGCGAGGCCTACCACCCTGTGGACGGGGTCCGGCACGTGCGCTGAGCCGGATCGATCCCGCCATCGCCGGCCCTTCCCTGCCGATCGATCGCCACCTGCCGGCGATCGTCGACGCCCTCGCGCCTGGGGCCACCGTGCTGCTGCAGGCGGCCCCGGGCGCGGGCAAGACCACCCGCGTGCCCCTGGCCCTGCTCCAGGCCCTTCCAGCCGGCGAGCGGGTGTTGATGCTCGAACCCCGCCGGCTGGCGGCCCGGGGCGCCGCCGAACGGCTGGCCCAGGGCCTGGGCGAGGCGGTGGGCGGCCAGGTGGGTTACGCCGTGCGTCTGGAACGCCGCATCTCCGCCGCCACGCGCCTGGAGGTGATCACCAACGGCCTGTTCCTGCGGCGACTCCAGGCCGATCCCGCCCTCGAGGGTGTGGCCTGCGTGATCTTCGACGAGTTCCATGAGCGGGCGGCGGAGGCGGATCTGGCCCTGGCCCTCACCCGCGAGGCCCGCGCCGTGTTGCAGCCCAACCTGCGGCTGCTGCTGATGTCCGCCACCCTCGAGCTGGAGCCCCTGGCGGAGCAGCTCGACGGAGCCCGGGTGATCCGCAGCGAGGGGCGCAGCCATCCCGTAGCGGTGGCGCACCAGCCCCCGCGACCGGGGGAGCCCCTGCCCCGGCAGGTGCTGCGGGCCCTGGAGCAGCACTGGCTCGATGAACGCGACGGGGCCGAAACGGTGCTGGTGTTTCTGCCCGGGCAGCGGGAGATCCAGGCCTGCCTCCGCCTGATCCTCGAGCAGCCCTGGGCCAGCGACCTGGACTGTTGCCCCCTGCACGGCCAGCTCCCCCTCGACGCCCAGCGGCGCGCCATCCGGCCCGCCCAGGGCGCAGGCGGCAAGGTGGTGCTGACCACATCGATCGCCGAAAGCTCCCTCACGATTGAGGGGGTGCGGCTGGTGATCGACAGCGGCCTGAGCCGGGTCAGCCGCTTCGACCCCGGCACCGGCATGGACGGCCTGGTGACCCAGCCAGCCAGCCAGGCCAGCGCCGAGCAGCGGCGCGGGCGGGCGGGTCGGCTCGGCCCCGGACGCTGTCTGCGGCTCTGGTCCCCGGCCGAGCAGCAGCGACGGCCGGCCTTCGATGTGCCGGAACTGCGGGAGATCGACCCGCTGCCGATCGCCCTGCAGCTGGCCGCCTGGGGCAACCCGCTGGGGGAAGGGCTGCCCTGGCTGGAGCCCCCCGCGCCTGGCCCCCTGCGGGAGGCCCGCCAGCTGCTGGGCGAGCTGGGCGCCCTCGCGGCGGATGGCCGCCTCACCCCCCACGGCCGCGCCATGGCCGGCCTCGGCCTGCACCCCCGCCTGGCCCACATGCTGTTGCGGGCCCATGCCCACGGCTGGCTGGAGCTCGCCACCGCCCTGGCGGTGCTGATCAGCGAAAGGGATCCGCTGGGGCGCCAGGAGGCGGGGGCCGACCTGCTGCGCCGCCTCGATTGGCTGGGCGCGGGGGCCGGTGGGGCGCGGGGGCCGATGCGGCGGCTGCAGGCGCAGCTGCGGCGGCAGGTCGAAGCCGCGGTGGCACCGGCCCCAGGGCCGATAGCCGAACGGACGCTCGGACCGACGGCAGAGGACGAATGGGCCGGGGAGACGGAGACCTGGCAGGTGGCCCAGCTGCTGGCATGGGCCTATCCCGAACGGCTGGCCCTGGCGCGCTCTCCCGGCCAAGGGCGTTTTCTGCTGCGGGGCGGACGGGGGGCCTGGCTACCGCCGGAGGATCCGCTGGCCGCGGCCGAGGCCCTGGCGATCGCCAGCCTTGATGGCCAGGGCCGCGAGGCCCGGGTGCTGCTCGCCGCCCCCCTGCCGCGCCCCCTGCTGGAGGCACTGGCCCGTGAACAGGGCCAGAGCGAGAAACGGGCCTTCTGGGACGGCGCGACCGAGCGGCTGCGCTGCGAGCAGGTGCGCCGTCTCGGGGCGCTGGTGCTGGAGCGGCGCCCCTGGGAGCCCGAAGCGGGCGAAGGCGGACCGGATGCCGCCTCCCTGCGGGAGGCCTTGGCGGAGGGCCTGCGGCAACTGGGATTGGCAGCCCTGCCCTGGTGCCCTGCCTCCCAGCAGTTGCAACGACGCCTGGCCCTGGCGCACCGCCATCTGGGCCCCCCCTGGCCCGACCGCAGCTGGGCCACCCTGGCCGAGGACCCGATCCGCTGGTTGGAGCCCTGGCTCGCCGACGTCCGCAGCCGCCAGGACCTGCAACGGATCGATCTGCTGGAGGCCCTCTGGGGCGATCTCCCCTGGGACAGGCGCCAGGAGCTGCAGCGGTGGCTTCCCCCCTCCCTGCCGGTGCCCTCGGGCCGGCATGTGTCACTCGCCTACGACGACGAGGATGTGGTGCTGGCCGTGAAGCTGCAGGAGATGTTCGGGGCGCGCGAAAGCCCCACGGTGCTGGAGGGGCGCCTGCCGGTATCGGTCCATCTGCTGTCGCCAGCGGGGCGGCCGGTGGCGATCACGCGGGATCTGGAGGGGTTCTGGCGGGAGGGCTACAGCCAGGTGCGACGGGAGCTGCGCGGCCGCTACCCGAAACACCCCAGGCCCGAAGACCCTCCCACCGCCCCAGCCACCGCTCTCACCCGCAACCGCCTGGAGGGCCGGAACGCCCCGCCGCGCTGATCGTCGGGGCCCGCAGGTGGTCGGCGAGCTCACCGAGGAGGGCCGCAAAACCGAAATGGAGCAACCCTTCGAGGATCCCCTCACAGCCCTCGCCACGGGCGCGGTAGGTGGCCGGCAGCCGGGGCAGCGCGGCCACCAGATCGGGCTCGGCGTTGCCCACCATCACGCCGGGCAGGCCGGTCTCGAACATCGCCAGATCGTTGAGGGAATCGCCAGCGGTCACCACCCGCTCCGCTCCGATCTCCAGCCACCCCAGCAGGATCTGCAGGGTGCTCCCCTTGTTGACCCCGGCGGGCAGCACGTCGAGGTAGCGATCCCCTGAGACGAGGCAATCAACGCCGTGGGCCTCCAGCGCCGCCAGTCGCCGGCGGTCGAGGGCCGCCACATCAATGAGATAGGCCAGGCGCCGATCCGCGGTGACCGGCTGGGCGGAGAGTCCTGGCATGGAGGCCAGCAGGGGCAGCAACCGCTCCGGCTTGCCGCGCCAGCGCGCCTCGATCGGATCCACGGCCAACGGCACGGGCTCCAGGCTGGCGCCGCAGGCCAGCGTGCAGCCCACATCGCCGATCACCAGATGGGGCGGATGCAATCCCATCTCCCGCTCCGCCGCCAGCAGCCTCCGCACCGACCGCAGGTCCCGTCCCGTGCTGTACACGTGCAGCACCCGCTCCCGCTCGCTGGCCAACCAGGCGTAGAGAAGCCGCCGCCAGCGGGGCGGACCATCGAGCAGCGTGCCATCGAGATCGGTGACCAGCACCAGCTCCGGCCGGCGGGGCAGGGGAACGCGGATCTGTTGCTGCAGACGCTCCCGGAGGCGTGGCGAAACCGCCATGGGGCTGGCGCAGTCCGAGAAGGCGGCATTCTGCTCCCACCCCAGCGCAGCTAGGGTGGCCCACCGGCCAGATGGCGCGCCATGGCTCCCTCTCCCCACACCTCCGCCGCGCCCTCCCGCCGCTGGTTCCCCAGCAATCGCCGCGATGGCTCCCGCCTGCTGAGCACGGCGCTGGTGATCAGTGGCGCCGGCCTGGTGCGGCTCGACCACCCGCTGGGCCGGCTGGTGTTCGTCCTGGCGGGGCTGGTCAGCCTCTTCTGGTGGCGCCAGTACCGCCGCCTGAGCGTCTGAGTGCCCTGTGCGCACCAGCCCACCCGCCACTCCCAGCCGCCCCCCCGGCGACGGCATTCCCCGCTACAGCGTCCGCGAGCTCAATGAGTCGATCGGCGCTCTGCTCGAGCGGGGTTTTGCGCCGCGCTTCCTGGTGGAAGCCACCGTCAGCCGACCGCAGCGCAAAAAGGGCCACCTCTGGCTCACCCTCACCGATGGCGAAGCCTCCATCTCTGCAGTGGTGTGGGCCTCCACCATCGACCGCCTGAGCTTTGTGCCCGAGGAGGGCGATGGGGTGGTGGTGGTGGGCAAGCTGAACTTCTGGGCAACCCGGGCCAACCTCACGGTGCAGGTGCTCGACCTGCGTCCAGGGCTGACCGCGGTGCTGCGCCAGTTCGAGCGGGTGCGTGCCCTGCTGGAGCCGGAGGGATGGTTCGAGGCTGAGCGCAAGAGAGCTTTGCCCGTGCTGCCGCGACGCATCGCCCTGCTCACCAGCGTGCCCAGCTCGGCGCTGGCCGACATGCTGCGCACGGCCCGCGAGCGCTGGCCCGCCACCGGAGTGCTGGTGGTGCCGATCCCTGTGCAGGGAGCGGTGGAGGAGCGAATCGTGGCCGCGCTGGCAGAACTCTCCATCCGGGTGGAGGCCCTGGCGATCGACGCGGTGGTGCTGGCCCGTGGGGGCGGCAGCCGCGAGGATCTGGCGGTCTTCGACGGGGTGACCCTGGCGCGCGCGCTGGCGCAGATGCCGGTGCCGGTGGTCTGCGGCCTCGGCCATGAGGACGACACGACCATCGCCGATCTGGTGGCCGATCACCGGGCCGCCACCCCCACGGCAGCCGTGGTGGCCCTGCTGCCCGATCGGATCGCAGCCCTGCAGGAGATCGGCCGCAGCCGCGCCCATCTCCGCCGCTCGCTGACCCTGCGGCTGGAGGCGGCCCGACACCGGCTGGCCCAGCAGCGCGCCCAGATCGCCTCCCTGCACCCGATCCGCTTGCTGGAGCAGCAACGGCGTTGGCTGACCCAGCAACGGCGGCTGCTGCAGGCCCTCTCCCCCGAGCACCTGCTGGCGCGGGGCTTCAGCCTGTTGCGCGATGGCCAGGGGCGATGGGTGCGCTCCCTCAGCCAGCTGAGCCCCGGGGAGGCCATCGAGGTGCAGGTGGTGGATGGCCGCGTGCGTGCCGTGGTGGAGGCGCTGCTGCCGGCCCCAGCCAACGCACCCACCGCTGCGCCCCCCGATTCCTGACGACCGCGCACCACTTCTGGTCTCCCGCCACCCCCTTCCCCCCCGATGCCACGCGCCAACCGTTCCCGCCCACCGTCTCCCGACATCGACGTCCCCACGGACGCCCCCACCGACGACCCCACAGATGGCGGGGCCTCCGATCTCTCCTACCGCCAGGCGCAAACGGCCCTCGATCTCACGCTGGCGGAACTGCAGACCAGTGATCTCGATGTGGAGGCCATGGCCTCGCTGTACCAGCGTGCCCAGGCCTATGCCGACCGCTGCGAGGCCCTGCTGCGGCAGGTGGAGCAGGAGGTGATGCAATGGGATCCCCAACATCCGGATCAGCCCCCCGGGCCCCTGCAGCCATGACCACCCCCCAGCCGGCCCCACCCCGCCCCACACCAGACACCCCGGACCTGCGCCCCCGCGGAGCGCTTGCATGGCGCGATCTGGCTCTCGCCGGGGCCGGTGGCGGACTGCCCAGGCGGGCGCATCGGGCGTTTCTCAAGCAATACGGCCCCAGCTTTGATGTGGGGCTGTTCGTGGGGCTGGCCAACAGCAATCCGGCGGCCCAGTCCCTCTCCCGCGACCTGGCGGTGGCAGCCACTGCGGTCACGATCTGGATGGTGAGCGAGAGCCGCCGCCTACGGATGCGGGGCCTGCCCTGGGTCCTGCTGAGCTGCGTGACCGTTGCCTTCGCGTTTGGGGCCCCACTGTTTCTGCACCTGCGGGAGCGGCGGTTGCGCGAACTGGCGAACAGCAGCGCCGATC
>JBKDOZ010000136.1:0-8019 GCA_046342735.1 Synechococcaceae cyanobacterium
GCTCCCTCGATCTCACCTGCCTGCTGGCCCCGGTGCCGGAGGCCGCCGACCGCCGCTGGCTGCAGCATCGCAGCGAGGCCCACGGCAACGGGGCGATCCTGGAGGATCAGCTCCTCGCCGATTCCGCCGTCCTGGCGGCGATCGAAGGCCACGGCAGCGTTTCTCGGCGGTTGGCAATCGTCAACACCGACCGCAGCGTCGGCGCCCGGCTCAGTGGCGAAATCGCTGCCCGCCACGGCAACACCGGCTTCCAGGGCCACCTCGACCTCACCTTCGAGGGGGCCGCCGGCCAGAGCTTCGCCGCCTTCGTCCTCCAGGGGATGGAGGTGCGTCTGGTGGGCGAAGCCAACGACTACGTCGGCAAGGGACTCAATGGCGGTCGGGTGGTGGTGGTGCCCCCGGCAGGCGCCACCGATCCCGGCGAGAAGGTGATCCTGGGGAACACCTGCCTCTATGGCGCCACAGGCGGAGAGCTCTATGCCCTCGGCCGGGCCGGCGAGCGTTTTGCGGTGCGCAACAGCGGTGCCCGCACGGTCGTGGAGGGCAGCGGCGACCACTGCTGCGAATACATGACCGGTGGGGTGGTGTAGGTGCTCGGCAGCACCGGCCGCAACGTCGCGGCCGGCATGACCGGCGGGGTGGCCTTCCTGCTGGATGAAAACGGCGGAGTGGCGGAGCGCCTCAACCCCGAGACCGTCGCCCTCTGCGAACTCACCACCTCCGAACAGGAGGCCCTGCTGTTGCCGCTGCTGGAGGCCCATCGGGACCACACGGGCAGCGCCCGGGCCGCCGAAATCCTGGCCGACTGGCCCACCTGGAAGCGGCGCTTCAAGGTGCTGGTGCCCCCTAGCGAAAAGGCGCTGGTGGGGCTGGCGGAACGGCAGGAGGTGGTCGCCTGATTCGGCCAACCGCACCGGTTTGGGTCGGTTCCACCGACCCGTTCGGCGGGCGACGTTCCATAGGGTTCACCCACCCATTCGGGCCGTTTCCCGCCCATGCCTCCCGAGTTCGCCCAGCAGCTCCAACAGCTCTTCGCCCGCCAGATGGCGGTTGCCTATCTCCATCGCTGCGCTTCCGTCGACCTTTCGCCCCATCTGGTGAGCGCCCGCCTCGACGAGCTCGACCAACAGGGTCAGAGCCAGGCCGCCCATGCCCTCCAAGCCGAGTTTGCGTTGGGGGACGGTCTCTGAGCTCACCTTGTTCCAGGCCTTTCGGGGCTGCGCGGCAGGGTCTTTCGCTGCGGATGCCCCCACAACCGGCGCTCGAGTCGCCCGGCGATCAGCGGGGAAATTCCCGCATCAACCGCCGCACCTCGCCGGCGTGGTAGCTGCTGCGGGTGAGCGGCGTACTCACCACCTGCAGGAAGCCCAGCTCGTCCTCTCCGTGGCGGCGGTACTTGGCGAACTGGTCGGGGTGCACAAAGCGCTGCACAGCCAGGTGCTTCGGGCCCGGCGAAAGGTACTGGCCGATCGTGACGATGTCGACGGCGTGGCTCCGCAGGTCGGCGAGGACCGCCAACACCTCCGCGTCGCTCTCCCCGAGCCCCACCATCAGGCCCGATTTGGTGTAAGCCCGCGGCCAGCCCTGGCGCACCCGCTGCAGCAGCTCCAGCGAGCGGGTGTAGATCCCCTGGGGCCGCACCCGCGCGTAGAGGCGCGGCACGGTTTCGATGTTGTGGTTGAGCACCTCGGGGCCGGCGTCCATGACCGCAGCCAGGGCGTCCCCGTTGCCGCAGAAGTCGGGGATCAGCAGCTCGATGGTGGTGAGCGGCGAGCGGCGGCGCACCTGCTCGATGCAGGCCACGAACTGGTTGGCGCCGCCATCTGGGAGGTCGTCGCGGTTGACCGAGGTGATCACCACGTGGCTCAGGCCGAGCCGGGCCACCGCCTCCCCCAGCCGCTCGGGCTCGCTGGGGTCGAGGCTGCGCACGCTCTTGTCGAAATCGATGTCGCAGTAGGGGCAGGCGCGGGTGCAGCCCGGCCCCATGATCAAAAAAGTGGCGGTGCCGCCGGCGAAGCACTCGCCGATGTTCGGGCAGCTGGCCTCCTGGCAGACCGTGTTGAGCTTCAGGTCGAGCAGCAGGTCGGCCACCGCGCCGACGCGTTCGCGCTGCGGCGCCTTCACCCGCAACCAATCCGGTTTGCCCGTTGTGGCCGGGGGAGCGGTCGCTGGCTGGGGGTCGGGTGGCGTCACGGGGCCGGGGCGACTCAACCCCGACTGTAGGAAGCGCGCCGTGCGCACCCCAGAGCCAGGCAGGCGATCCCCTACACTCCCGATATCGGGATGTAGCGCAGCTTGGTAGCGCACTTCGTTCGGGACGAAGGGGCCGCAGGTTCGAATCCTGTCATCCCGATTTAACCTTCAGGCCAACTCCGCCCCCGGATATCCCCGTGGCGTCACCATCCAGCCGTCCTGCTGGCGGCTGGTGCTGTTGCCCACCAGCACCAGGGTGAGCATGTCCACGGCGTCCACGGGCAGATCCCCCAGGGTGGTGAGACGCACCGTTTCGTCGGCGCGGCCGAGCTGGCGGGCCAGCACCACCGGTGTGGTGGCGGGGCGGCCTTCGAGCAGCAGGGCCCGGGCCCGCTCCAGCTGCCAGGTGCGGCCCAGCGAGCGGGGGTTGTAGAGCGCCACCACGAAGTCGCCGGCGGCAGCGGCCTGCAGGCGCCGTTCGATCACCTGCCAGGGGGTGAGGCGGTCGCTGAGGCTGATCGTGCAGAAGTCGTGCATCAGCGGGGCGCCCACGCGGGCGGCGGCCAGCTGGAGGGCCGAGAGGCCGGGGTGCACCGCAAAGGCCGGCCGCTCCGTCGCCGGTTGCGCCAGCCAGAGCTCCAGGGCCAGGCCCGCCATGCCGTAGATGCCGCTGTCGCCCGACGACACCAGGGCCACCGTCAGACCCTGTTGGGCCAACTCCAGGGCGTCGGCGCAGCGTTGTCGCTCCTCCGTCAGACGCCCGTCGCGGCGCAGCTGCTCGGGGCGGCGCAGCGGTTCGAGCAGATCCAGATACAGCCCATAGCCCACCCACACCGTGGCCGTTGCCAGGGCCTGGCGAGCATCGCCGCTGAGCAGCTCCAGGCCGCCCGGGCCGCTGCCCACCAGATGGAGTGCCCCTCGGCCCGGCGCCCACTGGCGCTCCGCCAGGGCCACCGCCAGGGTGGCCGCCCCCCGTTCGCTGGCGGTGGCGCGCTCAATCCGCTTGGCCATCAGCAGGGGAGCTGGGGCGGCCCCCGGGCCACCCACCTCGGCGGCGGCCAGGCGCGCGGCCGCCTCCGCCACCGAGGCGGTGCCCACCTCCCGGGCCACCGCCGCCGAGGGGGTGGGCACCGGCACCAACGCCAGCCGCTCGGCCTCGAACAGCCGCAGGGGCCAGCCGCGCTGCTCCGCCAGGGCCAGCAGGGCCGGTTCGTCGCCCTTGAGCGTCACGCTCGCCAGGCCGGCCACCGCCTCCGGGGCCAGGTTGTGCTCGTGGAGCGCCGTGTCCACCAGCCGCTCCAGCACGGTCAGGCTGGTGTCGCGCTCGCAGCCCAGACCCAGCCACAGGCTGGGCGGGTGCCAACGGCAGCCCGGCCCGCGCTGGTGGCTTACCACCAGTTTCCCTGGCTCCCCATCGCCCAGCGCCCCATCACCCAGGGCCGCATCACCCAGGGCCGCGGCGGCCGGCAGGCCCCGCCACAGGGCGATCCCGCTCTCCTGGTGCACGGCCACGGGACCGTCGCTGGCCGCGTGCCCCATCAGCGAGCGCCAGTCGCCCTGCCCCCGTCGCCAACCCCAGGCGCTGCCGAAGGCATCGAGCGCCAGGCCTTCCCGTGCGGCGCTCGCCCCGGTGAGCACCGCTTGCCCCCCCAGCAGGGCGGCGATCTCCTGGGCCAGGGCCTCGCCGCCGGCCGCGTGACCCCCCAACAGCGGAATGGCGTAACGGCCGCCGGGATCCACAACCACCACCGCAGGGTCGTGCTCCTTGCCCCGCAGGAGCGGCGCGATCAGCCGGGTCACCAGCCCGCAGGCGCCCACCGCGATCACGGCCGTGGCCCCGTCCCAGCGATCGGCCAGCCAGGCGCCGCTGTCCGTGTCGCCCCCGCCGGATCGGTGCGTTTCGCCGGCCAGGCCGCCGCCCTCCAGCTGGCCAACGACCGCCTCGGCGCCTGGGCTGAAGGTCAAGACCAGAATGCGCCGCGATTTCAGGCTCCTGTTGCCCCCCAACCCGCCTGCCATTGCGCTCCTCATCGCGCCAACCGTTCGCGCAGGCCCGCCAGTGGTCCCGTTCTGGGCTCCCGGCGCAGGGTGCCGTCGGGGTTGACCTCCTCGCGCGCGGGCCGCTGGGGCGGGGGCTCCTGTTGCGCCACCTGCTCTTCTTCGTTCGGCTCCGCTTCGTTTGGCTCCTCTTCGTTTGGCTTCGCTTCGTTTGGCTTCGCTTGGTTCGGCAGCTCTGAGATCGGCAGGTCTGCGTTCTGGGCCTCTTCCATTCCTATGGCTTCGTTCTGCTCGATTTCGTAGAGCTCGACTTCGTTCTGCTCGATTTCGTTGCGCTCAATTTCGTTCTGCGTGGTTGCGTGCGGCGGCGCGGCCTCGCTCACTGGCTCTTGGCCAGGAGCATCGGTGTCCGCTTCCGTCGCCTTCTCCTCCTCTCTTACGTTCACCTGCTCGTCCTCCTCCACCCCGTCCTCTGCATAGGCAGCCGGCGAGCTCGAGTCGACTGCTGTGGCCGCGGTGGCTGCTGGGGCGGACGAAGGGGATGGGGCTTGTCCCAGCAGGATCGCCAGGTCGGAGGGCGAAAGGGGGCCGCCCAGCCAGGCCGGCTTGGGCAGGCTCCCATCGACGCGCACCTCCTGCACCAGGCTGTTGAACGGAGGGTTGAGCGGTTCGCCGCGCCCATCCAGCAACTCCAGCTGCACAGCATTCGTGCCAGGCCGCCACCCCTTTAGCCAGAGGGCGGTCTGTCGATCCACCAGAAACGAGTCGCCATTCACGGTCACCCGCAGCCGCCAACGCGCATCGTCATCCCGTAGGTGCTGCAGCGGCGCGTCGACCAACAGCCAATCCAGCAGCAGCGGCTCCGCGGCGGCCACCGCCGGTGGGCTCATCGGCAGCAGCTGGGGGCTGCCCGGCGCCGGCAGCGACAGCGGATTCTTCGCGGTGCGGTGCACCCGGATCTGGGCCATCGCCCCGGGGCTCTTCACCGCCTCCCCCCAGGGCCGGGCAGCCACCACGGTCAAACGGTGGCTGCCGGGGCTCAGGGCCGGCAGCGTGGCCTCGGGAGCAGTCAGGCGCAGGGGCTCCCCACCATCGATCCGCACGAGCAGGTGGGGTCCCAGCCCCAGCGGTCCGCCGTCGACCAGGGGCCAGTCGTCCACCTGCAGCCGCAGGGTCCAGGGCTCATCGGGGAGAAGGGCGTCGGCCGCCGGGGCCAGGATGCGCACCTGGGGTGCCCGATCGGCCAGAGCTTCCTGGAGCTGTTGTACCGCCGCGGGGGGGGGCACCTCCTGGAGCCTCTGGCCGTTGGAGAGCCCAGGGGTCTCGCGGGGGGCCGTCGTGGTGCGGTTTGGCCAGCCGAGGGCCAGCGCCCGTCCACCCCCATCGGGCCACGGCAGCAGCAAGGTCAGGCAGAGCAACAGAACGAACGGCATTCGCCGCCACCGTTCCCACCGCCCCGCGCCAGCTTCCCGTCCATCCCCCGCCCCATGTGCGCCGCTCAAGGCCCGCTGCCCCGAAGGTGACGTTCATTCTGCTCAGGCGGGGCGCCACGGCAAAATCGCTATATCGCGGCAGATGTCTAGGCGCGAGAAGCTGTTAACAACCTGGTTCCATCTGCTTGCCGGCGCTATCAACAACCCCTCGAAAGACCCCAGTCAGGGCCAGGGCTGCGCCGGGATTGAACCTTTGTAACTGGGGGGCAATTTGGCTTGTTTCCGGCCCCTATACTTCCGCCAGCGGTCCCCTTCAGGGGCCCAAAGCTCCAGCTGTGGCAAGGGTTCTGCCCTGCCGCGCTGGTGCCCGTGGCCACGGCGGCCTATCGGCTGCCTACGGCCATCGGGTCCCATCGGCGACCCCCGGTCTGTCTCCTGTCGCGGTTTCCGCGGCCGGTGTCAGCCCCCGGTAGCCAGGGGTGGCCCTCCACCTCGATCCCGTCCCTCGAGGAACGTCTCGATGACCATCAGCCCACCAGAGCGTGGGAAGAAGGCGGAAGCCATGGTCGACCGGAACCGTGTTCCGGCGACGTTCGAGCTTTTCGAGAAGCCCGGACATTTCGACCGCAGCCTCGCCAAAGGTCCCAAAACCACCACCTGGGTTTGGAACCTCCACGCCAACGCTCACGACTTCGACAGCCACACGAGCGACCTCGAAGAGGTTTCTCGCAAGATCTTCTCGGCTCACTTCGGCCACTTGGCCGTCATCTTCATCTGGCTGAGCGGCGCCTTCTACCACGGAGCCCGCTTCTCCAACTACACCGGCTGGCTTGCCGATCCCCTACACGTCAAGCCGAGCGCCCAGGTCGTCTGGCCGATCTTCGGCCAGGAAATCCTCAACGGCGACGTCGGTGCCGGCTTCCACGGCATTCAGATCACCTCCGGCCTCTTCCATGTGTGGCGGGCCTGGGGTTTCACCAGCGAATTCCAGCTCCTCTGCACAGCCATTGGTGCTCTGGTGATGGCCGGTCTGATGCTGAACGCCGGTGTGTTCCACTACCACAAGGCGGCTCCCAAGCTCGAGTGGTTCCAGAACGTTGAGTCGATGCTCAACCACCATCTGGCCGGTCTGCTTGGCCTCGGCTCCCTCTCCTGGACCGGGCACCTTCTGCACGTGTCGCTGCCCACCACGCAGCTGATGGACGCCATCGACGCCGGCAATCCGCTGGTGCTCAACGGCAAGACCATCGCCTCGGTGGCTGACATTCCGCTGCCCCATGAGTTCCTCAACCAGGATCTTCTGGCCCAGCTCTTCCCGGGCTTTGGTGCCGGTATCTCCGCCTTCTTCTCCGGAAATTGGGCCGCCTACAGCGATTTCCTCACCTTCAAAGGTGGGTTGAATCCTGTCACCGGCAGCCTTTGGATGACCGACATCGCCCATCACCACCTGGCGATTGCCGTTCTCTTCATCGTGGCCGGTCACATGTACCGGACCAACTGGGGCATCGGCCACAGCATCAAGGAGATTCTGGAAGGACAGAAGGGTGATCCCCTGCTGTTCCCCGCTCCGAACGGCCACAACGGCCTGTTCGAGTTCATGACCACCTCCTGGCATGCCCAGCTGGCCGTGAACCTTGCGCTGCTGGGCTCGCTCAGCATCATCGTGGCCCACCACATGTACGCGATGCCTCCGTATCCGTACATCGGTGTCAGCTACGCCACCCAGCTCTCGCTGTTCACCCACCACGTGTGGATCGGTGGATTCCTGATCGTTGGCGCCGGCGCCCATGCCGCCATCGCCATGATTCGCGACTACGACCCCGCCAAGCACATCGACAACGTGCTCGACCGGGTGCTCAAGGCCCGCGATGCCCTGATCAGCCACCTCAACTGGGTCTGCATCTGGCTCGGTTTCCACAGCTTCGGCCTCTACATCCACAACGACACCATGCGTGCCCTGGGGCGTCCCCAGGACATGTTCAGTGACACCGCGATCCAGCTCAAGCCGGTCTTCGCGCAGTGGATTCAAGGTCTTCACGCCGCCGCCGCCGGCACCACCGCCCCCAACGCCCTCGCGGGTGTGAGCGAGGTGTTCAACGGCTCTGTCGTGGCCATCGGTGGCAAGGTGGCCGCCGGGCCGATCCCCCTGGGAACGGCCGACTTCATGGTCCACCACATCCACGCCTTCACGATCCACGTCACCGTGCTGATCCTGCTGAAGGGTGTGCTGTATTCGCGCAGCTCCCGCCTTGTCCCCGATAAGGCGAATCTGGGCTTCCGCTTCCCCTGCGACGGCCCCGGCCGTGGCGGTACCTGCCAGGTGTCGGCTTGGGACCACGTGTTCCTCGGCCTGTTCTGGATGTACAACTCCCTGTCGATCGTGATCTTCCACTTC
>JBKDOZ010000137.1:0-2615 GCA_046342735.1 Synechococcaceae cyanobacterium
GAGGAGGAATCGGCACTGAGCAACAAGGAATCGAGCTTGGATTCGAGCGCGGCGAGCCGCTCGATATCGTTCTCGATCAGCTTCGTTCGCCTCTCGCTCTCTTGCGCTCGCCTCTGCCATTCTTTCTCTCGCTTCTCGCTCTCTTGTGCTCGCTTCTTCCACTCTTGCTCTCTGATCTGCGCGTCGATTGTTGGATGCCAGTTTAACCTCGCCAACCAGCGCCGCCATGGCGGTAAGGAGGAGAGGACTTCCGATTTGCTGATTAACTTTGAAGTGGAGGTGTCCGAAGAGATCGACATGGTTGTAGGAGGTGAAAAAGGTGATCAGAATAACCAGCACGCCCGCCGCCAGGGAGGCCCAGCCCGCCGGATCCAGCGGGGGCGCGTTGTCTGCCGATTCCTTGGCGCGGGCCTCTGTCGTGCTGGACATGAGATTAGCCGGGCCGGCCGGCAAAGCACCTCATTGTAGTACATGCGTACGATGCCTGCTGTTTGTGGCGGCTCGTCCCTGCGGCGGGCGGAGATCCTTCGGCGCCACCGCCAGGGCTTCGTTCAACTGCAATCGGTTTCTGGCGGTGTCTGCGAGGAGGAATCGGCACTGAGCAACAAGGAATCGAGCTTGGATTCGAGCGCGGCGAGCCGCTCGATATCGTTCTCGATCAGCTTCGTTCTCCTCTCGCTCTCTTGCGCGCGCCTCTGCCATTCTTTCTCTCGCTTCTCGCTCGCGAGCACCCTGATCTGCGCGTCGATTGTTGGATGCCAGTTTAACCTCGCCAACCAGCGCCGCCACGGCGGCAAGGAGGAGAGGAATTCCGATTTGCTGATTGATCTTGAACCGCAGGATTCCGAAGAGGTCGTCACGACTGAAGGAGGTGAAAAAGTGATCAGAATGACCAACAGGCCCGGCCCCCCGGGAGGCCTATGCCGCCGGATCCAGCGATGGCGCGTTGGCTCCCGATTCTGTGGTGCGGGTCTCTGTTGTGAAGGACATGAGATTAGCTAGATCGGCCAGCTATGGCTCCAGCGCCGCCAGTGCCTGTTCACCCTTCAGCGCCAATGGCAGCGCCGCCGCCAGTTCCGCCACGCTGCGGCCGCTGATCGGATCGATCCAGGCCGGCGCGATTTCCGCGAGGGGCACCAGCACGAAGGCCCGCTCCTGCAGCCGCGGGTGAGGCAGTGTCAACTGCGGGGTGCTGAGGCGGCGGTCGCCCATCAGCAGCAGGTCGAGGTCGAGACTGCGGGGGCCCCAGCGCTCGCCGCGCGCGCGGCCGTAGCGGCGTTCTGTCGCCAGCAGGCGCTCCAGCAGGGCTTCGGGCTCCAGTGCCACCGCCAGCAGGGCACAGCCGTTCACGTAGTCGGGCTGGGGCGGTCCCACGGGGGCGCTCCGGTACCAGCGCGAGCGGGCCAGCAGCCGAACCCCCGGGCTGGCGTCCAGCGCCGCCAGGGCCCCCTCCAAGTTCGCCCGGCAGTCGCCCAGGTTCGCCCCGAGGGCAATGGCGGCTTGCTGGGGCGGCGCGCTCATCCGGCCGCGGGGGCAGCGTCAGAGCGGCGGCGGACCATCTCGATGGCGACGCGGCCGTCGAAGCCCGCGATCGGCGCCGCCACCTTCGTGAGGGTGGAGCGCACCTCCCGCACCTCCGGGAAGGCCAGCACCGCGTCGCAGAGGCGGGTGTTCAGCCGCTCGATCGTGCGGAAGCGGCTGCTCTCCACCAGCCCCTTCACCCGCTCGATCACCGCGGCGTAATTGAGGGTGTGGCCCAGCTCGTCGTCATCCCCCGTGCGGGAGAGGTCGAGCGCGATCTCCAGGTCGACCTCGAACCACTGGCCCAGCTCCTGCTCGGCGTCGAAGTAGCCGGTGTGGCCCCAGGCGCGGATGGCGTTGATGCGCAGCGTGTCCACCCCTCAGCCCCGGCGGTAGAAGGGCCGCTTCACCACCCGCGCGGGCTCCGCCTTGCCGCGGATCTCCACCGCCAGTTCCGTGCCGATCTTCGCCAGCTCCGCCGGCACGTAGGCCAGGGCGATCGGCTCCGCCAGCGTCGGCGACCAGCTACCGCTCGTGACCTCCCCCACCACCGCCCCGTCGTGCAGCACCGGGTAGCCGTGGCGGGCGATGGCCCGGCCCTGCAGCTTCAGCCCCACCAGCTTGCGCCGCACCCCCTCGGCGCTCTGCCGCTCCAGCACCTCGCGGCCCACGAAGCTGGCGGGCATCTCCAGATGCACCAGCCAGCCGAGGGAGGCCTCCAGGGGGCTGGTGCTGGCATCCATATCGTTGCCGTAGAGGTGCATGGCCGCCTCCAGGCGCAGGGTGTCGCGGGCGCCGAGGCCGCAGGGGGCGACCCCCTCGGCCAGCAGCTGCTCCCAGAGGGCCACGCCGGCCTCGCGGCTGAGCAGCAGCTCGAAGCCGTCCTCGCCGGTGTAGCCGGTGCGGCCCACGAACACGGGCACGTCCTCCAGGGATCCGCCCCGCAGGGTCAGATCGCGATGGCCGAAGCGGGGCAGGCCGCTGAGGTCGGCGCCGCTGAGGGCCGCCAGCCGGGCCGGCGCCTCGGGGCCCTGCAGGGCCAGCAGCACCCCATCGCTCTTGCGATCGCGCACCGCGATGCCCTGGGGTTCGAG
>JBKDOZ010000138.1:0-14949 GCA_046342735.1 Synechococcaceae cyanobacterium
CACCAGCTCCAGCGGCGGGGTGCCTGGCCGGCCGCCGCCGGCGCCGGGCCGGGTGGGGGCGGCTGGGCGGTTGGCGGGGGCGCCGGCGCCGGGGGGTTGGGGCCGGGCCGAGGGCGGGGCCGGCGGGTTGCCGCCTCCAGCGGCCGCGGGCTGGGGGCGACCCACCAATTGGGGGCGGCCAGCGGGTGCACCGGGGCGGCTCGGGGCAGGGGCCGCGCCTGGGCGGCTGGGCGCTCCGGGCCGCTGGGGTGCGGGGGTGCGAGCCGGGGCTTGGGGGGTGCGCGCTGCGGGGGCGGGGGCCGCGGGACGGTTGGCTGCTGGGGCGGGGGCCGGACGCGCGGGTGCTGCGCCCCCTGCGGGGCGTGCTGGCGCTGGCTCGCCCGCCGGCCGCGCCGGCGGGGGCGTGGGCTTGCTGACGATCTGCGGCGGCGCGGCGGGCCGGGGGCTGGGGCGGCCAGGGGCGGGGGGAGCCGCCGGGCGGGCCGGCCCTGCGGCTCCCGGCCGCGCCGGGGGGGCTCCGGCGGCGGGAGGTCGGCTGGGTGCGGCGGGCCGCGGACTGGTGCCAGGGGCGGCGGCGGCCGGTTTCGGTGCCGGCGCCACGGGACGGGGAGCGGCGGGGACGGCCGCCTTGGGGGCAGCCGGTGGGGCCGGGGTCGCGGGGCTTGTGCGGGCCGGGGGCGCTGCGGGTGCCGCAGAGGCCGGGGGGGCAGCGGGCTTGGCAGGTGGCGCCGCCGCCGGTCGCTGAGGCGGCGCAGCCACGGCTCCCGAGGCGGGTTTGACCACCACGGGCTCAGATGCCGCCTTCTTCACCGACAGGATCGCCTTCGCTGGGGCCACTGGCGCGGGGGCCGGAGACCCGTTGCCGGGGCTGATCAGGGTGCGGATGCGCTGCGCTTCCTCATCGCTGATCGAGCTGCTGTGGCTGCGCGCGGCGATCTTGAGTTTCTCGGCGGCGTCGAGCACGTCCTTGTTGTCCAGGCCCAGGTCCCGGGACAGCTCATAAATTCTGACTTTGCCGCTGCTGGTCATTCAGGTCTCCATGGGATCGAAGCCCGGGGGCTCCGCGCGTGGCCGGGGGGCCACCGGGTGGGCCAAATTCGGCCACTCCGTCGGGGAGATGGGGCGGGGGCCTCGATCTCGCGCCGAACCGCAGACACGCTGCGGCCATCGTTCATCTTGCCTCAGCGCCTGCGGGGGTGGCGGGCCCCAGCCGATCGGCCAAGGTGGCCAGCAAGGAATCCGGCACCGGGCAGCGCAGGGCACGCTGCAGTCGTCGCCGCCGCCGCGTTTCTTCCAGGCAGGGGAGGCTGGGGCAGAGGTAGGCGGAGCGCCCCATGCCCCGGTCGAGGGCGAGGCCCCCTCCCGCCAGCCGGATCACCCGCCAGAACTCGCGGCGATCGCTCAGGCGCCGGCAGGCCACGCAGCGCCGCTCCACCACCCGCTCCTCCCGGGCGCTCACCGGGCCTCCTCCTCGGGTTCCTCCTCTTCCGCATCGGCGACCACCGGCTCGAATTCCTCCTCGGCGGCCGGCTCCTCCTCCCCGGCGGTCTCCTCCTCCCCGGCGATTGGGGCCTCAGCGATCTCCTCCACGTCCATCTCCTCGTCGTCCTCCGGCAGGGGATAGAGCTCCCGCAGCCTGGCGTCCTCCTCCGCCCGCGCGGCCTGTTCCACCGCCAGTCGCGCCTCGGCCTCGGCCTGAAGGGCTTCCTCCTCGCGCCTTTGGGCGATCAATTGGGAAACCACCGCATCCTCGGCGGCCTGGTCGTATTCCTGGGCGTTCTTGATGTCGATCTTCCAGCCGGTCAGGCGGGCCGCCAATCGCACGTTCTGGCCTTCCCGGCCGATCGCGAGGCTCAGCTGGTCGTGGGGCACCAGCACATGGGCGTGGTGGCCCTCCGCATCCACCAGCCGCACCATCTCCACCCGGGCCGGGCTGAGGGAGTTCGCGATGTACTGGCCAGGATCCGGCGACCAGCGGATCACGTCGATCTTTTCGCCCCGCAGCTCATTGACCACCTGCTGGATGCGCGAACCGCGGGCGCCGATGCAGGCCCCCACCGGATCCACCTCCCGCTCCACGCTGTCCACGGCCACCTTGGTGCGCGGACCGACGGAGCGCGAGGGGGGATTGGCCTCCCTGGCGACGGCCACGATCCGCACCGAGCCCTCCTGGATCTCAGGCACCTCATTCTCGAACAGGTACACCACAAGCCCGGCGTTGGCGCGGCTCACGAACAGCTGGGGTCCGCGGCGGGGCACCTCGCTCACCTCCTTGAGAAACACCTTGAAGGTGGCGTTGGCGCGGTAGTTGTCGTTGGGCAACTGGTCACGGCGTGGCAGCTCGGCCTCCACCTCGGGGCGGCCCAGGCCGCTGCTGACGGCCATGATCACGCTCTGGCGTTCGAAGCGGATCACCCGCGCCGTGAGCACGGGATCTTCGAGATCGGCGAACTCCTCCTGGATCATGCGGCGCTGCTGGTCGCGCAGCTTCTGGGCCAGCACCTGCTTGGTGGTGGCGGCGGCCATGCGGCCGAAGTCGTCTTTCTCCGGCGTCACATCCAGCACCACCGTGTCGCCGATCTGGGCGTCCTCGGCCACCTGCCGCACCTCATCGATCGCGATTTGGTGGTCTTCGCTCTCCACCTCCTCCACGATGATCTTGCTGGCCAGCACGCGATAGCCCTCCTCCTCCAGATCAAGGGCTACGTCGAAGTTGCTGAAATATTCCTCGTCGAACGGGTCCTCGCTGATGCCGAGATAAAGGGTGCGGCGATAGCGCTCGTAGCCCTTGAGCAGGGCTTCACGCAGGGCGGCCTCCACCACCTGGGGAGCGAGCTTTTTCTCGTCGCTGATGTCGTCGATCAGGTTGTTCAGGCCGGGCAGCAGGACAAGCGCCATGGGGGATTCGGTTGTGGGGATTCGGTTGTGGGGGAGAGGGGATCTCCCGGGGAGTCGTCAAGGCGATTCAGGGATCGCCGCTGGGGGTGGTGAGACGCACCTGCAGCACCGTTTCGCGGGGGATGCGTACGGTGCGGCCGCGCCGGTTGAGCAGCACGGCTTGCCCGTCCCGGCCCAGCAGCAGGCCCGTTTGGCGGCTCGGCTCGCCATTGGGTTCCTGCTGCAGCACCTCCACCGGAAAGCCGCGGAAGCTCTCGAAGTCGCGGTCGCTGTCCAGGTCCTCGCCGATGCCAGGGCTGCTGACCTCCAGCACGTAGGCGGCGTCCAGCAGGGCGGCCGTCTCCAGCGCTTCCCCCAGCGGTCCGCTCAGGGCGGCGCATTCGTCGAGGCTCACATCGGTGCCATCGGCGCGTTGCACCAGGACCCGCACCGTCATCGGAATGCGGTGGCTGAGCACCTCTAGGGCCCGAACCTCCAGTCCGGAGGTCGCCGCCGTGGCCTGGGCCAGGCGTTCGAGATCGGCGAGGAGGGGGTGGGCCAAGGGGTGTACCGGGGGCGGGAGCTCCCAGGCCGCGGTGGCGTCCGTCGATCCCGATCCCTCGGTAGCCCGTTCTGGGGCCGCGCGTCAGGAAAGGGTCTGGCCCGGGGGGCTTGCTCTCACCCTAGGGGATCGCTGCCCGCACTCCCAGGCGCTCCCATGGATCCCCCCGGACCCCCCAGGCTGCTGAGGTCGAGCACCGGCGCTTCGGCGTAGTAGTCGCTGGCGCTCACGGTGCCGCGCAGCTGCGCGTCCTGGTTCAGGCACTGGCTGCACTGCTCGGGGGAGCGCAGGTATTGGCAGACCCGGGCCCAGAGCTTGGCGCGGGTGCCAGGGGCGCCCATCGAGAAGTGCACCAGGTCGTTGCCTCCGGCCATGCCCTGGATCTCCACCTGGCAGAGCTGGCAACGCTGGCGGGTGCCGGGGGGGATGGCGGGCATGGGGAGCTCGGCTCGAACCGCAAACTTAAGCCGACTCTCCGAAGATGGGACCCCCCCCGGAGCTGGTGGTCAACAGATGCGCCTTCTCCAGCTCAGCGATCCCCATCTGCTCGCCGATCCTGAGGGGTTCTGCCGCGGCCGCCAGCCCCTCCCCCGACTGCGCCAGGCCCTGGCCGCCGCCCTCTCGCAGCTGGCCCAGGAGGATCTCTGGCCCGACTGGCTTTTGCTCACGGGGGATCTCTGCCAGGACGAGAGCTGGGGTGGCTATGCCCGGCTGCGGGAGCTGCTCGCGGAGCCGGGCCTGCCGCCATTCCTTCCGCCGCTGCCGCCGGTGGCGCTGTTGCCCGGCAACCATGAGCACTGCCTCCGGCTGCGGGCCGCCCTGGGGCGCCACGCCCTCCTGGCCCCGGCGCGCTTGACCCTGCCAGGGGCGGAGCCCGGGGCCGGGCAGTGGCGTGTGCTCCTGCTCGACAGCCACTGCCCCGGACGGATTGACGGACAGCTCGGCCATCGGCAGTGGACCTGGCTGGAGCGGGAGATCGCCGCGGCGGAGCGCGACGGCGCCTGGCTCCTTCTGGCGCTCCACCACCCCCCAGGCCCGATCGGTGACCCCTTCCTCGACACCATTGCCCTGGCGGAGGGACCGGCCCTGCTGGAGCTGTTGGCGAATCGGCCCGCGGCCCGGGGCCTGGTCTTCGGCCATGTGCACCAGTACTGGCGGGGCTGGCTGCCCGGGGCGCCGGGGCGGCCGCTCCTGGGGTGTCCCTCCACCCTCGGCCCCTTTGGTCCCGTTCAGCCCTGCCCGCTGGGCCGCGGGGAGGATCCCGGCGCACTCCTGCTCGACCTCGATCCGGCGGGGGAAATCCGCCACCGCCTGCTGCGCTGGCATGCGCCGGAGCCCCCCTAGCGTTTCGCCAGATGGGGGCTTGCCCAAGCCCGCCACGCCCCCCTGACCGCCGCCCGTCCGCTGCCCCCTTGTTGCCGTGAATCGCCTCGCGCTGCTTTGCCTGAGTCGCCTACGGGCTGTGTTCCTCCCCCTTCTGCTGTTGGTTGTGATGGGGTTGGTGGCCTGGCCGGTCCCCGTGCTGGCGGATCCGGGCTTGTCCAGCGAGGCCCTTCCCCCCCTCGCCTCGGCCCCAGGCCAGCGCCATAGCTTCGTGGCTGAGGCCGTGCGGCGCGTGGCCCCCGCCGTGGTGCGGCTCGACACCGAGCGCACCGCCACCCGTACCGCCTTCGACCCCACCATGCTCGATCCGCTCCTGCGGGATCTGTTTGGCGATGCCTCCGGATCGCTTCGGGAGCGGGGCCAGGGTTCGGGGGTGGTGATCGACGCCGCGGGCGGGCTGGTGCTCACCAACGCCCATGTCGTCGACTCCGTCGACTCCGTGTTTGTCACCCTTGCCGATGGCCGCCAGCTCGATGGCGCCGTGGTGGGGGCCGATCCGGTCACCGATCTGGCGGTGGTGCGCATCGCGGGTCGTCCCGGGGTGCCGGCGGCACCGTTGGGGGATTCCGAGGCCCTCGAAGTGGGCGACTGGGCGATCGCCCTGGGCAGTCCCTACGGCCTGCAACGGACGGTCACCCTGGGGATCGTCAGTGGCCTGCACCGCGACATCAACAGCCTGGGCTTCGCCGACAAGCGTCTGGACCTCATCCAGACCGACGCCGCCATCAACCCGGGCAACTCCGGCGGGCCCCTGATCAATGCGGACGGCGAGGTGATCGGCATCAACACGTTGGTGCGCTCCGGGCCCGGCGCCGGGCTGGGGTTCGCCATTCCCGTCAACCTGGCCAAGCAGGTGGCTGCCCAGCTCGCCGATGGCGGTCAGGTGGTGCACCCCTACCTCGGTCTCCAGCTGGTGCCGCTCACCGCCCGGGTCGCCCGGGACAACAACCGCGATCCCGATGCCCTGCTGCAGCTTCCCGAGCGGGATGGCGCCCTGGTGCAGCGGGTCATTCCCGAGAGTCCGGCCGAGAAGGCCGGGCTGCGCCGCGGCGATCTGGTGGTGCGCATCGCCGAGCAATCGGTGGCTACCCCGGCAGCCCTGCTTCAGCAGGTGGAGAAGGCCCAGGTGGGCCAGGCCCTGCCGCTCACCGTGGTGCGCGGCCAGAAGGAACTGGAGCTCTCGATCCGCCCCGCCGCCCTGCCCCAGGCTGGCTGACGCCCGCCCCGGGCCTTGCTACGGTCGCGCCCTCTTGCCTGGGTGCGATGGCGGATCTGCAGGATCGGATGAAACAGGCGGTGGCGGAGGCCGCCGTGGACCAGATCCGTGACGGCATGGTGCTGGGGCTGGGCTCCGGCTCCACCGCCGCCATGATGATCCGGGCCCTGGGGGAACGGCTTCGCCAGGGTGCCCTCCGGGACATCACCGGCGTGGCCACCTCCTTCCAGGGGGAGGTTCTGGCCGCCGAGCTCGGCATCCCCCTCACCAGCCTCAACGCTGTGGAGAGAATCGATCTGGCCATTGATGGTGCCGATGAGGTCGATCCCTCCTTTCAGCTGATCAAGGGGGGTGGCGCCTGTCACGTGCAGGAGAAGCTGGTGGCCCACCGGGCGGACCGCTTCGTGGTGGTGGTGGATGCCAGCAAGCTGGTGGAGCGCCTCAACCTGGGATTCCTGCTGCCCGTGGAGGTGTTGCCTGGTGCCTGGCGCCAGGTGAAGGGGGATCTGGCGGCTCTTGGTGGCAGTGCCGAGCTGCGCATGGCCGTGCGCAAGGCCGGTCCCGTGGTCACCGACCAGGGCAATCTCGTGCTGGATGTGAAGTTCGCCGGCGGCATCGCCGATCCGGCGGCCCTCGAGCAGCAGATCAACAACCTGCCCGGGGTGCTGGAGAACGGCCTGTTCGTGAACCTCACCGATCAGGTGCTGGTGGGGGAGATCGCCAACGACCAGCCCCACGTGCGCGATCTGGCCCGGGCCTGAGCGCCTGCCTACAGCCGCCGCCGCACGGATTCCGCGTGGCTGTGGAGCCCTTCGCTTTCGGCCAGGGTGATCACGGCCTCCGCTGTGGCGTCGAGGGCGGCTCGGTTGAAGCGGATCAGGCTGGTGTGGCGCAGAAAGGTTTCCACGCTGAGGGCACCGGCGAAGCGGGCCGTGCCTGAGGTGGGGAGGGTGTGGTTGGGGCCCGCCAGGTAGTCGCCCACCGCCTCGGGGCTCCAGGGTCCCAGGAAGATGGCCCCGGCGTGGTGGATCGATTCCGCCAGCCCCTCGGGATCGTCCACCAGCAGCTCCAGGTGTTCCGGGGCGAAGGTGTCGCTCAGGGAGGCCGCCTGGGCCAGATCATCGGCCACCACGATCAACCCCCAGTCGTTGAGGGCGGCCCGGGTGATCGCTGCGCGGGGATGGTTCTGAAGCTGGGCCTCGATCGCCGCCGGCACCGCTGCGGCCAGCGTCTCGCTGGTGGTGATCAGGATCGCCGCGGCGAGGGGATCGTGTTCGGCCTGGGCCATCAGGTCGGCCGCCACCTGCTCGGGGTGGGCGGAGGCGTCAGCGATCACCAACACTTCGCTGGGCCCGGCCAGGGAGTCGATGCCCACCCGGCCGTAGACGGCCTTTTTGGCCAGGGTGACCCAGAGATTGCCCGGGCCGCTGATCACATCCACCTTCGGAATCGTCTCGGTGCCCCAGGCCAGGGCGGCGATCGCCTGGGCCCCCCCGACGCGATACACCTCCCGCACCCCGGCTCGGTGGGCCGCGGCCAGCACGATCGGCGAGGGCTCGCCGCCGGGCCCGGGCGGAGTGACCATCACCAGCCGCCCCACACCCGCCACGGTTGCCGGAATGGCGTTCATCAACACGGTGCTTGGGTAGGCGGCGCGCCCTCCCGGCACGTAGAGGCCGGCCCGTTCCACCGGTCGCCAGCGGCGGCCCAGCCGTTCGCCATGGGGGCCGTCGATCGCCAGGTCCGCAGGACGCTGGGCCTGATGGAAAGCCAGCACCCGTTCATAGGCCAGATCCAGGGCCCGCTGCAGGTCAGCGGGGGTCGTGCGCCATGCCTCCGCCAGCCGCTCCTCGGGGATCCGCAGGGGATCGGGGCGCAGCCCATCGAAGCGCTCGCTCAGATCGAGCAGGGCCCGGTCGCCGCCGCAGCGCACCGCCTCCAGGATCTCGGCCACAGCCGCCTCCTCCCGGGCCATCCGGCCGCCCCCGGTGCGCTCGGCGATGGCCGCCAAACGCTGATGGGCGGCCTCGGCATCCCGGAGGAACTGGATCGAGAGGGGTTCCGCTGGCGGTGGGGCAGCGGTGGAAAGCGAAGCGGCCAAGGCGGGAGAGCGTGGGGCGCTGGTAAGACGCTAGGCGTCGGCCGGCTGGGGAGCCGGTGGCCTCGGCTTGGTACGATCCTCCTTTGCCCAGTCCGTGCCCGCATCCTGTGGCCAATAACAAATCGTCGAAGAAGCGCATCGAGATCGCCGAGCGCAACCGCCTGCGCAACCGGTCCTACAAGTCGGCCGTGCGCACCCTGATGAAGCGTTGCCTCACCGCCTGCTCCGCCTACGGCCAATCGCCCGATGGTGATGCCCGCGAGGCCGTGCAGAAGAGCATGAGCGCGGCGTTCAGCAAGATCGACAAGGCCGTGAAGGTGGGGGTGCTGCATCGCAACACCGGCGCCAATCAGAAATCCCGGCTGAGCGTTGCCGTGCGTCGCGTATTGGAGCCTGCCGGCGCCCCGGCTGCGGCTGCCGTGGCCGCCTCCCCAGAACCCCTCGCGTAGCGCTGATCCAGGTCCGCCACAATGGCCATCGGATCTCCCGAGGCCAACGCTGATGCGTGCCAGCGCTCCCTCCTCCTCGTCGCCCCAGAAAGGAGACGCTTCAGCTGACTCGCTCGACGGGGTTTCTTCGCTCGACCCAGTGTCTTCGCTTGACGCGGTCTCCAGCCTGGCGCTGGCTCCCCTGGTGGATTCCCATTGCCACATCGTCTTTCGCAACTTTGAAGACGATCTCGATGCGGTGGTGAACCGCTGGCGTGAGGCGGGCGTCAAGGCCTTGGTCCATGCGTGCGTGGAGCCTTCCGAGATACCGGCCATCCGCGCGCTCGCCGACCGTCTGCCGGAGCTTCGCTATTCCGTGGGCGTTCATCCGCTCGACACCGAGCACTGGCAGCCGGACACCGCCACAGGGCTCCGCGCCGCCGCGGAGGCGGATGCGCGTGTGGTCGCGATCGGGGAGCTGGGGCTGGATCTCTTCCGCCAGAAGAATCTGGAGGAGCAACTGTCCGTGCTGGTTCCCCAGCTTGATCTGGCGGTTTCCCTCGATCTGCCGGTGATCATCCACTGCCGGGATGCGGCGGAGCCGATGCTGGCCCTGCTGCGGCAGCGCCAGGCCGAGGACCGCTGCCCTCGCGGCGTGATGCACTGCTGGGGGGGAACTCCCGAGGAGATGGAGGCGTTCCTGGCGCTGGGTTTCTACATCAGCTTCAGCGGCACCGTGACCTTCCCCAAGGCTGAGGCCACCCATGCCTGCGCCCGCCTGGTTCCCGCCGATCGCTTCCTGGTGGAGACCGATTGCCCCTTCCTGGCCCCGGTGCCGCGCCGCGGCCAGCGCAACGAGCCAGCTTTCGTGGCTGCAGTGGCGGCGCGGGTGGCCGAGCTGCGGGGCGAAAGCCTGACGGCCGTGGCCCATACCAGCACGGCCAACGCGCAGCGTCTCTTCGGCCTGCCGGTTCACAATGTATGATGGTTCATTGGCCTGGAAGCGGAAGCGCTCCCTTTGTCGATCCAGTCACCGTTGACTCACCCCGGTCGCTTTTGGCCCCTGTGGCCAGTGGCATGCCCAGCTGACCCCCTCGAGCTCGCCCATCGGCGAGCCCCATAGGCGCACGGCCTGATCCGCTTCCCTCGTCACCGGGGGAGGTGTCTTAGTCGTTGCGCCTAAACCCGTCGCCGCCAACCGCCGCCGCTTTCGGCTTCGGTTCCTTTGATCCCCGCGGCGGGCTCCACGACCCTTGGGCCTTCGGACCTCCGACCTTCGGGTCCCCGTTCCCAGGCCTCCAGCCCATCCCGTCCCCCGTCCCGCAGTTCCCCCGCATGAGCAGCGCGATCCAGGTCGCCAAGACCGTCACCTACCTGCCCGATCTGGTGGAGGTGCAGCGGGCCAGCTTCAAATGGTTCCTTGAAAAGGGCCTGATCGAGGAGCTCGATAGCTTCTCGCCGATCACCGATTACACCGGCAAGCTTGAGCTGCATTTCATCGGCAGCGAGTATCGCCTCAAGCGTCCCCGGCACGATGTCGAAGAGGCCAAGCGTCGCGATGCGACCTTCGCTTCCCAGATGTATGTGACCTGCCGTCTGATCAACAAGGAAACCGGCGAGATCAAGGAGCAGGAGGTCTTCATCGGCGAGCTGCCGCTGATGACGGAGCGAGGCACGTTCATCATCAACGGTGCTGAGCGCGTGATCGTGAACCAGATCGTGCGCAGCCCCGGCGTCTACTTCAAAGACGAGCAGGACAAAAACGGCCGCAAGACCTTCAACGCCAGCCTGATCCCCAACCGCGGCGCCTGGCTGAAGTTCGAGACCGACAAAAACGACCTTCTCCATGTGCGAGTCGACAAGACCCGCAAGATCAACGCCCACGTGCTGATGCGTGCCATCGGCCTCTCCGACAACGACGTTCTCGACAAGCTGCGTCATCCGGAGTACTACCAGAAATCGATCGGTGCCGCCAATGATGAAGGCATCGCCTCCGAAGATCAGGCCCTGCTCGAGCTTTACAAGAAACTGCGTCCGGGTGAGCCGCCTTCGGTGAGTGGTGGTCAGCAGCTGTTGCATAGCCGCTTCTTTGATCCCAAGCGCTACGACCTTGGTCGTGTCGGTCGCTACAAGATCAACAAGAAGCTCCGTCTCACGATCCCCGATGCCACCCGCACCCTCACCCCTGAGGATGTGCTCTCGACGATTGATTACCTGATCAATCTCGAGCTTGATGTTGGCGGTGCCACCCTTGATGACATCGACCACCTCGGAAATCGCCGTGTTCGCTCCGTGGGTGAGCTGCTGCAGAACCAGGTGCGCGTGGGCCTGAACCGTCTGGAGCGGATCATCAAGGAACGCATGACTGTTGGTGAGACCGACTCGCTCACCCCGGCCCAGCTGGTGAACCCCAAGCCCTTGGTGGCCGCGATCAAGGAGTTCTTCGGCTCCAGCCAGCTGAGCCAGTTCATGGATCAGACCAACCCGCTGGCCGAGCTCACCCACAAGCGCCGCATCAGCGCCCTCGGCCCTGGCGGTCTCACCCGCGAGCGTGCAGGCTTTGCCGTCCGTGACATCCACCCTTCCCACTACGGCCGCATCTGTCCGATTGAAACGCCGGAAGGTCCCAACGCCGGTTTGATCGGTTCGCTGGCCACCCACGCCCGGGTCAACGAATACGGATTCATCGAGACGCCTTTCTGGAAGGTGGAGAACGGGGTGGTTCTCAAGCAGGGCAATCCGATCTACCTCTCCGCCGACCTGGAGGACGAGTGTCGCGTCGCCCCCGGCGACGTGGCCACCGATGCCCAGGGTCTCATCACGGCCGATCTGGTTCCGGTTCGCTACCGCCAGGACTTCGAGACCGTCCCTCCGAGCCAGGTGGATTACGTCCAGCTCTCCCCGGTGCAGGTCATCTCGGTGGCCACCTCCCTGATTCCTTTCCTCGAGCACGACGACGCCAACCGTGCCTTGATGGGGTCAAACATGCAGCGCCAGGCGGTGCCTCTGCTCCGGCCCGAGCGTCCCTTGGTGGGCACGGGCCTGGAGACCCAGGTGGCCCGCGACTCGGGCATGGTGCCGATCACGCGCGTCAATGGCACGGTCACGTTTGTGGATGCCACGCTGATTGTGATCCGCGACGAAGAGGGGTACGAGCATGTGCATCATCTGCAGAAGTATCAGCGCTCCAATCAGGACACCTGCTTGAATCAGCGCCCGATCGTTCGCCAGGGCGACACGGTGATTGCGGGCCAGGTTCTGGCCAATGGCTCCGCGTGTGAAGGGGGTGAGATTGCCCTGGGGCAAAATGTTCTGATTGCCTACATGCCCTGGGAGGGTTATAACTACGAAGACGCTATCTTGGTGAGCGATCGGCTCGTTCAGGATGATCTCTACACTTCGGTTCACATTGAAAAGTATGAGATCGAGGCGCGCCAGACCAAGCTCGGTCCGGAGGAGATTACTCGCGAGATCCCCAATGTTGCCGAGGAGAGCCTGGGCAACCTGGATGAGATGGGAATCATCCGCATTGGAGCCTACGTGGAAAGCGGCGACATTCTGGTGGGCAAGGTGACGCCGAAAGGCGAATCCGATCAGCCTCCGGAGGAAAAGCTTCTGCGGGCAATTTTTGGCGAAAAGGCTCGCGACGTCCGTGACAACTCCCTGCGAGTTCCCAGCACAGAGCGCGGTCGTGTGGTCGATGTGCGTATCTACACCCGGGAGCAGGGCGATGAGCTTCCCCCAGGCGCGAACATGGTGGTGAGGGTGTATGTCGCCCAGCGCCGCAAGATCCAGGTGGGCGACAAGATGGCCGGTCGCCACGGCAACAAAGGCATCATCAGCCGCATCCTTCCCCGGGAAGACATGCCCTATCTCCCCGATGGCACGCCAATCGACATCGTCCTCAATCCGTTGGGTGTTCCGAGCCGTATGAATGTTGGCCAGGTGTTCGAATGCCTGATGGGCTGGGCGGCATCGCACCTCAATGCACGCGTCAAGGTTGTGCCCTTCGATGAGATGCACGGTGATGAAACCTCCAAGAACACTGTGACGGCCTATCTCGAAGAAGCTGCGCGCCAGCCTGGTAAGGATTGGGTCTACAACCCGGACCATCCCGGCAAGATCCACCTGATCGATGGCCGCACGGGTGAGCCCTTCGACCAGCCGGTGACCGTGGGGTATGCCCACATCCTCAAGCTGGTGCACCTGGTGGACGACAAGATCCATGCGCGCTCCACAGGCCCCTACTCCCTCGTTACCCAGCAGCCGCTGGGCGGCAAGGCTCAGCAGGGCGGCCAGCGGCTCGGGGAAATGGAGGTCTGGGCTCTGGAGGCCTATGGCGCCGCCTACACCCTCCAGGAGCTTCTCACGGTCAAATCCGATGACATGCAAGGACGCAACGAGGCGCTCAACGCCATCGTCAAAGGCAAGCCCATTCCCCGTCCCGGCACGCCCGAGTCCTTCAAGGTGCTGATGCGAGAGCTGCAGTCTCTCGGCCTCGACATCGCGGTCTACACCGATGCCGGTGAAGAGGTCGACCTGATGCAGGACGTCAATCCCCGCCGCAGTACTCCCAGCAGGCCCACCTACGAATCCCTCGGCGTCGCGGACTACGACGACGACTGATCGCCAGCGACGGAGCCGGCCCTCGGCTCCGATCCCTTCTCTCTTCTTCCTTTTCCGCGCGTCCGGTCCCCATGTCCAACAGCAACCTCCGCACCGAAAACCACTTCGATTACGTTCGGATCACGCTCGCGTCTCCTGAGCGGATCATGCAGTGGGGGCAGCGCACCCTCCCCAACGGCCAGGTGGTCGGCGAGGTCACCAAACCGGAAACGATCAACTACCGCACCCTCAAGCCCGAGATGGATGGGCTTTTCTGCGAGAAGATCTTTGGCCCGTCCAAAGATTGGGAGTGTCACTGCGGCAAATACAAGCGGGTGCGTCACCGGGGCATTGTCTGCGAGCGATGCGGCGTTGAGGTTACCGAGAGTCGGGTCCGGCGCCACCGGATGGGCTTCATCAAGCTCGCCGCCCCGGTCTCCCACGTCTGGTATCTCAAGGGGATCCCGAGCTATGTGGCGATCTTGCTCGACATGCCCCTTCGCGATGTGGAGCAGATTGTCTATTTCAACTGCTACGTTGTTCTTGATCCCGGCGATCACAAGGACCTCACCTACAAGCAGCTCCTCACGGAAGATGAGTGGTTGGAGATCGAAGATCAGATTTTTGCCGAAGATTCTGAAATCGAAAACGAGCCTGTTGTAGGCATCGGGGCGGAAGCCCTCAAGAATCTGCTCGAGGATCTCAATCTCGCGGAGATTGCTGAGCAGCTTCGGGAGGACATCAGCGCCAGCAAGGGACAGAAGCGGGCCAAGCTGATCAAGCGGCTTCGCGTGATCGACAACTTCATCGCCACCAATGCCCGGCCGGAGTGGATGGTTCTGGATGTGATCCCCGTGATCCCTCCCGATCTTCGTCCGATGGTCCAGCTCGATGGCGGCCGTTTCGCTACCAGCGACCTCAACGACCTCTACCGGCGGGGCATCAACCGCAACAACCGTTTAGCGCGCCTGCAGGAGATTCTTGCCCCTGAAATCATCGTTCGCAACGAAAAGCGGATGCTGCAGGAGGCCGTTGATGCTCTGATCGACAATGGCCGTCGCGGACGCACCGTGGTGGGGGCAAACAACCGTCCCCTTAAGTCGCTCAGCGACATCATCGAAGGGAAGCAGGGTCGGTTCCGCCAGAACCTCCTGGGTAAGCGGGTCGACTACTCCGGTCGTTCCGTGATCGTGGTGGGTCCGAAGCTCAAGATGCACCAGTGTGGCCTGCCCAAGGAAATGGCCATTGAGCTGTTTCAGCCGTTCGTGATCCATCGCCTGATCCGTCAGAATATTGTCAACAACATCAAGGCCGCGAAAAAACTGATCCAGCGTGCCGATGACGAAGTGATGCAGGTGCTGCAGGAGGTCATCGAAGGTCACCCGATCCTGCTCAACCGAGCTCCTACTCTCCACCGTCTCGGCATTCAGGCCTTCGAGCCCAAGCTGGTGGATGGTCGCGCCATTCAGCTTCATCCGCTCGTCTGCCCCGCCTTCAACGCCGACTTCGACGGCGACCAGATGGCTGTGCACGTGCCGCTGGCGATTGAAGCCCAGACCGAGGCTCGCATGTTGATGCTGGCCAGCAACAACATCCTTTCTCCCGCCACCGGTGAGCCGATCATCACCCCTTCCCAAGACATGGTGCTCGGCGCTTACTACCTCACCGCGGAGCAGCCCGGTTCGATTCGCCCCAGTTTCCCGGCACGTCCCTCCGACGACCGCTCCCGCTTGTATGCCTCTCTGCAGGACGTTCTCGCCGCCTTTGAGGAGAAGCA
>JBKDOZ010000139.1:0-6161 GCA_046342735.1 Synechococcaceae cyanobacterium
GCCGTTCCCGCAGTCGCTCCATGGTGGTGGGCGAGGCCCCCACCAGCGCCACCCGCCAGCCGTGGCGAGCGCCGTGCTCCAACAGGCGCCGTGCCAGCTCGATGCCGGGGCTGCGGGGCACCGGCAGGCCCTGGCGGCCCAGGGCCCACACCACCCCCGCGCCGTCGGGGATGACCAGTTCGGCCGCCTCGATCACCTCCCCCAGCGCGGCATCGGCTCGGGCGGCCATCGTCATCTCGGCGTTGAGGGTGACCACCTGGCCGCCGCCGTGGTTGTGCAGCTCGAGTGCGGCGGCGAAGGCGTCGGGGCACGCATTCACAGCAATGCCTAACACGCGGGTGCGGACCGGTTCGGTCACGTTGGCTGCCATGGCCGGGGGGGTCAGCGGTGGAAAATCTAAAGTCCCCCCCGACGGCGGCTGCGCCATGGCCCACGGTCCCGCTTCCACCGCCCCGGCGCCCTTCGGCATGCCCGAGATCCCCAGGGCCTCGGCCGCGGCCGGCCCCCCGCCTCCCGCCCGGGGCAGCGACCCGCAGGCCTGGGCGCTCTTGCAGGAGCTCGATCGCCAGATCGAGGCCGTGGTGCTCAGCCGCCAGCATCCGCTCACCGGCCTGCTGCCCGCCAGCACCGCCCACACCGTGCACGGCAACTACGGCGACGCCTGGGTGCGCGACTGCGTGTATTCGATTCAGTGCGTTTGGGGCCTGGCCCTGGCCCACCGCCGCCTGCGCGGCCCCAGCCGCCGCTGCTTCGAGCTCGAGCAGCGGGTGCTGCAGCTGATGCGCGGCCTGCTCGCCGCCATGCTCCGCCAGGCCGCCAAGGTGGAGCGGTTCAAGGGCAGCCTCGATCCGCTCGATGCCCTCCACGCCAAGTTCGACACCGACACCGGCCTGCCGGCGGTGCCCGACGACGGCTGGGGTCACCTGCAGCTCGACGCCACCGCCCTCTTCCTGCTGCAGCTCGCCCAGCTCACCCGCTCCGGCTTGGTGGTGGTGCAGACCGGGGCGGAGCGGGACTTCGTCCAGAACCTGGTGTATTACGTGTGCCGCGCCTACCGCGTGGCCGACTACGGCATCTGGGAGCGGGGCGATAAGGGCAACCACGGCCTGCCGGAGCGCAACGCCAGCTCCATCGGCCTGGTGAAGGCCGCCCTGGAGGCCCTCGATGGGGTGGATCTCTACGGCCCCCACGGGGATGGCAGCTGCTGTCTGGTGATTCCCCACGACGCGGTGGTGCGGCTGCGCCGCGCCCTGGCCGCCCTGCTGCCCCGCGAGTCGGCCAGCAAGGAGGTGGACAGCGCCTGCCTTTCGGTGATCGGCTACCCGGCCTGGGCGGTGGACGACCCGGCGCTGGTGGAGCGCACCCGCGCCCGCATCCGCGCCGATCTTGGCGGCGCCTACGGCTACAAGCGCTTCCGCCGCGATGGCCACCAGACCGTGGTGGAAGACGTGACGCGCCTGCACTACGAACCGGAGGAGCTGGCGGAGTTCGAGCACATCGAGTGCGAATGGCCCCTGTTCCTGGCCTATGAGCTGATCACGGCCTGTTGCGAGGAGCGGTGGGAGGAGGCCCGGCGCTGGCGTCGCCGGCTTGGGGAGCTGAGTGTGGCGGTCGATGGGGTGCCGCTCCTGCCCGAGCTTTATCTGGTGCCGGAGCCGGCCATCGCCGCCGAGCGCCGCAACCCGGGCAGCCAGCCCCGCCAGCCGAACGAAAACGTACCGCTGCTCTGGACCCAGAGCCTCACCTGGCTGTCGGATCTGTTGCTGCATGGGCTGCTCACGCCGGACGACCTCGACCCCTGCCAGCGGCGGCTGGGTGCGCCGCTCGGGGCCAGTGAGGTGCTGGTGAGCCTGGTGCCCGGCGATGTCGCCATCGCCGCCTGCCTCACGGAGGCGGGGTTGGCGGTGAACCCCCCCGCCGAGGCCGGCCCCGCGGCGGACGACCTTCGCATCGCCAGTTCGCGCGAACTGGCTCAGCGGATGGCCACCGTGGGCGCCAATGCCCGCCTGGGTCTGAGTGGCCACCCACCGGTGCGCATGGAAACCATGGCCACCGCTCGCCTGTATCGCCTCGGCGACGAGCTGGTGGGGTACCTGCCGGCCGTGCTGGAGGAGGACACCTTCTATCTGGCCGACGATCCGCAGCAGCTGGTGGACACGGTGGCGGCGGAGGTGCGGCTGTTGCAGCGCCACTGGCGCGGCGCCGGGGCGCCGCTGTTGCTGGTGCCGGTGGCGGTCGCCGCTTTCCAACGCGATCCGGAGGCCTTCCTGCGCCTCGGGCGCCAACTGCTGGGCGGCGACCTGGAGGGGGTGCCGGTGCAGCTGGCGCCGCTGGCGGAGTTGGTGAGCCAGGCCAGCGTGGTGGATCTGCCCGATCAGGCCCTCGCCGCCTGCGACCTCTGGCCCAGCGAGCAGACGCTGCTGCCGCCGATCACCAGTTGCGCGCCCCTCACGGCCCAGCAGGAGCTGGAGCTCGAGGAAACCCCGGTGGCCGATCTGGCGGAGCGGCTCTGGCGCAGCCGGTCGCTGGAGGAGCAGGCCGAGGTGCTGGAGCTGCTTGGCCGGCGGCTGGGGCCCAACGCCAGGTTGCAGGGGCCGATGCCCGGCCCGCCCGTGAAGCTGATGGCCCTCCTCCAGGAGGTGTACCGCCGGGCCCTGGTGCGCGCCGACTGGAACGTGGTGCGCCGCGCCGCCGGTGCCATGGGCCTGGTGCATCCACGCCTGGAGGATGCCCTCACCGATCTGCTGGTGCGGCAGAAGCAGGTGGTGGTCGGTCGCAACTACACGAACGATGCCCTGATCCACCAGCCGCTCGGCAGCCGCACGATTGCCGCCCGCATCCGTCGCTTCGGCGGGGAGGATGGCCGGGAGGGAATGCTGCAGCAGGAGCTGCTCCTGGCCCTCGACGGCCTGGCGCGGCACGAGCCCAACCTGCTCAGCGGCAGCCTCACCCTCCAGCTGGGTCAGCTGTTGCTGCTGCTCACCAGCGAGCTGGCCGCCGCCGCCGATCTGAGCCCCTCCGAGGCCTTCGAGGCCCTCTGCGCCCTGCCCCCCCACCAGATCCGGCGACGGCTGCGGGCGGTGGTGGCCGATGTGGAGCACGCCCGGGCGGCCCTGCAGCGGAAAGAGCAGTTGCACCTGTCCGGCCGTGTGCGCTGGGAGGTGCCCGATCCGCTGGAGGAATTGCCCAGCGGGGGGGGCTGGCTGCAGCACCGCATGCGGCTGGGGGCCCTGGCGCGGGTGCCCCGCAACTTCCACGCCGGCATCTGGGATCTGCTGCACCACTGCCGCGGCATCGTGATCGGCGACAAGCTGGAGCGGCGCAACCGGCTGGAGAGTGCGCCCCTACTGAGCGAGAAGACCCCCGGGGAGCGCAACTTCGCCGCCTTGGTGGAGCAATTGCTGGGCAAGATCGAGGCGCCCGAGTATCGGCAGCTCTGCACCGAAACCCTGCTCACCTTGATCGCCTTTGTCACCGCCAACCCGCAGGTGCAGTTCGACGACGACCTGGCGCTCGATGTGGTGATCGGCCACGCCGTGCGTGTGGGCTGGCAGCAGTGCCACCCGGCGGTGCCAACGGAGGCCTATGGCGCCCACAAGGGAGACGCCTGGGAGCTGTTCTATCGCTCCTCGCCGGCCGATTGCCGCCGCTGGCAACTGTTGGCGCTCCAGCAGCTCACCGCCTGAAGTTAGGCACGACTGGGCTGGGCTGGGCGCCGGGGGCTCAGATTGGTGCGTCCAGCGCCATGCAGAGGTTCGGCTGCTCCACGCACTGCTCGATCAGGTCGGCCAGCTGGAGGGCGCGGGAGGCCTGCAGTCCGTCGACGGCGGGGGTTTCGTCGCCGCGCACGCAGCGGAGAAAATGCTCCAGCTCGGCATAAAGGGGTTCGATCGAGGTGGTGCTGACCTCCTCGATGAATCCGTCGTTTCGGTAGACGAGCTCGCCGTGATCGGCGCTGAAGGAACCATGCGAACGCCGATGAATTCGCAGGTTGTGGTTGAGGAAATCGGTTTCCATCAGGCTGTTGCGGCAATGGGTGTATAGCCGCCGCACCTTGCGGTGCGCCATCTTGCTGGCCGTGAGGCTGGCCACCACGCCGTTGGCGAAGGCCAGGGTGGCGTTCACATAATCGATCGGTCCATCGCTGCTGCGACCCCCGGCCGCCGCCAGGCGCACCACGGGGGAGGCGGCCAGCTCCAGCACCAGATCGATGTCGTGAATCATCAGATCGAGCACCACCGAAACGTCGTTGGCGCGATCGGGGTTGGGGCTGTGGCGGCGCGCCTCGAGCACCACGATCTCCTCCCCCACCACCACCTTGAGCAGCTCGCGGAAGGCGGGATTGAAGCGCTCGATGTGGCCCACCTGCAGCAGGCGGCTGGCCGCCTCGGCGGCCCGGATCAGGTCGGCGGCCTCCTCCTGGGTGGCCGCGATCGGCTTCTCGATCAGCACATGGATGCCGGCCTCCAGGCAGGCCAGACCGACGCGGTGGTGCAGGAGAGTGGGCACGGCGATGCAGACCGCCTCCACCTCCGGGAGCATGGTGCGGTAGTCGGCGAACCAGCGGCAACCGAACTGCTCCACCGCCAGCTGGCCGCGGGCGTTGTCGGGATCGGCCACCCCAATGAGATCGGCATCACGCAGCAGGCTGAGCACGCGGGCGTGGTGCCAGCCCATGTTGCCGATGCCGATGACCCCGACGCGGACAGGGTTCATGGGCAGAGGCGGGAAAGACCTGGTGATTATCGGCGATCGCCGGCCGCCGCCGCGGCCTGGGGCCCATCCCCCTGCGGCGGCCCGAGCCGCACCCGCTCGATGCGGGGGCCGTCCATGGTGAGCACCTCGAAGCGCAGGCCTTTCCAGCGCACGGCTTCTCCCGGGGCTGGGATGTGCTGCAGCCGCTCCAGCAGGAAGCCCGCCAGGGTGTGGTGGCCCTCCGCCTCGGGCAGGCGCAGGCCGAGCTGCCGGTTCAGGTCCACGATCTCCAGGTCGCCAGCCACCGACCAGCCCCCCTCCAGCAGGGGCTGCAGGTCGTCGGCCGCCTCCTGCGGGTTGTCCTCTTCGCCCACGATCTCCCCGGTCAGGTCCGCCACCGTGACCAACCCCTCGGTCCCCCCGTGCTCGTCGACCACCACCAGCAGGGGCCTGCCGCTGCGGATCAGGGGGAGCAGGTCGGCCAGGGAGGCGCTCTCCTGGACGTGGGCCACCTCCAGCAGGTACGGGGCCAGGGGGCTGTCGGGGCGGAGTTCGCCGCGGGAGATCGGCTCGGCGAGGCGGCGCAGGTCGAGCAGGCCGCGCACGTCGTCGAGGGAGGCGCCGATCACCGGGAAGCGGGCGTGTTGGCTGGCGTGCACCGCCTCCATCATCCCGGCGAAGGTCACGTCGTGGGGCAGGGTGACCATGCCGGAGCGGGGCACCATCACCTCGCGCACGAGTGTGTCGCGGAGAGAGAACACCCCTTCGAGGATGCTGCGTTCGTCGGGCAGCAGGCCGGTGACGCCGCCACTCTCGATCAGCGTCTCCAGTTCGCCGGCGGAGAGCACGGGAACCAGTTCGTCCCAGTTGCGGGGAAGGCCGAGCAGATGGAGCAGGGTGCCGCTGAAGCGCTCGATCAGCACCAGCAGGGGCGCCAAGCTGCGGGTAAGCGATTCGAGCAGGGGCGCCATCTGCAGGGCGGAGGGCTCGGGCCGGTGCAGCGCCCACGCTTTGGGCAGCACGCCGCCGACCACGGTGGCGAGCAGGGCCAAGCCCAGGAACACCCCCACGTCCACCCAGGGATGCAGGGTGGCCTCGCCGACGCGGCGCCCCAGCTCCGCCGCCATGCCGCGGCCGATCCAGCCCACCGCCACCAGGGCCAACACCGCCCCCAGCTGGGTGGCCACCAGTACCCCCCGCAGCCTCTGCTGCAGGCGTGCCACGGCGCGAGCACCGGGTTCGCCGTGTTCGAGCAGTTGCTGCACCCGGCTGGGGCGCAGGCGAATCAGGGCGAATTCCCCGGCGGCGAAGAAGGCCATCAGGGCCAGCAGCACGGCCAGCGCCAGGAAACGCATGGTGTCGACGGCCCCGGGGGCAGAACGGTGGCTGTGGAGGTTGGGGCCACCTGGGGGAAATTATGAGCCCCGTCCGCCATGCCGGGGTGGCGAGGGGTTGCGATGGTTCGA
>JBKDOZ010000140.1:0-21441 GCA_046342735.1 Synechococcaceae cyanobacterium
CCGTGATCAGGAAGGTGGTGAGGGAAACGCCAAGGGCGTACCAGCGCACCCCGCGGCCATCGCCCGGATCGGGGACGAAGGGAATGAGCAGGGAGGCGGCGATCGGCAGGAGAATCGCTGCGCTCAACCAGGGAAAGGCCCAGGTCCAAGCGGGGTCCGGTTGCCTGGAGTGTAGAAATCACAGCCGCGGGATCCACCACCCGATGGCGGTTGTCACACAACTGGCCGATCCCGGCGGCCCCAGCGGACCTGGGGCTGTGGGGCCCCAGGTTGCTGCCTGATGGCCGGGGCGTGCCCCGGCACAGGATCAATCGTGCATGTTGCTGATTTCCTCCACATTTCCCTGGCCATCGGTGTTGCAGTAGCCCTGGGGATCCTTGCCGGGAACGTGGTGGACCCGGAAGTTGTAGGAAAGCCCGTCTTTTTTGATGTCAGCGAGGGAGATTTCGCCGGCATCGATGCTGGCGCGTAGCGATTCACCCAGGGAGACCTCCACATCGGCCATCGATTTAGCCTTGAACTTGTCGGCGATGGCGGTTTTGCAGTTGCGGCCCCAGGCGCCGACGCGCGCTTCGATTTTGGCCTCATCATTGCTCTGGGCGTGGGCGGCGAGACCCAGGGCGAGGCTGCCGGCGGCGGCGATCGTGGCGCAGAGCAGGGTGGTGCGTCGCATGGAAAGGGTTGGGAGGGGAGAGAAAGGTGGATTTGGAGCGTGGTACATCGGCACGAAAGACCAACCCCTTGGCCCAGCGGTTGCGTGTGCTGGGAAGCTGGTGGTTCGGCAGCGACTGTGTGCCAGGCCCTGGGGCAATGTACGGTGCGCCGGGTTAGATCCCAGCAGCCATGGGGATTTTGTATGGCATGGATGCCACTTCCGTGGTTGCCCGCTGGCATTGGACAGGCGCGCTAGGCGCGCCACAAACCAGCGCTGGGGATCAGGGTGATGATGGGGGGCAGGATCCGGATCAGCCCGGGCTGCCCAGCACCCCGAACAGCACCACGAGGGCGATCACCCCACCAAAGACGATCAGGGCATAGAACTGGGCCCGGCCGGTTTCGAAGTATTTGAGGCCTTCGCCGCTGCCCAGGGTCAGCAGGCCGGTGAGGTTCACCACCCCGTCCACCACTTTGGAGTCGACATCAAGCACCTGGCGGGCCAGGCGGCGGCTGCCCTGCACGAAGATGCGGTCGTTGATGGCATCGAGATACCATTTGTTGGCCAGGAAGGCGTTGAGCGCCGGGAAGCGTTCGGCCACAGCGGTTCCCAGGTTGATGCGGCGCAGGGCGTAAGCCAGAACGGCCACCGTGATCCCCACCACGGAGATCGCCACGGAGGCCCCAGCCAGGGGGAGGAATTCGGCCCAGGAGAAGTGTTCCGCCATCTCGGCCGCTTCGTGGGGATCGAGCAGGGCGGCAAAGCGACTGTTCCAGGGGGTGCCCAGCAGCCCGATCAGCACCGAGGGCACCGCCAGGATCGCCAGCGGTGCGGCCATCTGCCAACCCGATTCATGCGGGTGGCTGGCGTGGCTGTGGTCGTGGTGGCCGGCCTCCTCGCCGCCCTCCCGGCCGGCTGCCGCCAGCAGCTGGGCCCGCATGGCCTGGTCGCCGCCGCGAAACTCGCCCTCAAAGGTGAGGAAGTAAAGCCGGAACATATAAAAGGCCGTCATGCCGGCGGTGACGAAGCCCATGCCCCAGAGGAAGGGGTAGGTGGCGAAGGCCTGGCCAAGGATTTCGTCCTTGCTCCAGAAGCCGGCCAGCGGCGGGATGCCAGCGATCGCCACGCAGCCGATCAGGAAGGTGATGGAGGTGACCGGCATCCAGCGGCGCAGGCCCCCCATCAGGCGCATGTCCTGGGCGAGGGCCGGTTCGTGGCCCACCACCTCCTCCATCGCGTGGATCACCGAGCCGGAGCCCAGGAAGAGCATGGCCTTGAAGAAGGCGTGGGTAACCAGATGGAACATGCCGGCCACCGGGGCGCCGCAGCCCATGGCCAGCATCATGTAGCCGAGCTGGGAGACGGTGCTGTAAGCAAGGCCCTTCTTGAGATCCTGCTGGGTGAGGGCGATCGAGGCACCGAGGAACAGGGTGATCGTGCCGATCACCGCAATCACCAGCTGCACGGCGGGGAAAGGGGCGTACACCGGCTGCAGCCGCGCCACGAGAAACACCCCGGCGGCCACCATGGTGGCGGCGTGGATCAGGGCCGAGATCGGCGTGGGCCCCTCCATGGCATCGGGCAACCACACATGCAGCGGGAACTGGGCCGACTTCGCCATCGGGCCCATGAACACCAGCAGACACAGCAGAACGGCTACACCGCTGGAGAGTCCACCGCCCGCCACGGCCTCCTGCAGGCGGCTGCCGATCTCCTCGAAACCGAAGCTGCCGGTGGCCCAAAACAGGCCGAGGATGCCAAGCAGCAGGCCAAAGTCGCCCACCCGGTTCACCACGAAGGCCTTCTGGGCTGCGTTGGCGGCGCCGTCGCGGTCGTACCAGAAGCCCACCAGCAGGTAGGAGCACATCCCCACCAGCTCCCAAAAGACGTAGATCTCCAGGAGATTGGGGCTGAGCACCAGCCCCAGCATCGAGCTGCTGAAAAGGGCCAGGTAGGTGAAGAAGCGCACATAACCCTTGTCGTGGGCCATGTAGCCATCGGAATACACCATCACCAGCAGGGCGATGGTGGTGACCAGGGAGAGCATCACCGCCGCCAGGGCATCGACCCGATAGCCCATCTGCAGGTTGAAGCTGCCGGCGCTGGCCCAGTTGAAGAGCACCTCGCGGCTCCCCGCCCCGCCCAGCTGCTCCGCCAGCACGGCGAAGCTGAGCACCGCCGCTGCCCCCACGCAGCTGATCAGCAGCAGCGCCACCGGCTTGCGCAGGCGGTTCACGGTGCGGTTGAAGCTGATCAGCCCCAGGCCGACCAGGCAGGCCCCTGCCAGGGGCAACACCGGGATCAACCAGGCGAGTTCGGCGGGCGAGGGCATCCGGCGCTCAGGCGGTCAGCTGGAGTGTAGGCAGGGCGCGGCCAAAACTCTGTTGGTTCTGCTTGGTCCCACACGCGTTTCCGCCCCGCTCGTCCGGGGGCTGCAGGCCGCTGTCGGGCGGCTTTCGATCAAAATGCTGGGACGAAGGGCTGATGGGATGTTGGTCGCAGCCGCGTCGCCAACGCCCATGCCTTACCGAGGCTTCGCTCCGAAACGGGGAGCCGGTCAGCATTGGGCCAGGCCGAGCTGATTTCAGATGGAGGGGGCTTGGAGCGTTGATGGCTTCGATCGGTCACGATCGGGCTTTCTCTTTGTGTCGGTAGCCAGTGTGTTCCGACCCCGAAGTTCACCGCTGTTTTTGGCCATCAAGTTTTGGGGCGAGTTGCTGGTCGTGTCTTGGTCTGATCCATACAGTTAGCTCGTTGCTGGCATCCAGATCTGATCTATGGATTCGATGATTAATACCTCTCTCGCCTCGGGGCGCAAGCCTGTTCGAGAGGTCGATTTGATCATCGTCGGAGGAGGAACTGCGGGAGCACTTCTCGCCCGTTGTCTGGCGACCTCGACCGCGGCTGAAATCCTGGTTCTTGAGGCAGGGCCCTCCTTCCCCAAGTGGTCCTTGAGTGTGCCCTTGGCTAGTTATCGGCTGCGACGACCTTGGTGCTGGAATTACTGGAGTGAGCCCCAGGAGGAGCTGGCTGGCCGGAGGATTCTTTATCCGATGGGTCGGGTTCTGGGTGGTAGCTCGGCGGTCAACGCGATGATCGCAGCTCCCGGCCCTGCTTCAGATTATGACTCATGGTTGGAGGGGGAAGATCACGAATGGAAGGGGGCGCTGCTGCAGCACTACTGGCGCCGTCTCACGCAAGAGCAGCCTGCCCCCTGGGTGTCTCTGGCTGAACCTGGGTATACCAGTACGTTCACAGCTGCGCTGATCGAAGCCTGTGGTGAGTATGGGTTAGAGCAATCTTCTTGTCTCGTTGGTGATCGCTCCCAGGTCTGTGGCACGTTTGCTTTGTTTCAGAAGCATAGGCGCCGCTACAGCACGGCCGAAGCTGTTCTTGGTGTTGGTGATTCCCGTTCGTTGGCCGTTGCTGTCCGCGCTGGAGTGCGGCACATTCTTCTGGATCGCAACAGGGCGGTCGGAGTCCAATGCTCGGCGGATCCAAGCTCCGCTATCTATGCACGGATGGGTGTGGTTCTGTGTGCGGGGGTGTTTGGTTCGCCTTCGATCTTGATGCGATCAGGGATTGGTCCGGAGGATGGCCTGAGCGAGGCAGGGATTCCTGTGCATCATCACCTGCCTGGTGTTGGCCAAAATCTACAGGATCACATCGGAGTGCCAGTTGTCTGGTGTTCGTCTGCTCCGTCGCCGGGGCGTCCGTCACGTTGGCTGTCGGCCGCACTGTCGTATGGCCTGCGGCGTGATGGTGTGATGGTATCGAATGGCTGCGAGGGTGGTGCTTTCCTTGGGGAAAACCCTGCTTCCCCTGATCTGGAAATCGCGGCTCTTTTTCAGAGCGCTCTGCGTCCCAACGCTGTGGAGATTTCAGCCATTGTAATGCATCCCCACAGCCGCGGCTCTGTGACCCTCGATCCACGGCGACCCTTTGGCCGGCCGTTGATTCATCCGCGCTTTCTCAGCGACAGCAGAGATGTCCGTCGTCTGTTGAATGGTGTGGAGCACATCCGTGCGATTGCCTCCCAGAAAAGTCTGCGGGCGTTCGGTCTTACCCAAGAGCTGATGCCTGGAGGAGTCGATCTAAGCAAGCATATCCAGTGTTATGCTACGACTCACTATCATCCAGTGGGAACCTGTCGGCTGGGGTACGATGATCTGGCTGTGGTGACTCCTGGCCTGCAAGTCCAAGGGATACGTAATCTCTGGGTGTGCGATAATTCAGTGATTCCCCGTCTGGTGGCAGGTCACTCGGCCGCTACGGCGATGATCATCGCTGCTCGCGGCGCAGATCTGATCGCAGCCCGCCTCGCCACGGCATAGGGCCAGATTGCTCCGGATGCTTGTGGATGCGCAGAAGGGGGTAGGTTTGCCTCACTGTGCGTTGCGGTAGAATGACTGCCGATGCGCTCAATCTATCTCGGTTTGGCGGGCCGCCCGTAGCAAAGGCAGGTCTTGCTCAAAATTGAGGCGACCACGGCTGATTCTTGAGATTAGCCCTAGCGAGTAGTGTGTGGCTCTTGAGCGTAGAAATGGTTCCAGCTTCGGATGTAATACAACGGCGAGGGTTGTCTTTCCTTCTTCGTAGCCGGCATGCCGCTTGAATCGGTCCAGGCTTGGTTTGACGGGAAACCAGCTGCGCCCCATGTTGATCTTGCGAATGCCTGGTTTGGCAAGGGTGGTTGCGCTGAAGTTGTACAAGAGCACATTAGCGATCCGTTGTCCATCAAAGTGGCTGTTGCGATGGAGAAGTACCCCATGGCAGGTTTCGCCATCGATCCAAGCGACGATGTAACCCGCCAGATCATGCTTGAGGAAGCAGCCATAGGCAAAAAGACCAGGCGTTTCTCTTGCGGCTGCCCATGCAGCAGCCCAGCGATCCTGTCCAGCTTCATATGCTGACGCTTGCTTCCATTGCACGGCGAGATCCGCATGGATATCTCCCGTTTGATGCAACATTTCTTCCCAGGTGAGTTCACGGCATCGGGCATCGGCTCCATGGCGGCGCACATGATTGCGGAATTGTCTCTGCAGCGACTGCAGGCCATAGTCACGGGATTGCAATGTGTATTCGTTGATGGTGGGGCCGGATCCGCCTGTTGGGCAGAAGAGGGCGATCCATTTGCCAGTGTCGACCAACAGTTGCTGAATCTGGTGTTTCGTCGCGGCCACCTTCTGGTTGCTGGGATGGCTCACCAGGCTGAACCGACCTGCATCGCCCCACAGGGTTTCATGGCGGCTGATGGCAAGATGTCCCATGCCCCTGTAGAACGCCTCAAGGACGTGCTCGCGACTGTCCATGCGCGGTTGCCAACGACTTCGTTGCATGTCACTCTGCCTTACGCTCAATCAGTCGCATGGTCATGTTGCGGAATGGGGCTAGCCATCGGTTGATCCCTAGGTAGTAAAAGCCCGCAGCTAACAGGCCCAGCCACCAAAGCCAGCAGAATGGTTCGCGTCGGTGCCATTTTTGCTGAAGGATCTCCCGTGCAATGGCGCGACGCCTTGCGGTGGTGCCTGTGAGTGCATCGCTGGAGCCCACCTCATAACAAATCAGTGCTTCTGGCAGGTTTGCTGCTCTGCTAATTTCCAACGTTCGCGCGAAGTAGTCGAGGTCTTCTGATATGCATGTGGGGTTGAAATAGCCTACGCGACGGGCGACAGATGCTCTAATCATGACTGTTGGGTGCCAGAGGGTGGTTCGTAGGTGCATTCCTGTTCGGATTCCGGCATCCTCTTTGGGAAGAAGAACCGTTGCCTGGCGTTCGCCATTCTGGTTGTATTCGTGGTAGCCCGTTCCGCAGATTCCAACGCTTGGATGCTTCTCCATGAATTCCAGTTGCTTGCGGAAGCGACCGGCGATGACAGTGTCGTCGGAGTCGAGTCGCGCGATATACGTGTTGTCACCCTCAAAGGCATGCTTCATCCCAGTGTTCAATGCTTGGGCGAGTCCTTGGTTGGTCGGGAGTCGGATGAGGTGGATGTCAAGAGTTGACTGTGATGCAATGCGTATGGGGGGCTCACTGCCATCGTCAATGACGATCACCTCCAGAAGGTCGGCTTCGGATGTCAGAGAGGCGAGTGCGCGGTTGAGCTTGGCTTGACGGCAAAATACCGGGATCAAGAGGGCAATCGGTTTGCCCGTGCTGTGGCGATCGATCGGCTGCTCCGAGCCGCACGCTGCGCCAGTGCTCGCTTGGTTCGCCTGGGCAGCCAAGGGATCGCTGGGTGGCTCCGTGCGTGCCGGCTTATTGGAATTGTGAAGGAACTTTCTCGAGGCCTCCATGGCGGCGACGCCTTTTTGTCCAACCTAGAGCGGTTGTCCTGCAGGGTCTATAGCTACTTATGCCTGATCGAATCAACGGTTGGGAGCGAATGAATCGATCCCTTGACCTGTGGAGGCTTCTCCCGTGACGAGGCTGTCCGTGGTGCCTGGCTCGAACGCTCTGGCTGCGCTGCCTTCCGTCATGGCTGCTATCTCGGGCTGACTTCTCCTTCTCTGCGACGATGAATTGTGTTTGCGGGCACCGGTAGGACTGCTCCCTGGAGCTGATCCTGGACGTCAGGCATCCACTGAATCTTGTGCCAGGCATGTTTCGACAGTGCTTGTGTGCTGGCCGAATCTCTGTTCGAAACTCGATTAAACTCATGGATGGTCTTCACGGTGATGACCGTCTCTTGACTCAGGAGAAATAGCCCTGGCTTGAAGAACACTCCAGCGGCAGCTCTCTCTGGCTCTGCAGCCTGGTGAACGCGCATCAGGTGTCCGCTGGGAAGCAGCCGCTGGAGGTCTGCGTGGGGGCACTGCGCCGTGCCTCGCTAGCGCCTGCGGCGGCAGAAGCCCCGCCTTCAGAACCGTTGCTGCGTTGCCATCGGGTGCCGGAGCGCTTAACCCAGCCAGTGGGCCAGGCCCGTGCGTGAGAAGGCCGTGGCGCCCGCGCCGATCCAGCGGTGGGCCCACCAGAAGATCCCCACGGCGATGACGATCCCCAGCTGGGCCGGCCGCAGAAATTCGCCCAGAACCAGCTGCTGGCGGCCATCGAGCACCGCCTGGAAGGGGATCACCGAGGTGCTTGCGTTCAGCTCCTCAAAGACCTCACCGAAGCGGTTGCGCAGCCGCCGGTCGCCGTTCCAGACCGCAAACAGATGGTGGCCGATCAGGCCGATGCAGGCGGCCACCATGAAGCTGCTGCCGATCCAGAGCAGGTGGGTCGCGCACCACAGGATTTGACCCACCGCTTGGGGGTGGCGGCTGACACGAATGATGCCGGTGGCGTAGAGCCGCACCTGCGGTTTGAGCACGGCCGGGATCTCCAACAGGTTGTAGGTGGCGGGGTAGAGGAACAGAAAGCTGATGGCGGTTCCTGTCCAGACCAAAGGCACGATCCACGGCTGGTCCTGCAGGTTCCAGAGCCGGATGCCGTCGTAGCGGTGGGCCAGGAAGTAGCCGATCACCACCACCGCCGCAGGGATGCTCACAGCGGCGAACAGCAGCCGCCAGGCCCGTTCACCGATCTGTGCCGCCCCCCAGGCTCGCAGGGAGGCGCCGCCGCTGTGGAGCACTGCGAAGCCCAGCAGCAGGGCCAGCATCACCAGGCTGCTGTGGTGGAGGGAGGGGCCAGGGAGGGGGCTGGGCATCGGCGCGAGGTTGGGGCGGGGGGTGGGGCGGGTTGTGACAGGGGCAGTCTGCCCACGGGTTCCTCCCCCTAGAGTTCGGTCCTGCGTGACAGTGCGGCTGGCGGCACGCGCCCCGGTCACCGCTTCCTTCGTTGCGGAACTCCATGGCGGACCTGCCCTTCACCCTCGATCAGCTGCGCATCCTCCGGGCGATTGCCAGCGAGGGCAGCTTCAAGAAGGCCGCCGACAGCCTGTACGTCACCCAGCCGGCGGTGAGCCTGCAGATCCAGAACCTGGAGAAGCAGCTCGATGTGTCCCTGTTTGATCGCGGCGGCCGCAAGGCCCAGCTCACCGAAGCCGGCCACCTGCTGCTGAGCTACTGCGACCGCATCCTCAGTCAGTGTCAGGAGGCCTGCCGCGCCCTCGACGACCTCCACAACCTCAAGGGCGGCTCGCTGGTGGTGGGCGCCAGCCAGACCACCGGCACCTACCTGATGCCCCGGATGATCGGCCTGTTTCGCCAGAAATACCCCGACGTGGCCGTGCAGCTGCAGGTGCACAGCACCCGTCGCACCGGCTGGAGCGTGGCCAACGGCCAGGTGGATCTGGCGATCATCGGCGGCGAGCTCCCCGGCGAGCTCAACGATCTTCTGCAGGTGGTGCCCTACGCCAGCGACGAGCTGGCCCTGGTGCTGCCCCCCAAGCACCCCCTGGCCCGCCTGCCGGAGCTCACCAAAGAGGATCTCTATCGCTTGGGCTTTGTCTGCCTCGATGCCCAGTCCACCACCCGCAAGATGGTCGACCAGCTGCTCAGCCGCTCCAAGCTGGAGGTGCAGCGCCTCAAGGTGGAGATGGAGCTGAATTCCTTCGAGGCGATCAAAAACGCCGTACAGGCCGGCCTCGGGGCCGCCTTCCTGCCGGTGGTTTCGATCGAGCGGGAGCTGGCGGCCGGCACCCTGCACCGCCCCCAGCTGGCCGATTTGCAGGTGCGTCGCCAGCTGAAACTGATCACCCATCCCGCCCGCTACTGCTCCCGGGCTTCTGAGGCCTTCCGCCGGGAGGTGTTGCCGGTGTTTGCCAGCGCCGAGAGCCCCCTGCGCCAGAGCCAGCCCCAGCCCACGGCCGCTGGCTAAGGGCTGGGGCTGGCTAGGGGCTCGGGCTGGCTCAGAACTGGCCGGCTTCCGGGGTCACGCCCACCGTGTCGTCGGCCTCGCCGCGGGTCACGAACTGGTTCTCGCGAATGTCTGTTTGGTAGACGCAGCGCACGATCGGCTTGTCGCGGACCGAACCGATGTAGGCGAAGGTGTTCATGCGCTGTTTGCAGTCGCGCATCTGCTCCGCAGTGATCGCGCCCTCCTTCTGCAGCACGCTCCAGTTTTCCCGACGGATCACGCAGCCGGGCCGCAGGGCTGGCTGGGTCACGAAGCTGGAGCTGGGGTTCATCGTGGTGTACAGCTCGATGTCCATCACGAAGGCGCTGGCCCCCCACTGCCGGCAGAACTCCGGATCGGGTACCGCCATGTCGAGCTGCTGGCTGCTGGCGATGTTGCCCTGATCGCCTCGGGTGGTGCTGGTAACGGCGCTGCCGATGCCGATGCCCACCACCAGCACGCCGGCGAGCACCGCCAGGGTTCCGGTGTTGAGGTTCATGCCCCCCGGGGTGGATCCTCCGCCACCGCCACCACCGGGAGGGCGACCCCCGCCGGAGCGGCCGGGGCGGCCGCCGCGCGGCTCGTCCCATGCGTCAAAACGCGTGTCGTTGCTCCGCTCGCGCGGGGCGGTGCGCCCCTCGGGGCGGGCGGTGCGGCCCCTCGGGGGGTCCCAGCGGTCCGGGCGGGGGCGGCTCACAGGGTTTCGGGGGTGCGGGGCAGGCCCATGGAGTAGTTCAGCACCCGACAGTCTGGGTTGTAGCGGAGCTCGCCGGCCTGGAGTAGGGCGCGGATCAGGCCCTCCAGCTCGGAGCCGATGCGCCGCAGGGTGTAGTCGTTGGCGTCAGCGCCGGCATGGGCGGCCACCAGCTCCCGGAAGCGGCTGCGCACCTTGTCCAGGGTGGCCTCCTCCCAGAGGAATTCGTTGTCCGGATCGATGTCGAGGGTGAGCTGGCCGGCGTCCGGCACCAGGTCGCCGTTCTCGACCCGGGCCGTGAAGATCCGGATGTGGCGGGTGGTGGACTTCAGCAGCGTGTCGGCCATGGCTGGGGGGGGAGGTCGCGGCGGGGGGGCCAGAAGGCGCGTGGGCGGCGCCTGGGGAGCGCTCCCGGCGATGTCCGGGACAAGCGTGTCGGGACTCTAGGGAGAACCGGCCCGAAGGCTGGGGAGCGATCGCCGGCCAGGGAGGCTTGCCGCCAACCCCGGACGGTGCCGGAGGCCCGATAAGGTTGCAGCCAGTTTCTTGGGCCCTGCGTGCGCGTCGCCATCGTCGGTGCCGGCCTTGCCGGCCTCTCCTGCGCCAAATACCTGGTGGACGCTGGCCACACCCCCCTGGTGCTCGAGGCCCGGGACGTGTTGGGCGGCAAGGTGGCCGCCTGGCAGGACGACGAGGGCGACTGGTATGAAACTGGCCTGCATATCTTTTTCGGTGCCTATCGAAACATGCGCCAGCTCTTCGCCGAGCTGGACATAGAGGATCGCCTGCAGTGGAAATCCCACGCGATGATCTTCAACCAGAAGGAGACGCCGGGCACCTACAGCCGTTTCGACTTCCCCAACCTGCCGGCTCCCCTCAATGGGGTCGCCGCCATTCTCGGCAACAACGACATGCTCACCTGGCCGGAGAAAATCTCCTTCGGCCTTGGCCTGGTGCCGGCGATGCTGCGCGGCCAGTCGTATGTGGAGGATTGCGACCGCTATTCCTGGACCGAATGGCTGCGGCTGCACAACATCCCCGAGCGGGTTAATGATGAGGTGTTCCTTGCCATGAGCAAGGCACTCAACTTCATCGGCCCGGATGAGATTTCCAGCACAGTTGTGCTCACGGCCCTCAACCGCTTCCTCCAGGAGGCGGACGGCTCACGCATGGCCTTCCTCGATGGCAACCCACCCCAGCGCCTCTGCGAGCCGATCGTTTCTTACATCACCGAGCGGGGCGGTGAAGTGCAACTCAATGCCCCGCTGCGGGAAATCCGCACCGATGGCGATGGCTTGGTCACTTCCCTGCGCATCGGCGGCATCCGCGGCCAGGAGGGTCGTGACGTGGTTGCCGATGCCTATGTGAGCGCCATGCCGGTGGATCCACTCAAGCTGCTGCTGCCCGATGCCTGGCGCGAACTGCCCACGTTCCGCAAGCTCGATGGCCTCAATGGCGTGCCGGTCATCAACATTCACCTCTGGTTTGACCGCAAGCTCACCGAGATCGACCACCTGCTGTTCAGTCGCAGCGATCTGCTCAGCGTCTACGCCGACATGAGCAATACCTGCCGCGAATATGCCGACCCTGACCGCTCGATGCTCGAGCTTGTCTTCGCTCCCGCCAAGGACTGGATCGGCCGCCCCGATGAGGAGATTGTGGCCGCCACGATGCACGAGCTCAAGCGCCTGTTCCCCCAGCACTTTGAAGGTCCCGAGCCAGCAAGATTGCGCAAATCTGTGGTGGTGAAAACCCCCTTGTCGGTGTACAAGACCGTGCCGGGCTGCCAGCAGCTCCGCCCCGACCAGACCACACCGATTGCCAATTTCTTCCTCGCTGGAGACTACACCATGCAGCGCTATCTGGCTTCGATGGAGGGGGCCGTGCTCAGTGGCAAACTCTGCGCCCAGGCCATCGACCGCTCCCCCCGGGCCACCGCCAGCGGCCGCCCGGCCGGTGCCGCTCCGGCCCCAGTGACCGTCTGAGCGCCGTGCGCACCGTGGCCCCCAGCAGCACCGCCCTGCCCAGCTTGGAGCAGGCCTACGAGGCCTGCCGGCAGGAGACCGCCGAGTGGGCCAAAACCTTTTATCTCGGCACCTTGCTGATGCCGCCGGCCAAGCGCCGCGCCATCTGGGCGATCTATGTGTGGTGCCGCCGCACCGATGAGCTGATGGACAGCCCGGAGGCCCAGGCCCGGCCCGCCGCCGAGTTGGCCGCCCGGCTCGATGCCTGGGAGGCCCGCACCCGCGAGCTGTTTGCCGGCAGCGTGCGCGACGGTCTCGATCTGGTGATGCACGACACGATCGAGCGCTATCCCCAGCCGATCCAGCCCTACCTGGACATGATCGAGGGGATGCGCATGGATCTTCACACCCATCGCTATCCCAGCTTCCGCGAGTTGGAGCTGTACTGCTATCGCGTGGCCGGCACGGTTGGGTTGATGACCCAGGAGGTGATGGGGCTCGATCCGGCCTACACCTCGGCCCCGTGGAGCGCCAGGCCCGACACATCGGAGGCGGCGGTGGCCTTGGGTATTGCCAACCAGCTCACCAATATCCTGCGCGATGTGGGCGAGGATCGGGGGCGGGGACGCATTTACTTGCCCCAGGATGAGATTGTGCGCTTCGGCTATTCGGAAGCCGAGCTTCTTGCCGGGGTGGTCAATGACAACTGGCGGGCTCTCATGCGCTTCCAGCTGCAGCGGGCCCGCTCCTGGTTCGCGCGCTCCGAGGCCGGGGTTCGCTGGCTTGCTCCCGATGCGCGCTGGCCGGTGTGGGCCTCGCTACGCCTCTACCGCGGCATCCTCGATGTGATCGAGCAGCTTGATTACGACGTTTTTAACCATCGGGCTTTTGTGCCCACGGCCGGCAAATTCCTCGACCTGCCCCGCTCCTTTGTCATCGCCCAAGCCCGCTGATCCTGCCGGGGCTATCGCTGACGCTCCCGGGGGCTCAGGCGCGCCGGGCATCGGGGGCAGGTGGAGTTGGCGGAGCGGGGAGTGTGTCGGCCGCCAGCCACTCCCGCAGGATCGGATTCACCCGCTCCGGCGCTTCGTCGTGGGGGCAGTGGCCCAGCCCCTCGAGCACCCGTAGCTCGCGGACGCAGTCGCGCTGGGCGGCCCAGCGACGGGCTTCGGCCGGGGCTTCCCAGGGGTCCCGCTCCCCCCAGATCATGCGCACCGGCAGGGTCAGTTGCGCCAGCAGGTCGGGGGCCAGATGGTCGCGGAAGAGATTCACGAAGCCCCGGAAGCTCTCCACGGCGCCGGGGTCGGTGGCGGGGCGGTGCAGCAGGGTCACCAGTTCGTCGTCGACGTTGGCGCCACTGGGGTAGGCCACCCGCAGCACCCGGCGGATGAAGGCCGGCCGGGCCAGGGTGGCGAAGAGGGGGGCCAGCAGCCAGCGCTGGCGCACCAGCTGCCGCAGCAGTGGTCGCCCGGCCTGCTCCCAGATCGGCAGCTCGCCGATCCGCTTCTCATCGAGGGTGCGCTGGGCGCAGTCGATCAGCACCACCTGGGTCGCCGGTGTGCCGCGCTCCTGGAGCAGGCGGGCCGTATTGAGGGCCACGATGCCGCCGATCGAATTGCCCACCAAATGCAGGGGGCGGCCCGGGGCGTCGGCACGCACCAAGACCGCGACAAAATCGGCCACCTGCTCGGCCCAGAGGTCGAAGCAGTAGCGCACGGCATCCGGTCTGGCCGGCTCCCCTTCCAGTTGGGAGCGGGGCTTGTCGCTGGCGCCGAAGCCGAGCAGATCGAGCGCGTACACCGAGGATCCTTCCAAGGATCCTTCCGTGGCTCCTTCCGACAGCGCCGGCAGGGTGTGTCGCCAGTGCCCCAGGCTGGCCCCGAACCCATGGATGAGCACCACGGCCTGGGGGGCGTCGGCAGCACCGCCCCGGGTCCAGGCGATGCGATGGCCCCGCCAGATCCAGAAGGCAGGTTCTGGCAGGGCCATGGCAGGGGTGATCCCGAGGCGGATCAGACGCCGACCTTCTGGTTGGCCAGCAGGGCCTTGAGCTTGGAGAGCTCGCCCGCCCAGCGGGGATCCGGAGCCTCGCTGTCCACGCCGTCGGCATGCACCACCTTGTCTGCGGGCCGGCGGGCCGGAGCTGGGGCGCCGGGGGCGCGGCGCTCGGAGGGGGCGCCGGCGCGGCTGTCGCGGCGCTCGGAGATCTCGATGCGCAGGTTGTTGCCGCCGAAGTCGCGGCCGTTCAGCTGCTCGATCACCGCTTCAGCGGTCTTGCGATCGTCGACGTTGGCAAAGCCGAAGCCGCGGCAGGTGCCGGTTTCCCGGTCGTTCACGGCCTTGAAGCGCACACCCTCCCCCACGGAGGTGAACAGGGCCTCGAGCTCCTGGGCATCAAAAGACCTCGGCAGGTTGCCGACATAGAGGCGAACACTCATGGGAGAGACAGAAAGATGGAAAGCTTTGACTGGCGGTGCATTTGCGCCCGTGCAGGTAGAAGTTAATCACGTCGGCGCCCCATTGGCGCTTCGCCAGCGCTGGGCAGCGATCAGCACCTGGCGCCGCTGCTGCCCTGACAGTGCCTCGGCCGTGGCGGCGGGTAGGCGCCCGAAAGCCCGCTCCCGGCTGAGGGCCTCCAGCAGCCGCCCCAGCTCCGGGCCGGCCCCCATGCCCAGCTCCCGCTGCAGCTGGCGACCATCGAGGGGGGGGCGGGGGTGGAAGAGGGGATCGGCGGGGTCTCTCCAGCGCGCCAGGGCCGCCCGGGCCGCGGTGGGGGGCAGTTCCAGCAGCAGGGCCGGCAGATCCTCTTCCAGATCGCGCTGCAGCTCCAGGCGCTCCCCTTCCCCGAGCCCCTCCAGATCGGTCGCGGTGCGCTCCGCCAGCTCCCGCCGCCAGCGCCGCAGCCGCCGGCAGCGCAGCTGCAGCCGCCGGCTCGCCTGCAGCCGCGCCAGCCCCTCCCCCTCCAGTACCGCCGCCAGCCGCGCCAGCGGCAGTGCCGTTGCCGTCTCCTCGGCCGTCAGCCCCCGCTCCTGGGCCCGCTCTCGGGTGAGGCCCGCCAGCCGCTCCGCCCCCACCCCCGGGGCCACCCCACCCCACGGCTGCAGCAGACCCGCCGCCAGCGCTGTCGCCAGCCGGGGCGAGCCGGCCGGTGCCGCCGCCAGCCGCTCCAGCTCCGCCAGCACCCGCTCCCCGGCCACCGCCCCCAGCCGTTCGTGGTGGCGTTCCATCCAGGCCCAGGTGGTGGGTTCGATGGCGAAATCGAGCTCGGCCGCCAGGCGCACCCCCCGCAGCAGCCGCAGCGGATCCTCCAGCAGATTGGCCTCGCGGATCGCCACCAGCTGCCCCGCCGCCAGATCAGCCCAGCCCCCGTGGGGATCCACCAGCGCCGGCGCCGGTTCTCCGGCAACCGGCAGGGGCAGGGCCATGGCGTTGATGGTGAAATCCCTTCGATCCAGGTCGCTCACCAGGTCGTCGCCGACCCGGCGGGCCAGATCGATCGTCCAGCCCTGCAGCACCAGGCGGGCGATCGAGCGCTCCGCATCCAGCGCCACGAAGCTTCCCCCCAGCCGCCGGGCCAGGGAGCGCGCCAGGGCCAGGGCCTCCGGGACCACCACCAGGTCCAGGTCGGGTCGCTCCGCCAGCCGCCCGAGCAGCCCATCGCGCACCGCCCCCCCCACCAGCGCCGTGCCTGCCGGCAGCTCGCTGAGGCGCAAGGGCCAGCGCTCCGGTTGTAGGGACTGCCACAGGACGGTGGCGGCCCGCTCGGGCGGACCCGACAGAATGGGCGCCGGCCCGCTCTGCTGCGGCATGTGCATCTGTGTGGACTGCCACTGGGTCGACCGCTGCCAGGCCTATCACACGGTCGAGCGGCAGCATGGAGTACCTCCGCTCAGCGCCTGCCCCGATGTCCGCCCCCGTCAGCCGGTGATCCACGTGCAGGTGCGGCCGCTGCCGGAGGGCCAGGTGGGCACCGAATGGGATGTGCGCGCCTGCAGCGATTTCCGGGCCGATCCGGGCCGCTGGCGCCGCCTGCGGCCGGATGCGCCCCTGCCGACATGAAGGGGGCCGCCGCCGAAGGGGCGCGCGACGGGGGGTTGTTGTTGGCGCTGCACAGCTCCAGCGAGGTGCTGGGGGTGGGCCTGCAGCGGCTCGGCGCCCCGCAGCCGGAGCGCCTGGAGGCTTTTCCCCTGGGGCGGGCCCTCTCCCAGCAGTTGTTCGCCTGCGTGGAGGCGGTGCTGCCGGCCGCCTCCTGGCCCACCCTGGCGCGCCTGGCGGTGGCCACCGGGCCCGGCGGCTTCACCGGCACCCGCCTGACCGTGGGGATGGCCCGCACCCTGGCCCAGCAGCTTGCCCTTCCCCTCGATGGGGTGAGCAGCTTCCAGCTGGCGGCCCGCCGCCTCTGGCGCCAGGGTGAGGCCCCCGCCACAGGCCCCTGCTGGCTGGTGCAGGAGCTGCCCCGCCGCGGCGTGGTGGCCGGCCTCTATGAGCCTGATCCCACGGTGCCCGGGGGCATCAGCGAGCGGCGCCCGCCGCGGCTGCATCCGGGGATCGAGGCGCTCGAGCCCTGGCCGCGCCTCAGCGCGGCGGCCCTCCAGCCCGACGATGTGAAAGAGCTGCTGGCGGTGGCCGGGGCGCGGGCCGCCGCGGGCCTGCCGGCCCCCTGGGCGCCAGTGCTGCCGCTGTATCCCACCAGTCCGGTGGGGGAGGCCTGATGGGAGCCTCGCCGCGCCGTGCCCGTCGCGCCGGCAGGGTGCGGCCCCCTGGGGCGCCGATGCCACCCCAGCCTCGCCCCCGCCAGGGCCGCCCCCAGCCGCTCCGTGCCCAGCCGCTCCGTGCCCAACCCCGTGCCCAACCCCGCGCCCAACCCCGCGCCCGGCGTCGTCCCCGCCGCCCCTGGCGCCTGCCCCGCCTGCTGCTGCTCGCCGCCGCCACCGGTGCCCTGCTCTGGCTCTCGCGGGGACGTTGGTGGCCGTCGCCGCCGCCGCCCCAGATGATCCTGGTGCTCGGGGGCGATAAGGACCGGGAGATCACCGCCGCCGAGCTCGCCCGGCTGCGGGGGCTGCCGGTGGTGGTCAGTGGGGGCACCAACCCCGAATACGCCCACTGGCTGTTCGAGCAGCGGGCGGGGTTGCCCCATGGGCAGGTGCACCTCGATTACCGCGCCCGCGACACCCTCTCCAATTTCACCTCCCTGGTGGATGACCTCCGCCGCGCCCGCATCCGCCACGCCCTGCTCGTGACCAGCAGCGATCACATGCCGCGCGCTTTGTTGGTGGGGCGGATCGTGGCGGGCAGCCGCGGCATCCATCTCACCCCCGTGCCGGGTCCCTGCGGCAGCTTGTGCGGGACCGAGGGGCGGCGGCGGGTGTGGGGCGATGGGGTGCGGGCGGCGCTGTGGGTGGTGAGCGGCCGCGACCTCAGGAGCTGGGCGGAAGCGAAGCTCGAGGGCTGGTTCCCCTAAGGCGGTTGGACCGGATCAGGCCCTGGTCGAGGAGGGCGTTGATTTGCTCCTGGGCGGCGCGGGTCACGGCGTCGAGGTCTTCGCGGCGGCGGGAGGCTGGGGGAGGGATCGGGGTGCCGATGCGCACGTGCACGGGCACCAGCCGCAGGGGGGCGCCGTGGGGGCCGAGGGCGCGATGGCTGTTGACGATGGCCACCGGCAGCAGCGGGGCGCCCGCCCGGGCGGCCAGCAGGGCGGCGCCGGCCAGGGGGGTGTTGACGCGGCCGTTGGCCTGGCGGGTGCCATCGAGGAACACGCCGGTGGCCCAGCCCTGGGCCAGGCGCTCGCCGGCGGTGCGGATCGCCTGCCGGTCGCCGGCCCCGCGGCTCACGGGATAGGCGCCGCAGGAGCGGATCAGGCGCCCGAGCAGCGGCACGCGGAACAGTTCGGCCTTGGCCATGAAGGCCACCGGCCGGCCGAGGGCGTGGCCGAGGAGCGGCGGGTCGATGTGGGAGCCGTGGTTGGCGACCACCACCAGGGCGCCGTCCATCGGCACGTTCGCCCCTCCGGCGGTGCGGCCCCGGAAGAGCAGCCGGTAGAGGGGCCACACCACCAGCCAGCTGATCATCTGGTAAGGGAGATTGGCCCGGGGGGAGTCCAGGAGTACTGGGGCTGGCGTGGTCACAGCCCCAGGTCGGCGGCGCCGGCGATCTGGGCGGTGGAGAGGCCCGGGCAGCCGCGCTTGATCAGGCCGCTGAGCACCGTGCCAGGCCCGATCTCCACCGCCGTGTCGATGCCCTCGGATGCCAGGCGGGCCATGGTTTCCCGCCAGCGCACCCCCCGCACCATCTGCTGGCGGAGCCGTTGCTTGAGGGCTCCCCCGGCGGTTTCGGGGGTGGGGTCGGTGTTGCTGAGCACCGGGATCGCCGCGTCGGCGAACGGCACCGCCTCCAGCTCGGCGGCGAAGGCCTCGGCGGCCTCGGCCATGAAGGGGGAGTGGAAGGCCCCCGACACCGCCAACGGCACGGCCCGCTTGCAGGACAGCGCGGCGCTGACGGCGGCCACCGCATCCGGCGTGCCGGAGAGCACCACCTGGGCGTCGCTGTTGTCGTTGGCGATCACCACCCCCTCGGTGGCGGCCACCAGGGCCTCGAGCTGGGCCCTCTCGAAGCCCATCACGGCGGTCATGGCCCCACCGCCGGCCGCCGCCATCAGTTCGCTGCGGCGTCGCATCAGGCGCAGCCCGGTGTCGGCGTCGAAGACCCCCGCGGCGTAGAGCGCCACCAGTTCGCCGAGGCTGTGGCCGGCCACCAGGGAGGCGCGGCGGCCCTGGGCGTGCAGGTTGTCCACCAGCAGGCTCTCGATCACGAACAGGGCCGGCTGGGTGTTGCGGGTGTCGTTCAGATCGGCCAGCTCACCGGTGGCGGTGCCGGCACAGATCGCCAGGAGGTCGCGGCCGAGCAGCGCCGAGGCCTGGTCGAAACGGTCGGCGGCTCCGGGGAGCTCCAGCACCGCCTCGGCCATGCCGACCTTCTGGGAACCCTGTCCAGGAAACACCCAGGCGATGGCCATGCCTTCCTTGCCGAACCGGGGCGAGATTACGGCGTGGCCCGCCGCGCTCCCTCAGCCCCGCGGGCCGCTCCACCGCAACAGGGCGCCGCCCCAGCTCAGCCCGGCGCCGAAGCCGCTGCTGGCGATCAGGTGGCCGCCCCGCACGCGGCCATCGCGCACGGCCTCATCGAGCATCAGCGGGATCGTGGCGGCGGAGGTGTTGCCGTAGGAGGCCAGGTTGCTCAGCACCCGTTCGTGGGGCACGGCGAAGCGGTCGGCCACGGCGTCGAGGATGCGTTGGTTGGCCTGGTGCAGCAGGAGCCAGTTGAGCTGGTCGGCGGGGATGCCGGTGTCTGTCAGCAGTTCGGCCAGCACCGCCGGCACCTCGCGCACGGCGAACTTGTAGACCTCCTGGCCATTCATGTGGATCGGGGCGAACCCCCCCACCTGGGCGGAGAGGCCCCCCAGCAGGGGGCGGTGCTCCTCGAGCTGGGCGAGGGTGAGGCAGGCGTTGCGGCTGCCATCGGAGCGCATGCGGAAGGCCAGCAGGCCCTCCTCCCCCGCGGGGGCCGCCTCCACGGCCACGGCGCCGGCCCCGTCGCCGAACAACACGCAGGTGCGGCGATCGTCCCAGTCGAGCCAGCGGCTGAGCTGGTCGGCACCGATCACCAGCACCCGCCGGGCGGTTCCGGCGCGCACGTACTGGGCGGCGGTGATGAGGGCGAAGAGGAAGCCGCTGCAGGCGGCGGTGAGGTCGAAGGCCACGGCCCCCTGGGCCCCGATGGCGGCCTGCACGCGCGGGGCGGTGCCGAAGAGGTCGTCGGGGCTGGAGGTGGCCAGCAGGATCAGGTCAACGCTCTCGGGCTGCCAGCCGGCGTGGGCGAGCGCGGCCCTGGCGGCAGCCGCCGCCAGGCTGGTGACCGTTTCCCCCGGCCCGGCGATGTGGCGGGCGCCGATGCCCGTGCGGCTGCGGATCCAGTCATCGCTGGTGTCCACCCGCTCGCTGAGGTGTTCATTGCTGACGCGGGCCGTGGGCACGGCGCTGCCGCAGCCCACCAGGGCAATGCCTGGATTCGCCGTTCCTGCGCCAAGCGACACCGGAGTTCCGCCCGTGGTGGGCTCAGTCAACCACAACTGCCCCAAGGGCGTGCAGATCCTCCATCACGCCATGGCTGGCGGCGGAGTGGGCCAGTCGCAGGGCGCTGAGCACCGAGAGGGCCTTGCTGCTGCCGTGGCCGATCACGCAGATGCCATCCACCCCCAGCAGCAGGGCCCCGCCGTGTTCGGCATGGTCGAGGCGCTTCTTGATGCGCACCAGGTTGCTGCGCAGGAAGGCGGAGCCCACCTTGCCGCGCCGGCCCCGGGGCAGCTCCGCCCGCAGCACGTCGAGCAGCACGCCCCCCACCGACTCCAGGAACTTCAGCAGCACGTTGCCGGTGTAGCCGTCGCAGACCACCACGTCGAAGTCGCCGGAGAGGATGTCGCGGCCCTCACAGTTGCCGGCGAAGCGCAGGCGTGGCTCTGCGGTGAGGAGGGGAAAGGTGCGGAGGCAGAGGTCGTTGCCCTTGCACTCCTCCTCCCCGATGTTCACCAGGCCCACGCGGGGCTGTTTCACCTGCAGCACATCCCGGCTGTAGATGCTGCCGAGCAGCGCGAACTGCAGCAGCCATTCGGGCTTGCAATCCATGTTGGCGCCCACATCGAGCACAAGCACCTGCTGCTCGGGATCCTTGGTGGGGAACAGGGCCCCGATCGCCGGCCGGTCGATGCCGGGAAGCCTCCCGAGGCGGAAGATGGCCGAGGCCATCACCGCGCCCGAGTTTCCGGCCGAATACACGGCCATGGCCTCGCCGCGCTTCACCAGATCCATCGCCAGATTGATGCTGGCGTCCCGTTTGCGGCGGACCACGGTGGCCTCCTCTTGCATGCCCACGGATGGTCCGCTGGGCACCAGCTGAATCAGGCCCCGGGCCAGGGCGTCGTCGAGGTCGTCCTGCAGGCCCAGTTCTCGCACCGCCCGCTGCAGGCGCTCGCTCTCCGCCACGAAGCGGATGCGCAGGGGCAGCAGGGCCACAGCCCGCAGGCACCCCTCCAGGATCGGCCCCGGGGCGTGGTCGCCCCCCATGCCATCGACCGCCACCCAGAGGCGCTGGCGATCGTCGATCACCGCCCCTTCGCCGGGCCCGCCCGCCCCTGCTGCAGGCGCCGCAGCGGATCGAACACCAGGGGCTGGAGCACCGAGCCGGCCACATTGCCGGCGGCTCCTGCCACCTCCACCGCCACGGAAGCGGCTCCGGAGGCGGTGGAGGTGGCCGTGCCCACCAGGCTGGTCACGGCCGCATTGCGCCGGTACCAGAT
>JBKDOZ010000141.1:0-5008 GCA_046342735.1 Synechococcaceae cyanobacterium
GAGCGGGCAAACCATCACGGGGAGTGGCTCCGCTGCCAGTCGCCACTCTGGCTTTGTGGCTCGATTCCTTGGAAGCCACTCGCAAATCAATTTCGTTTACACAAACACCAACCCCAGCGAAGTCAGCTTTGCCTTTACCACAGGCGTGACTCCCGTACCCGGCCCCCTGCCCATCCTCGGTGTTGGGGCCGCCCTGACCCAGGCCCGCAGGCTGCGTTACCGGAGCCGGCGACGGGGCTGATCGCCGGAGCGGGCGGGGTATGGCCCCATGCCAACCCCGCAGCACCACGAAAGAAAGCCGCCCCGAAGGACGGCTCAACTCAACGGGATTTGAGGCCGAAGCTCACTTCCAGTTCTTGGCAACGATCTCGGCCAGATCGACAACGCGCTGGCTGTAGCCCCACTCGTTGTCGTACCAGCAGACGATCTTCACCATGTTGCCGCCCATCACCAGAGTGAGGTCGGCGTCCACGATCGTGCTCTCGTCGGTGCCGGCGTGGTCGCTCGACACCAGCGGCAGATCGCAGTACTTGATGATGCCCTTCATGCCGTTCTGGGAAGCGGCCTGCAGGGCGGCATTCACCTCCTCAGCGCTGGTGTCGCGGCCGGTTTCGAACACCATGTCGCACACCGACACGTTGGGGGTGGGCACTCGCAGGGCGATGCCGCTGAGCTTGCCCTTCACCGGCGGATACACCAGGGCCACCGCCTTGGCAGCACCGGTGCTGGTGGGGACGATGTTGACGGCGGCGGCGCGGGCACGGCGCAGGTCGCGGTGGGCGGCATCGAGGATGCGCTGATCACCCGTGTAGCTGTGGGTGGTGGTCATCGTGCCCTTGACGATGCCGAACGTTTGGTCGATCACCTTGACGATCGGCGCCATGCAGTTGGTGGTGCAGCTTGCATTGCTGAGGATGTCCCACTCTTCGTGGCGGTATTCATCGGCATTCACGCCCACCACGAAGGTGCCCACTTTGGCGCCCTTGCCCGGGGCGGTGAGAATCACCTTCTTGGCGCCGGCATCGAAGTGCTTGCTGGCACCCACGTCGTCGTTGAACACACCGGTGGACTCGATCACCAGATCCACGCCCCACTCCTTCCAGGGCAGGTTGGCGGGATTGCGGTCGTAGAAGGTTTTGATCGTTTTGCCGTTGATGATGATCGTGTCTTCCGTGATGCTCACCTCCGCATTGCGCAGGGGGCCGAGCATCGAGTCGTACTTCAGCAGGTGGGCGTTGGTGTTGGTATCCCCCGAGCCATTGATGCCCACCACCTCGATGCCGGTGTTCTCGCCGCGGCTCAGCCAGCAGCGCATGAAGTTGCGACCGATGCGGCCGAATCCGTTGATCGCAACGCGGAGGGTCATGGCGTCAAGCGGCGAAATCCGCTAGCAAGGGTCTTTTCGGCTGCCGATCATACAGAAATCGCCGGGCCGACCGGGCCCCGCCGCTGTGGCGCACCGCCGGGGAGGCGGGCTGCGGGCTGCGGCGTAAGACCGCAGAACCCGCCGGGGGAGGCGATTCCACCCAAACCGTGCGGGGGCAGCCGCTGCGGAGAAATCCGGACTTCCGACGCAACTCGTAAAAGAACGAGGGGCCCCTCCCGACCTATCTTCAGCTGAACCTGGAGGCGCCCTTGACCCTGACGCTCGATCGCCAGCTTCCTCTCCACTTCATCGGCGTCGGCGGCATCGGCATGTCCGCCCTGGCAAGCATCCTGGCGGCCCGCGGCTTCCGGGTGAGTGGCTCCGACCCCCGCACAACGCCGGTGGTGGAGGGGCTGCGGCAGCAGGGCGTGCGGGTGTTTCCCCGCCAGGAGGCGGCCACCATCGCGGCTCTCTGCGACGACGGGGGGGACGCCCCCACGGTGGTGATCAGCTCCGCGGTGCCCGAAAGCAATGGCGAGCTGGCGGAAGCCCGCCGCCGCGGCCTCACCGTGCTGCACCGCTCCGACATCCTCGCGGCGCTGATCAACGCCCAGCCCTCCATCGCCGTGGCCGGCAGCCACGGCAAAACCACCACCAGCACCCTGGTGGCCACCCTGCTGGAGGCAACCCGCCAGGACCCAACCGCGGTCATCGGCGGCGTGGTGCCCGCCTTCGGCAGCAACGGACGCCAGGGGGAGGGGCGCCTGCTGGTGGCCGAGGCCGACGAATCGGATGGCTCGCTGGTGAAATTCGCCTCCCACCTGGGGGTGCTCACCAACATCGAGCTCGACCACACCGACCACTACCCCGACCTCCAGTCCCTGATCGACACCCTGCGTCGCTTCGCCGCCGGCAGCCAGCGGCTGCTCGCCAACCACGACTGCCCGGTGCTACGCGAGCATTTCCAGGCCCACAGCTGGTGGTCGATCGAAACGGCTGAGGGGGTTGATTTCGCCGCCCTGGCCAGCGAAGAGCGCGGCGACGGCACCCGCGCCGACTTCTACGAGAACGGCGTGCGGGTGGGCACCCTGGAGCTCCCCCTGCCGGGTCGCCACAACCTCAGCAACGCCACTGCGGCGATCGCCGCCTGCCGGCTGGAGGGCGTGCCCTTCGCCGACCTGCAGGCAGCCGTGGCCGGCCTGCAGCCCCCGGGCCGCCGCTTCGATTGCCGGGGCATCTGGCAGGAACGGGTGATCGTCGACGACTACGCCCACCACCCCAGCGAGGTGGCCGCCACCCTGGCGATGGCCCGCCTGATGGTGGAGAGCGGCCGCAGCCCGCTGCCGATGCCACCCCGCCGCCTGCTGGCGGTGTTCCAGCCGCACCGCTACAGCCGCACCGCCCAGTTCCTCGAGGAATTCGCCGCCGCACTCGCCCACGCCGATGCGGTGCTGGTGGCGCCCCTGTACGCCGCCGGGGAGGCCCCGATCGAGGGCGTCTCCAGCGTCGCCCTGGCGGAGGCGGTGCGCCGCCACGCCCCCCACCTGCCGGTGCAGGCGGCCGACAGCCTCGACGAGCTGGTCGCGCAGCTGGCGCAGGCCAGCCAGAGGGGCGATCTTGTGTTGGCGATGGGAGCCGGCGATGTCACCAGCCTCTGGGATCGACTGGCACGCCTCGGCGACACCCCGCCGGCTCTCGCCGCCTGAGGTGGCCGCCGCCGCCCCCCCCGGCCTGCGCCGCGACGTCCCCCTGGGGGAATTCACCACCTGGAAGGTGGGGGGTCCGGCCGCATGGTTCGCCGAACCCGCCAGCCGCGAGGAATTGATCGCCCTGGCGGCCTGGGCCGTGTCCGAAGGCCTCCCCTACCGCTGCATCGGCGCCGGCTCCAACCTGCTGATCGCCGACGCCGGCCTGGACGGCCTCACGCTGTGCAACCGGCGCCTCCAGGGCAGCCGACTCGACGCCGCCAGCGGACGGGTGGAGGCGGAGGCAGGGGAACCGATCCCCACCCTGGCCCGCAAGGCGGCCCGACTCGGTCTGGCGGGGCTGGAGTGGGCGGTGGGGATCCCGGGCACCGTCGGCGGGGCGGTGGTGATGAATGCCGGGGCCCAGGGCGGCTGCCTGGCCGAGAGCTTCCTGAGCGCCGAGGTGATCGACCCCGCCCGTCCCGCCGAGCCCTTCAGCCTCGACCTGGCCCAGCTCGATTTCGCCTACCGCCACAGCCGCCTCCAGCAGGAGCCCCTGCTGGTGCTCGCCGCCCACTTCCAGCTGGAGAGCGGCCACGATCCCGCCGCGGTCAGCGCCCGCACCAGCGCCAACCTGCACAGCCGCACCAGCACCCAGCCCTACCAACAGCCCAGCTGCGGCAGCGTCTTCCGCAACCCCGAACCGGAGAAGGCCGGCCAACTGATCGAAGCCCTCGGCCTCAAGGGGCTGCGGGTGGGCGGCGCGGAGGTGTCGCCGATCCACGCCAACTTCATCGTCAACACCGGCGCGGCCAGCGCGGCAGACATCGACGCCCTGATCCGGCTGGTGCAGGAGCGGGTGCTGCAGGAGCGCGGCATCGCCCTGCACCCGGAGGTGAAGCGCCTGGGCTTTCCAGAGCCGCGCTGACCGGCCTTCCACGCCCTGATACCGTTCGCGAACGTCCCCCCTCGGCACGGCATGGCTGGCTTCGGTCTCCCCAACTTCGGCGACATTGCCGGCGCCTTCCGCAAGGCTCAGCAGATTCAGCAGGACGCCCAGAAGCTCCAGGAAGAGCTCGATGCGATGGAGCTGGAGGGCAAGAGCAGCAACGGTCTGGTGAGCGTGTGGATCTCAGGCAACCAGCAGCCGCTGCGGGTGAGCATCGCGCCGGAGCTCCTCAGCCAGGGCGCCGAGAGCGCCGAAACCTCGGTGCTGGCAGCCCTCAGCAACGCCTACGACATCTCCACCACCACCATGCGCGAACGCATGGAGGCCCTCACCGGCGGCCTCGATCTCAACCTGCCGGGGATGGGGATGGGGGGCTGAGGTCCCCCTCGCTCTCCTCCTCCAGCCGCTGACGGCCGGTGCGCCGGGAACCCCGGCGCAAGCGCGGATCGAGGCGGGGTTCCAGCCGATCGCCCCGCTGGCGCGGGCCTGTGGCAACGGGGGCGAAGCGGGCCGGCCCCCGTTCCTGTTGGCGGGTCTCCAGATCTGTCAGGCACTGGCCGTAGAGATCCTGGCGATCCCAGCCGCCCTCCAGCGCACAGCCCGGATCGCCCTGGTGGCGGCAGTTGCGGAAGCGGCAGGGGGTTTCCGCCAGGCGCCGTCGCAGCTCGGGGAACAGGGCCGCCAGGGCCGTGGGGTCGTCCGGCAGCTCGGGCCGGTTGAAGCCGGGGGAATCGGCCACCAGGGCCTCCCCCAGCGCAAACAGCTCCACATGGCGGGTGGTGTGGCGACCCCGCTGCAGCCGGCCGGACACGGCACCGGTGCGCAGGGCCAGATCCGGTCGTAGGGCATTGAGGAGGCTGCTCTTGCCCACTCCGGAGGGGCCGCAGACCACCACCAGGCCAGGGCCCGCCAGGGTGGCCCGCAGGGCCTCCAATCCACGGCCATCCGGCAGGGAGACCGGATGGACCGGATAGCCCCAGCCCCTGGCGCGGCCACACCAGGCCTCCA
>JBKDOZ010000142.1:0-8711 GCA_046342735.1 Synechococcaceae cyanobacterium
GCAAGGGATCATCAGCACACCGAACCAGCCCACATAGAGGCGGTTGTTGGTGGAGGTGATCCAATCGCAGAACTGGTTCCACGCCGAAGCGCCGGAGCGCTGTTGGATTGTGGCAGTCATGAGTTCGAGAGGGTGTGCCCAGGCCCGAAGGCCGGAGCGGAAGGAAAGGGCGGAATCCCGCCGAGCCGCACTGTACCGGGATGTTGCGGGTTGTGTAAAGGGGGTTCATGAAGAAAGTTCCACGACGGGCGGGGCAGGGGTCGGACGAGCCCCGCCGGCGTTGCTAGAGGAAGGGATGCAAGGCCGTCGTTTCTGATGCCCCTGGTTGTGACCCCCCGCGCCGGCGCCACCAGAGCCGCCCATCGCCCCCGCTTCCTGCCCCTCTCCCTCCTCGTGGCGGCCACCCTGCTGCTCGGAGGCTGCCAGCGCGGCCCCAGCGCCGAGGCCCAGCGCATCGATGAGCTGGAGTTCAAGATCCAGCAGCTCGAAGAACGGGTCAACAAGGTGGCCAGCGAGCGCGCCAACGGCTCCGATCGATCCGGCAAGCCCCCCGCCGGCGTGGTGAAGTCGCTCACCCTGCGCAGCGGCACCGACGACGATCGCCTCCGCATCTACTGGGCCGACGGCAGCACCACCGATCTGCCCTGCACCAAGGAACAAGCCACCCTCGTCTGCGGCTGACCCCCATGGCCTCCCCCTCCATCCCTCCCCGCCGCCGCGGGCTCCGGCCCCGCGCCCTTCCCCTGCTGCTCGCCCTGCTGGCGGCGGGCCTGGCCCCCACCCTCCCCTGGCAGCCCCTGAGGGCCGAAGGCGATGTGGGCAGCTCCTTCGAGGCGGGCGGCCAGCCCTGGGGACGGCTGGGCCGGGCCGTGGCCCTGGCTCGCCAGGCGGCCGCAAGCCGCAATGGCGGCGACTCCGCCTATCGCCCCTCCTCCTGCATGCAGCGCATCGACGGTGGCAACTGCCTGGTGGAGGATGGCGAGGCCGGCTTTCTCTTCCGCATTCCCGGAGGTCCCCCCGGCTGGCAGGAAGCCGGCCAGGCTCCGAGCCGGGAAACCGTGGTGCGCGTCTCAAGCGACGGACGCCGCGTGGTGCAGATCCTGTACGACGGCAGCCCCAGGCCCTGGAAGACCCGCCCGAAACGCCGCGGCGGCAGCTGGAGCTGATCATCCGGCCGGCTCTGCCTCCAGTGAGGCGCACAGGCCGCGCAGCGCCTCCGCCCAGGCCCGCTCCACCGGCCAGACCTCCCGGCGCGTCAGCCCCAGGGCGATGCCCTTCTCGCCATAGGCCGCCTCGTTGATGAACACCGGCCAGACGGTTTCCTCTCCCAGGGCCGCCGGCGGCCCGTAGGGCAACGTTTCGCCGCTGCGGGAGAGGAAGAGGGGATCGCCGGGGCGCAGCGGCTGCCAGTCGCGGTGCTGGCGCTGCGGATGCACCAGGGCGGCGGGATTGCCAGCGGCATCGCGGGGGAGGTCGAGGCTGCCGAGATGGCGGTGCACCACAAGCGAGCGCGGTTGGCTCTGGCGGCCGGCGCGGGCCCGGGCCAGCTGCTCAAGCGCCGCCTCCAGGGCCAGCTGGCTCTGGCGCGCCAGGCGGGCGGTGAGCACCCCCTGCGGCACCGGCCCCACCTCGATCACCAGCCCGCAGGGCCAGCGCTCCGCCAGATAGCCCGTCTGAGCGGGATCGCCCTCGTGCAGGTAGATCGGCAGGCCCAGCTGCTGCTGCAGGCCGGCCGCCAACGCCAGATCCGCCGGCCGTTGCCCATAGACCACCAGCGAATTGCCCATGGCAGCGGTGGTGCTGTGCAGATCAAGGGCTACCGGGCAGGGGCTGCGGCCGTCGGGGCCGTAAAGCGCCAGCAGCTCCCGGGCCCGCCCCACCTCCCGCTCCGCTCGGGCCGGATCGTCGAGCAGGGCGGGATCGAAGCTGCGGTTGAGGTCGCGATCCATATAGCGGCGGCCCTCCGCCCAGGCGGCGGGATTGCCGATCGTGAGCTCCACCGCCAGGCCCGAGGTGTCCAGGGAGGCGGGATCCTGCCGCCATCCCTCCAGCAGCCAGCCGGCATTGCGTTCATTGCCGTGGGTGGCCGCCACCACCAGCACCCTGCCCATCGCCGATCGCGCACAAGCGTCCCCAGCCTGACGCAGGATCGGGGGGTTCCGCCGTTCCCCGCCGCCATGCCCCCGCCCGCGGCCCTGGTGCAGACCGCCCGCTGTCTCTGGCACCGGCAGTGGCGGGCCCTGATGGGGGGCCTGGGCCCCGCCGACGCCGAGGGCCGCTACCGCCGCCCCGCCCCCGCCTTCGCTGCACTGCCCCCCCTGCCGGTGGACGCCGCCGCCGCCGGCTCGCACCAGCTGATCGTGGGGCGCAGCTGCCCATGGGCCCACCGCGCCTGGCTGGTCTGGCGGCTGCGGGGGCTGGAGGAATCGGTGGGCCTCCTGGTGGTGGAACCCGATCCGGCCGCCGGCCGCTGGCGCTTCACCCCACCCTTCGCCGGCTGCCACACCCTGCGTGAGCTCTACCGCCGCAGCGGCGCCGCCGCCAACGCCCCCGCCACGGTGCCAGCGCTGTGGTCGCAGGGGCAGCAGCGGCTGGTGGTCAACGAAAGCGCGCGGCTGATCGAATGGCTCGATCTCTGGCCGGCCCCCGCGGGAGCGCCCCAACTCAACCCCGAGGCGCTGCGGCCCACGATCGACGCCTGGCGGGAGCGCCTGCAGGGTGCGGTGAACGACGGCGTCTACCGCTGTGGCTTCGCCCGCACCCAGGCGGCCTACGACGAAGCGGAGCGGGACCTGTTCGACACCTTGGCTGCGGTGGAGGCCGAGCTGACGGCCCGGGGCCCCTGGCTGTGCGGCGAGCGGCTGACGCTGGCGGACGTGGTGCTCTTCCCCACCCTGATCCGCCTGGAGCTGGTGTACGCGCCCCTCTTCGGGGTGAGCCGGCGGCCGTTGTGGCAGCTGCCGGCCCTGTGGGCCTGGCGCCAACGCTTCTTCGCCCTGCCTGGTGTCGCCGCCACCTGCTTCGACGCGGCCTGGCGCAACGACTACTTCGGAGCGCTGTTTCCCCTCCGCCCCTCCGGCATCGTCCCGGCGGCGCCAGCGCTGGCCACACTGGTGGGCAGCGAGCCCCCGCCCGGACCATGAGCAGCAGCCCTGCCGCCCCCCCCGCCGATCCGGTGTTTGAGGGGGTGTACGGCACCTACACGATCACCGAGCGCGACCGCCAGGACGTGCTGGGGTACCGCCTGGCGCTCACGGCGGTGGCCGTAGCCCAGCTGGCCCTGCTCGCCCAGTGGCGGCTGCTGGGGCCCGCCACGCTGTGGCCCTGGCTGGTGACGATGGCGGTGGGTCTGGGCCTGGCCTTGCGCTGGATCCACATCTATCTGCGGCCGCTGCACCGGCTGCTGCAGGTCTTCTGGCTGGCGGGCTGCCTGGGGGGCCTGGCCCTGGCGCTGCGGGTGGGGACGGCCCACCTGCTGCCGGCGCTGGCGGAGCAGCCGCTGTGGATCCTGGCGATCGGCCCCTTCTTCGCCGCCCTGGCGGGCGTGGGCTTCAAGGAGTTCTTCTGTTTCCGCCGCCCCGAGGCGATCGGCGTCACCCTGCTGCTGCCGGTGGCCCTGCTCGGGCGGCTGGGTGGCCTGCTGGGGCCGGACACCACCCTGGCGCTGTTGGCGGTGCAGGCCGGGCTGCTGTTGCTGCTCTGCCTGCGCAAGTTCCCGATGGCCGCCGCCGCCGACGTGGGGGACAAGAGCGTCTTCGACTGGCTGGAGCAACAGCGCCAGCGGCCGGTGACGCGACCATGAGCCTGATCAGCCTGGTGGGCGCCGGCCGCGACTTCGGCCTTCGCCCCCTCTTCGACCGGCTCGACCTGCACGTGGGCGAGCGGGAGCGGCTCGGCCTGATCGGCCCGAACGGCGCCGGCAAGAGCACCCTGCTCAAGGTGCTGGCGGGGGAGGAACCGCTCGACCGCGGGGAGCGGCGGGTGGCGCCCCGGCTGCGGGTGGTGCGGATGGAGCAGGAACCGGCCACCGATGGGGAGGCCACCGTGCTGGAGACGGTGTTCGCCGGAGGCGGCGAGCGGCAGGCGCTGCTGGGCGAGCACGAACGGCTCAGCCAGCAGCTGGCGAGCGGCGGGGAGGATCGCTCCCTGCTGGCGCGGCTGGGCGATCTGCACCGCCGCATGGATGAGCTGGACGCCTGGGGCCTGGAGCAACAGTGCCGGGAGGTGCTCGAGCGGCTGGGGGTGGGGGATGGACAGCGGCGGCTGGGCGATCTCTCCGGTGGCAACCGTCGGCGGGTGGCGCTGGCGGCGGCGCTGGTGGCCAACCCCGATGTGCTGCTGCTCGACGAACCCACCAACCACCTCGACGCCGATGGGGTGGAGTGGCTGCAGCACTGGCTGGAGCGGTTCAGCGGTGCCCTGGTGCTCGTCACCCATGACCGCTACCTGCTGGATCGGGTGACGCGGCGCATCGTGGCGGTGGAGCGGGGCGAGGCGCGGGCGTACGAGGGGGGCTACGGCCGCTACCTGGAGCAGCGGGCGGCGGAAGACGCGGCGGAGGAGGCGGGGGCGGCGCGGCTGCGGGGCACGCTGCGGCGGGAGCTGGCCTGGCTGAGGCAGGGCCCGAAGGCCCGTAGCACCAAGCAGAAGGCGCGCATCCAGAGGATCGAGGCGCTGCGGCAAGCACCGGCGCGCCAGCTGCGCGGCACGGTGGCGATGGCGGCGACCGCCCAGCGGCTGGGACGGCGTGTGATCAGCGCCGACAACCTGGCGGTCGCCGTGGGCGAGCGGCAGTTGCTGGAGGGCTTCGCCTATGACTTCGACCCGGAGGACCGGGTGGGGATCATCGGCCCCAACGGGGCGGGGAAGTCGAGCCTGCTGGAGGTGCTCGCCGGCCGTCGCGCCCCGGCAGGCGGGCAGCTGGAGCTCGGCGGCACCGTGAAGCTGGCCTACTTCGACCAGCACAGCGAGGTGCTGCTGGGAGGCGCAGCGGAGCGGGCGGCGGAGCGCAAGGTGATCGATGTGGTGCAGGAGGCCGCCAGCCGGGTGGCGGTGGAGGGCCGTGAACTCAGCGCCTCCCAGCTGTTGGAGCGTTTCCTGTTCCCGCCGGCGCAGCAGCACCAGCCGGTGGCGAAGCTCTCCGGCGGCGAGCGGCGGCGGCTGCACCTGTGCCGGCTGCTCATGGAGGCCCCCAACGTGCTGCTCCTCGACGAGCCCACCAACGACCTGGACGTGCACACCCTGGCGGTGCTGGAGGACTTCCTCGACGACTTCCGCGGTTGCGTCGTGGTGGTGTCCCACGACCGCTGGTTTCTGGACCGCACGGTGGACCGCCTCTTCTGCTTCGAAGGGGGCCGGCTGGAGCGCTTCGAAGGCAACTACAGCGCCTATCTGGAGAAGCAGGCGCGGCGGGAGACAACCCGTGCAGCAGCAAGTCCGGCGGTGTCCGCGAACCCTGGGGCAGCCTCCAGCCCGGCGGCAACGCCAAGCCAAGAGCCAACCGCGAGCGGGGCCCCCGCCGCCGCTGCGCCCCGGCGGCGCAGCTACCGGGAGAGTCGCGAGCTGGAGGCCATCGAGCGCGACCTGCCGGCCTGGGAACAGCGACGAGCCGAACTGGAGGGGAATCTGTCCGGTGCCGGCGATCTCGACCATGGGGCCCTGGAGGAGCGCAGCCGCGAGCTGGCCGAGCTGATCGAGCGGATCGCCGCCGCCGAGGAGCGCTGGCTAGTGCTCAGCGAGATGGCCAGCTGAGCGGCGCCGCCGGTGCGGATGGGGCATCTCCGCCCCCTGCAGCGCCCCGGGCCCGCCGCCATCAGCCCGGGGCGCCAGCCCGCAGACGGGACCGCTGGGCTCAGGCAACCGCCAGGGCTGGCAGCGCACCGGGGCCCCCTGGGCTTCGGCCTGCTTCATCGCGGTGGGCTTGTAGTCGTCAGCGCTGCGGTGGGCCTGCATTTGGTCGCCCATCCGCCGCAGATAGAGATCATTCGACCAGACCACCTGGGCGTGCTCGAAAGCCTCACAGGCGGCCTGCACGCTGGAGAAGCGCTGGCTGACCAGACCGCTGGGGGCGCACTGCTTCCACTCGAGCACCTGGTCAAAGCTGAGGCCACGGCGCCACTGCCGCTGCTCGGAGAGATAGCAATGGTTCTCCGGACCGTTGATCCAGAAGAGCCGTGCGCTCTCGTCGATGAAATGGCGGTCGCGCCGCTGGCGGATGCGGGTCATGGGCGTTGCCTGCCTGAGCCACTTCCCTTCTGGTAGCGAAGCGGAGCTGGATCCGCCGCCCCCGATCCGCCAAGGGTGCGGCAGGCGCGATTGTCAACATGGATCAGCGGGGCCGCACATGGCGCTCCCGCCCCCTCACCGATCCCCTTATGGTGGGCCCGGTTCGTTCCGGTCCTCGGGGGTCGGCTTCTGGCATGAAAAGCATCGACGAGCACATCGAGAAGGACAAGGTCGAGATCGAGGCGGCCAAAGCCGCTGGCGACGACGGCAAGGTGCGCCATCTCGAGCAGGAGCTCAAGGGCCTGGAGGAGTACAAGTCCCACCATCCCGAAGACAACCACGACCCCACGCCGCTTGAGGTGTTCTGCGACCTCAACCCCGACGCCCCCGAGTGCCTCGTCTACGACGACTGACTGCGGCGCTCGCTGTAAGCCGTGAGCGGGGTTGTTTGCGTCAGATCCGCTGACGCCTGGATCGCACCCCGCTCCTGCTCCAGCTCTTGCCACACCCGGGCCAGCAGGGCATCCAGCCCCTGGGATGCCGCTGCAGAGATCAGCAGCGGGGGTTGCCCCGTGTGGGCTTGCACCTGCTGGGCCAGCTCCCGCCGCTGTTGGTCATCGAGCACATCGATTTTGTTGAGCACCACAAACCGGGGCCGCTCCGGCAAGCCGTGGCCGTAGGCGAGCAGCTCGCCCTCCACCACCGCCAGATCGGCCACCACGTCGTCCGCCGAAGCATCCACCAGGTGCAACAGCAGGCGGGTGCGCTCGATGTGGCGCAGAAATTCATGGCCCAGCCCGGCACCGCGTGAGGCCCCCTCGATCAGCCCGGGAATGTCGGCAAACACCGTGCCATCCCCGCTGGGGCGACGCACCACCCCCAGATTCGGCACCAGCGTGGTGAAGGGATAGTCGGCGATGCGGGGACGGGCGGCGGAGAGCACGGCGATCAGGGTGCTCTTGCCGGCGTTGGGAAGGCCGATGATGCCCACCTCCGCCAGCAGCTTGAGCTCGAGCTGCAGCTGCCATTCCTCGCCGGCCCGACCCTCGGTGCACTTCTCCGGCGCCCGGTTGCGGTTGCTGAGGTAGTGGGCATTGCCGAGGCCGCCGCGGCCGCCGTGGGCCACCACCAGCTCCTGGCCCGGCTCCACCAGATCCCCCAGCAGGATGGAGGTGCGGGCATCGCGCACCTCGGTGCCGCAGGGAACGCGGATGGTGAGGGAGCGGCCACCGGCCCCACTGCAGCGGTTCCGGCCACCGCGCACGCCGTCGTCGGCGGCGAAGAGCCGTTTGTACTGGAAATCGAGCAGGGTCTGCAGATTGGCGTCCGCCACCAGCACCACGTCGCCGCCACGGCCACCATCGCCACCGGAGGGGCCGCCGGCGGGCACGTATTTCTCACGCCGGAAGGCGACGATGCCATCGCCGCCGCGGCCGGCGCGCACGAGGATGCGGGCCTGGTCGATGAACTGCACGGGGAAGCGGCCGCCGGGGCCGTCGGATCCCCAACCCTAGGATCCGGCGGTTGCTGCGCCAGTTTGGCCGACGTTCGCTTCCAGCAGGTCAGCAAGACCTACCCACCCCGCCGTGGCAGCGCCGACGCGGAGCCGGTGCCGGTGTTGCGCGCCCTGGACCTCGCGATCGCCGATGGCGAATTCCTGGTGCTGGTGGGCCCCTCAGGTTGCGGCAAAAGCACCTTGCTGCGCCTGTTGGCGGGGCTCGACAGCCCCACCAGCGGCTCGATCCACGTGGGCGGTCGCGACGTCACGGGCCTGCGGCCATCGCGGCGCGATGTGGCGATGGTGTTCCAGAGCTACGCGCTCTATCCCCACCTCACGGTGGCCGACAACCTGAGCTTCGGCCTGCGCCGCAGCCGCCCCCGCAGCGCCCCCCAGCAACTGCAGGATGCCCTGCATCGCCTCGGCCGACGCTGGCCTGCCCCCCTACGGCTGCCCTCGCCGCGGGAGGCCGCGATCGAGCGACGGGTGAACGAAGTGGCGCGGATGCTGGAGCTCGAACCGCTGCTGGCCCGCCTACCGAAAGAGCTCTCCGGGGGCCAGAAGCAGCGGGTGGCGCTGGGGCGGGCAATCGCGCGCCAGCCGGCGGTGTTCCTGATGGATGAACCGCTCAGCAACCTCGACGCCAAGCTGCGCACCGGCACCCGCGCCCAGATCACGGCGCTGCAACGCCAGCTCGGCACCACCACCCTGTACGTCACCCACGACCAGGTGGAGGCGATGACGATGGGGCACCGGATCGCCGTGCTCAACGGCGGGCGGCTGCAGCAGCTGGGCACGCCGATGGAGCTCTACCAATGGCCGGCCAATCGGTTCGTGGCCCAGTTCATCGGCAGCCCGCCGATGAACCAGCTGCCGGTTCAGATTATTGCGGCGGGCCAGCTGCTGCTGGCGGGTCAGCGACTGTTGCTGGAGGGCCCGCTGGAGGCCCTCAGCGCCGCCCATGTGGGCGAGAGCTTCACCGCCGGCC
>JBKDOZ010000143.1:0-5770 GCA_046342735.1 Synechococcaceae cyanobacterium
GCAAGGGATCATCAGCACACCGAACCAGCCCACATAGAGGCGGTTGTTGGTGGAGGTGATCCAATCGCAGAACTGGTTCCACGCCGAAGCGCCGGAGCGCTGTTGGATTGTGGCAGTCATGAGTTCGAGAGGGTGTGCCCAAGCCCGAAGGCCGGAGCGGGAGGAAAGGGCGGAATCCCGCCGAACCGCACTGTAACGGGATGTTGCGGGTTGTGTGGGCGTGTGGCTGCCTGTGGGGATAGGGCCTGCTGATTTCTCTGATAGGCGCGGCTGATGGGTGCCTGTCTGCCCTGCGCTTCAGGTCAGCGGTGCTGCCGGCCAGGTTGTTTGGGCTGTCATCGGGGAGGGGGCTGCCATGGTTCCCCCCGGGGTGTCTGCGGGCCAGCCCGCTCGTTCTAGGGGGGTGGTTGCCACTCGTTGCGGGGCGATGGGGGCGAACGGATTCAGCGGCGAGGCCATGCGGGATCGCCCGGGCATCCGCCCCCTCAGCGGCTCGTGCCGGCCAGGGGTTGGTGTCGGGGTGAGACCGCTGCCGCTTTCCTCCCCGAGGGCCTGGGTCGTGATGACCGGGTCCCAGCCGTTGCCGCCCTCTTCGCCGAGCGCGTAGGAAGTAACGATTCCATCGCCGCAGTTGCCCCCTTCCTCGCCCAGAGCCGTTGTGGTGACCCACTCCTCCCTGTTGCGGGCTGGTTGGGCAGGGCGCAGCCCAGGCAGCGCGTACTGGGTGAATGGGTTGGGCTTTTTCATTTTTTCTGGCATTTCTGCTTTACCTCCTGAGATCGTAGAACATCAGTCTTTAGGATAAGCAAGCTGCGTCATCCTGCCCCGTGAATCTGAGGGAGTCCCCTCGCGTTGGGCTTTTGGGTCCCCCCGGAGATCTTCAGCTGCAGGCCGTGGCAACTGCCCTGCAGAGGCGCGGCGCCACCGTGATCTCGTTCAACAGTGAGGTCGTGGAGCGCCGGCTTCCTGTCAGCGCTGATGACGGTGCCATCCGTCTCGATGGTGTGGCAATGGCGGGTCTCACCGCCCTGTATGTGCGCAGCCTGCCCTCTCCCCATCCCCCTGTGGTGGAGATCGACGGGGATCTGGTGCTCCGGCGCGACTGGTTTGCCGAATTCATGCAGGCCCGAGAACGCAGCGGCTTTCTCCTGGCCACCCTTCTCTGCCTTGAGGAGGCCGGCGTGCGGCTGGTGAATTCGCCCCAGGCGGGCATGGCGCTGCAATCGAAACCCCTGCAGCTGGCGATCCTGCGGCGGCTTGGGGCCCGGGTGCCCCGAACCCTGATCAGCAACGATCCGCAGCACGTTCGCGCCTTCCACGCCCGTCAGGCCGCCGCGGGCCGCGCCGTGATCTTCAAGCCCCTGCTGGGCGGGGCCATCACCCGGCTGTTGGACCCCGGCGTGCTCGAGCAGCTGGAGCGGGTGCGGGAAGCCCCCGTGATCTTCCAGGAACGCATCGACGGCGATGACATCCGGGTGGTGGTCATCGGCGGATCGGTCGTTTCGGCCGTGGCGATCCGCACGCCCCACCAGCATCTTGATTTCCGCGACGACCCCGTCTACAGCGCCGGCGAGGCCCGTTACGAGACGGTTTCCCTGCCGCCGGCCGTGCAGACCCTCTGCGTGGCAGCCACCGCGGCCTGCGGCCTGCGCTTTGCCGGTCTCGATCTCAAGCGCACCGCCGCCGGGGAGTGGGTGGTTCTGGAGCTCAACAGCAGCCCGATTTACCTCGATGTTGAACGGAAAATCGGCGACCCGATCAGCGATTCCCTCGCCGCGCTGCTGCTGGATCCAGGCCCGCCTGAACCAGGCCCCATCAAGCAGCCCGCCTGAATCAGCCCAAGAGTTCGGCATCGATAGGGTGGAACACCCCGCCCCCGCCGCCTCCATGCAACGGCGCTCCCTGATCCGCCGCGCCGCCACCGTGGCGAGCGCCGCTGGTGCGGCCAGCCTGCTGGGCGCCTGCCGCATCCGCCGCGCCGACAGCGTTGCCGCCACCTCCCTGCCCACGGTCCGCTGGCGCATGGCCACCAGCTGGCCCCACTCGCTCGACACCATCTTTGGTGGCGCCGAAACCATCAGCCGCCGCGTGGCCGAGCTCAGCGGCGGCCGCTTCCTGATCCAGCCCTACGCCGCCGGCGAACTGGTGCCCGCCCTCGAGGTGCTCGATGCCGTGCAGAACGGCTCGGTGGAAGGTGGCCACACCGCCAGCTACTACTACCTCGGCAAGAACCCCGCCCTGGCCTTCGGCACCGCCGTGCCCTTCGGCCTCACCGCCCAGCAGCAGAACGCCTGGCTCTACGAGGCCGGTGGGCTCGACGCCATCAACCGCCTCTACGCCGATTTCGGCGTGATCAGCTTCCCCGCCGGCAACACCGGTGCCCAGATGGGCGGCTGGTTCAAGCGCCAGCTCAACGGCCTGGCCTCCCTGCGCGGCCTCAAGATGCGCATCCCCGGACTCGGCGGCAAGGTGATGGCCGAGCTGGGGGTGAACGTGCAGGTGCTGCCGGGTGGCGAGATCTACCTCGCCCTCGACCGCGGTGCCATCGACGCCGCCGAATGGACCGGCCCCTACGACGACGAAAAGCTCGGCCTGGCCCGCGCCGCCCGCTACTACTACTACCCCGGTTGGTGGGAGCCCGGCCCCACCCTCACCGCCCTGGTGAACCGCAACGCCTGGCGCCGCCTGCCCAAGGAATACCAGGCGATGTTCCGCACCGCTTGCGTGGAGGCCAACCTCTCGATGCTCAGCCTCTACGACAAGCGCAACGCCGAGGCCCTGCAACGGTTGATCAAAGGCACCACCGAGCTCGCCTACTACGGCGATCCGATCCTCAACGCCGCCCGCGCCGCCAGCGACCAGCTCTTCGCCGACCTCGGCGGCCGCGATGCATCCTTCCGCAGCCTGCATGACCAGTGGCGCGGCTTCCGCAGCCAGGTGCAGCAGTGGAACCGCATCAACGAGCTCTCCTACGCCTCCTTCGCCTTCCCCTCCGGCCAGCCATGAGCGACGCCCCCCCCACGCCGCGCTGGATCGCGCGCATCGAATCCCTCAACCGCCTGGCGGGCATGGCCGGCGGGCTGGCACTGCTGCTGATGCTCTCCCTCGGGGTGTGGAACGTGATCGGCCGCTACCTGGGCCTGGCCCTTGGCCTCAACCTCAGCTCCAACGCCCTGATCGAAGGCCAGTGGCTGCTCTTCTCCCTCGCCTTCCTGCTCGGCCTCGGCTACACCCTCCAGCGCAACGGCCATGTGCGCATCGATGTGCTCAGCGCCGGCTGGAGCGAGCGGCGGCGCCTGCGGGTGGAGTTCTGGGGCCTGGTTCTCCTGCTGCTTCCCTTCAGCCTGCTGATCCTTGCCCTCTCGATCGAGCCGGCTTGGCAGGCCTGGCGCATCCAGGAGGCCTCCCCCGACCCCGGCGGTCTGCCCCGCACCTGGCCCCGCAGCCTGATCCCCCTCGGCTTCCTGCTGCTCAGCCTGCAGGGCTTCGCCAGCGCCGGCCGCGCCCGCCGCTTGCTGCGTTAACGCCATGGAAATCGAAGCCTTCGGCTATGTGATCACCGTGCTGCCCGGCGAGTGGCTGGGGCCGGCGATGGGCCTGGCGCTGGTGGCGGCCTTGCTCAGTGGTTTCCCGGTGGCCTTCGGCCTCGGCGGTGTGTCGGTGCTGTTCGCCCTGCTCGGTATGGCCCTGGGGGTGATCGATCCCCAGTTCCTCAATGCCCTGCCGCAGCGCATCTTCGGCATCATGAGCAACTTCACGTTGCTGGCGATTCCGGCCTTTGTGTTCATGGGCGCCATGCTCGAGAAATCGGGCATCGCCGAGCGGTTGTTGGAGGCGATGGGGCAGATGCTGGCGCGGGTGCGCGGCGGCCTCGCCCTGGCGGTGGTGCTGGTGGGGGCGTTGCTGGCGGCCACCACCGGCGTCGTCGCCGCCACGGTGACCACCATGGGCCTGATCTCCCTGCCGGCGATGCTTCGCGCCGGTTACGACCGCTCCCTGGCCAGTGGGGTGATCGCCGCCTCCGGCACCCTCGGCCAGATCATCCCCCCCTCGATCGTGCTCGTGGTGCTCGGCGACCAACTCGGTGTGTCGGTGGGGGATCTGTTCATGGGTGCCCTGATCCCGGGGCTGTTGATGGCCGGCGCCTTTGCCGTGTATGTGGTGGTGGTGAGCACCTGGAAGCCGGAGCTGGCGCCACCGCTGCGCCTCGCTGAGGCCGATGTGATGGGCCCGGCCCGGCTGGCGCGCGTGCTGCTGCCCCCCCTCACCCTGATCCTGCTGGTGCTCGGCAGCATCTTCTTCGGCATCGCCACCCCCACCGAAGCCGGTGCCCTCGGGGCGGTGGGCGCCATCGTGCTGGCCTCCCTCGATGGTGGCTTCAGCCGCGCCAGCCTCCTTCAGGTGTGCGACGACACCCTGCGCACCACGGCGATGGTGCTGGCGATCCTGATCGGCTCCACCGCCTTCAGCCTGGTGTTCCGCGGCCTCGGCGGCGATGCCCTGATCAGCGACCTGCTCCTGCACCTACCCGGCGGCAAGGTGGGCTTCTTGGTGGTGAGCATGGCGGTGATCTTTGCCCTGGGATTCTTCATTGATTTCTTCGAAATCGCCTTCATCGTTTTGCCGTTGCTGCTGCCCACCGCCCGCGAGCTGCTGGGTCCCCAGGCGCTGCTGTGGTTTGGGGTGGTGATCGGCACCAACCTGCAAACCTCCTTTCTCACGCCACCCTTTGGCTTCGCCCTCTTCTATCTGCGCGGGGTGGCGCCACCGGAGGTCAGCACCGGCGCCATTTATCGCGGCGCCGTGCCCTTCATCGCCGTGCAGCTGCTGATCCTTCTCCTGGTGATCCTCTTCCCGCCGCTGGTCACCTGGTTGCCGTCGCTGATGGCGCCCACGGCGGGGTGAGCCGCTCACCACATCCAGTCGTCCGGGGAGGGGATGCCGTTCTCGCGGCGGGCCCGCTCTAACCGCTCCTGCCGTTGTGCTTCCTCTTCGGAGCGGCTCAGCCAGGGGCGGATGCGGTTGGCGGCCCGGGAGGCATCCAGGGCGGACGGCAGGCGGGTGATCGTCCAGCTGGCGCCGTCGTGGGTGATGGTTTCGGCCATGGGCCGACCCTACCGCGACGATCATGGGGGCCAGGCCCTCCCCCCTGCGTTCGATGCCCGTCGCCGTTCCCCCCGGTCCCGACGCCGTGCCTGAGCCCGTCTCCGCGGCGGCCGCCGAGCGGGTGATCCTGGCCCTCGATCGCCCCGATGCCGCCTCCGCCCTGGCCTTGGCCACGGCCATCCCCGCCCTCCGCTGGGTGAAGGTGGGCCTGGAGCTGTTCAGCGCCGCCGGCCCCGAGGTGGTGCAGCGGCTGCGCGAGTGCGGGCTGCGGGTGTTCCTCGACCTCAAGTTCCACGACATCCCCGCCACCATGGCCGGTGCCTGCCGCAGCGCTGCCTCCCTGGGCGCCGAGCTGATCACGGTGCACGCCGCCGCCGGCTCCGACGCCCTGCGGGCCGCCCAGGAGGGGGCCGCCGCCGGGGCCGCCGCCGCCGATCTCGCTCCCCCCACCCTGCTGGCGGTGACGGTGCTCACCAGCTGGGATCCCGCCCGCTTCGCCGCCGAGCTGGCGATCGGCGAGCCTGTGGAGGGCTACGTGTCCCGCCTGGCCGCCCTGGCTGCCGCCGCCGGCGTGGGCGGCGCCGTGTGCTCGCCCCAGGAGGTGGCGGCGCTGCGGGCCGCCCATCCGCTGCCCTTCGCCCTGGTGACCCCCGGCATCCGCCCC
>JBKDOZ010000144.1:0-24543 GCA_046342735.1 Synechococcaceae cyanobacterium
GGTTTCGACCGAGCTCCAGATGCCGCTCGCGGCGTTATAGGCGAAGGCCGCCTTGTTGTTGTCATCCCACACCAGCGCGTAGCTGTTGTTCTCGATGCCGGTGATCAGATCCTTCTGGTCGTAGTTGCCCTTCTCGAAGGAACCCGCCGCCAGGGAGGCGTCGCCGGCCATGCCATAGCCGTAGCTTGAGCCGGCGGCCACGCCGCCCCAGGCGCGCGTGTAGGCGGGGGCGCCCAGCACCACCTTGTCCATGGCGATGCCGGCCTGGCGGAACTGGTCGATCGCCGTGACCACGTCATAGCCGCCGCTGTCGCCCCGCATCGCGGCCTGGTGACCGGTTGTTTTCTCCCAGCCCCCGTGGAAGTCGTAGGTCATGACGTTGTAGAAGTCCACGTATTTGTCGATGCCTTGGAGATTCAGTTTCGCCAACTTCTCGGCGCCGCCTGCGGTGGCTACAGAGAGTTCGATCTCGCGGCCCGTCTGCTCCTTGAACGCCGCCAGTTTCTGGTCGAGAAGCTGGAGTGTGAGGGCAAAGTTGCTGCCATCCTGGGGGTTGGAGGCATTGCTCTCCAGCCCGCCGCCACCGGGGTATTCCCAGTCGAAGTCGACGGTGCTGAAGAAGTCGTAGTAGCGGAGGTGATCGACGATCGATTGGGTGAAGATCTCGCGGCCCGCGGCATCATCGAGGTTGGTGCTGAAGTTGCCCGAGAGGGTCCAGCCGCCCACCGCAAAGCCGATGCTCAGCTCGGGGTTCAGCTCCTTCAGAAGGCGTAGTTGGTTGAGATTGCCGGCGTAGAGCTTCTGCCAGTTCGCCGGGTCATCGCCCACCCAGGCGTTGGCATCGCGCAGCAGATCGCCATCGGCCCGCAGGGTCAGGGTGCGGCCGGTGCCGGCGGCGAAGTGGCGGTTCACCGCGGCGATGCGCTCACTGGTGGTGCCGCTGCCGGGGGTGAAGCTGCCCTGCCATTGATCGGTCCAGCTGTATTGCGGGCTGTGCTCCACCAGATAGGCCTGGCGGGTGGCGCTCAGGCCGTCCCAGTCGGCCTTGGTGAACAGGCGCTGCATGCCGCCCTGGGAATCGTTCCAGGTGTCGGCCTTGGCCCGCACCAGACGCGACCCATCGGCCTGGCTGATCACATCAAATTCTCCACCGCTCAGGTACGCCTGACGCCGGCTTTCGCTCAGCCCCTGCCACTGGCCGGCATCAAAGCGGCGGCTCACCAGTTGGTCGGCCTGGCTGAAGGTTTTCTCGTAGGCGGCCCAGGTGTCATGGATGCCCAGTCCACCTGGTGTGTTGCTGTTCAGCCCCAGATAGCCCGCCTGCACCATCGCCCCCGGCAGCACATTGAGATCCTTGGCCATGAAAGGAAGATCGCTCTGGGTGGGGGTGATCCCGAAGAAGCTGTAGTTGAGATGGGTGAGCTGGTCGGCGCGTACATCGGCGACGCGGAAGTCGCGGCCATAGATGCCCCATTCCTCGAAATAGCCCACCACGCGGTTGGCGGCGCTGCCGCTGGGGAGAGGCCCACTGATGTCGTTGTCTGTCGTGAGGTCGCTGGCGGTCCCGCTTCCGCCCGTGCTCCCTGTGGTGCTCCCCGTGCTTCCCGTGCTCCCGGTGCCCCCCGTGGTTTCCGTGGTTCCCGTGGTGGTGCCGCTGGAGTCGCTGAAGCTGAGGCTGTTCTGGCTGCCGTAGTCGTGGAAGATGGCGCTGAAGCTGCCGGCGGCCGCATTCAGACCGGAGGCTGTGGCGCTCGCCTGGCCGAGGCTGCCGGGGTTATCGCGGGCAATCGACCACATCGACAGCATCCCCAGCCCCTTGCTGCGGGCAAAGTCCTCCAGCAGCTGGGCATCGGCCAGCGTGAACACTTCGCTGCTGATGTCGTTGACGCCGATCATCGGGGTCACGCCCACCATGTTCCAGCCGAAGCCTTGATTGAATCCGGCGAAGAGCGTTTGCAGTTGGCTCTTGCTGGCCTCTGCGGCCTGGATCGCGTAGGCCCCCATGGTCTTCGCGTTCGGGCCGCTGGTGGGGGCCGCCGATTCGCCGTAGTCCATGGCCATCACGTTCACCCCGTCGAGCTTCACGCCGGCGGCCAGGGCGCTGCGCACCACGGCCAGGCCATCGCCGGTGAGGCCGCTGGGCAGCACCGGCAGGGTGTACCAGATCTCCAGATGGGGGTTCTGCTGTTGCAGCAGGGCCAGGGCCTGGCTGTGCAGGGCGGTGGCGGGGGCATCGGCCAGGGCCGCCCCCTCGATGTCGAAGTCGAGCCGCTGGAGCTGGAACTGGCTCACCACTTCGCCGTAGCGGGCCGCCAGGGTGGCGGCGGTCATGCCGTTGCGGGCGCCGAACTGGGCCAGGCTGGTGCCGTTCATGCCCCCGAGGGAGATCATCACGTCGCCGCCGGCCTTCTGGAAGGCCTGGATTGAGGCGCGGATCGCCTGGGCCTGTTCGTTGCTGTTCGTGGGGCTGATCGCCAGGGCGTCGAGGCCGCCCCAGCCCAGCTGGCCGTTGCCGCTGGCCTGCAGGAAGCCCAGGGTGAGCAGGGAGGTGCCGCGGCTGGTGGCGATGGCCGAGAGGTCGGGAACGGGCCAGAGGGCCATGTCCACGTAGGGGGCGAAGTAGGCCTCGCCCCAGCGGGCGTCGCCGGCGTTGCCTGAATTGAGGCCCGTGGGGCCGGCGATCGGCGTCGCAGGGTCCCCGCTGGTTGCGTCGGTGCCGGTGGAGCCGGTGGAGCCGGTTGCGTCTGTGGTGCCCGTCGAGCCTGTGCCCGAGCCCGTGCCCGTGCCCGTCGAGCCCGGCGTGCCTGTCGAGTTCGTGCCCGTGGAGCTGGTCGTCCCCGTGGTGAAGGTGAACAGCTCTGCCACGCTCTGGCTGCCGCGGTCCCCGCGGGCCTGGAAGTAGGAGCTGAGGCTGGCGCCGGCCGCTACCCCCTGATTGGCGGCCCAGCTGGGGGCGGAGAGGGTCACCCGGGTGCGTCCGTCCGCCTGGAGCTGCTGCTGCACCTGGAAATCGCTGACGCTGCCCAGGGCGTGATCGCTCAGGAAGCTGACGCTCCAGCCGGCGGCGATGGCGCTGCTGCTGGCGTTGCGCACAGTGAGGGTGCCCTCGTAGGCGCCGCTCCAGGAACCGCCCAGTTGGATCTCCACCACCAGACCGTTGGCTGTGGTGCCTCCGGTGGTTGTGGTTCCGCCACTGGTTGTGGTGCCACCGCTGGTTGTGGTCCCGTCGCGGGTTGTGGTGCCACCGCTGACTTGCGTGGTGGTGTCGGTGGTGCCGCTCGTGGAGCCGCTGCTGGAGCCAGTGGAGCCGGTGCTCCCGGAGCTTGTGTTGCCAGCGGTGGAGCCGCCGCCGCTGGTGCCTGCCCCGCCGAGCACTGCTTCGCCGAGGGTCACGGTGGCGTCGCTGTCGCTGTTGACCGTGAAGCCGAGGTCGAGGCTGGCGCCGGCGGCCAGTGGCGCGGCGCCGGCGGGGGCCTGAACGGTGATCGTGTACGTGCCGTCGCTGTTGCGAACCGCGCTTTCGTCGGCGTTCCAGAAGTCGAAACGGCTATAGCTGGAGACGAAAGAGAAGCTCCAGTTGCTCTTGCTTTGTTGGCCGCTGTTGGTGAGGACGAAGTTGCCACTCAGCCCTCCCCAGAACGTGCTGTTGCTGGAGATAGAGGCCTGGAGATCACTGCTCAGCAGCAGGGAAGTTGTGGACATGGTGAGAGATTGGTGAGGGGGTTTGCGGGGCTGGCTGTCAGCGCCGATCTGGGTTCATCCTCAAGCGAGGCCATGGTTTGGGGAACACTGCATCCGCAGTGTTTTGCTCAGCCCGCCAGCCCCAGTCGCACCGCCAACACCGCCGCCGCCGTGCGATCGGCCACCTCCAACTTGCGCAGGATGCGCTGCACGTGATCGCGGGCTGTCACCTCCGCCACCACCAGGCGTTCGGCGATCTGGCGGTTCGTCAGACCCGCCACCACCAGCTGCAGCACCTCCCGCTCCCGCTCCGTCAATCCCCCCGCGATCCGCTCCGCCGCCTGGATGCGCTCCAACGCTTCGGGATCGACATGGCTCTCTCCCCCCTGCAGCTTCTCCAGGCCCCGCAGCAGGCCACCCCGCCCCACATTCCCCTCCCACACGATCGCCACCCCCGGCCGCCCGAGCAGCCGCCCCAGCGGCATCGCCGACGCCTCCTGGGGCAGCGTCACCAGCAGCATCGGCGGATCGGGGCGGTTCAGCAGCTCCTCCAGCAGCGCCACGCAGCAACCGTCCTGCAGCCGGCTGGTGGTGGCCACCAGCAGATCGGCCGTGTGCTCAGGCAGCAGATCCCGCAGGGCCTCCGTGGTGGTGGCCAACCCCAGCAGATCCGGCGGCGCCACCAGGGGATCGTTCTCCAGCAGGTAGCTGCGCAGCACCGCCGCATAGGCGAGCGATGGGTTGCCCACCAGCAGCCGCTGGCCACTGAGGCGAAGGCGCAGGGCCTGGTCGATGTGGGGGAAATCGCCGGGCCAGGAGAACATGGACGGACGCGCCGGCGGGGCGGATGGGGGGCCGCAGCCGGGGCGCGGAGCCCATAATGGGCCTGCCGCCGCGGACCCCCGTGAAAGAGATCAGTCCGCTGGAGTTGCTCCTGCGTGCCAGCGCCCGCTTCGCCGCCATCTCCGGGGTGGTGGCCCTGTTGGTGTGGCTCACCTGGGTGATGCTCGACGTCAAGAACATGCAGTCGGGTTTCACCCTGCCCTGAGGTTCACCTTTTGATGACCGCGCTGCCATCCGACCCCCTGCCCTCCTGGCGGCCTGGGAACGGGCGTGAGCGGATTCTCTGCTTCCTGGAGCGCGTCACCACCCCGGGAGCCGCCGATTGGCTGCCGCCGCCGGAGCGCATCGCCGTGCTCGACAACGACGGCACCCTCTGGCCCGAGCAGCCGCTGCCCTTCCAGGCCGCCTTCGCCTTCGATGAACTGCGGCGCCGGTTGCCGGCGGAGCCCCAGCTCGCCGACGACCCGATGGTGCAGGCCGCCCTGGCGGGCGATCTGGGACCCCTGCTGGCGGGTTCCCATTTCGAGGGGCTGCTGCGGATCGTGGCCCTCACCCATGCCGGCATGAGCACCGAGGCGTTCCGCGCGGCGGTGGAGGCCTGGCTCGTCAGCGCCCGCCATCCACGCTTTGGGCGTCCCTACGACGCCCTGACCTACGCCCCGATGCAGGAGTTGTTGGCGCTGCTGCGCGCCTGTGATTTTCGCTGCTTCATCGTTTCGGGCGGCGGCGTGGATTTCATGCGGGTGTGGGTGGAGCGGGTCTATGGCATCCCGCCGGAGCAGGTGGTGGGCTCCACCGCCCAGGTGCGCTACGAACTGCGCGATGGCGTGCCGCTGCTCACCAAGACCCTCGACCATCTGTTCGTGAACGACGGATCGGGCAAGCCGGCGGGCATCCACCAGTTCATCGGCCGCCGGCCAGTGTTCTGCTGCGGCAACAGTGATGGCGATTTGGCGATGTTGCAGTACACCACGATGGCCAACCCGCGGCCCAGCTTCGGGCTACTGCTGCACCACACCGATGCCGACCGCGAATACGCCTACGACGCCCACAGCAACAGCACCGGCCGCCTGGTGGAGGCCCTGGCCGAGGCGCCCGAGCGCGGCTGGCTGGTGGTCGACATGGCGCGGGACTGGGGCCGCGTGTTTGCGGAGCCGGTGTAAGCGATCCGATGCCGTGTGAGCGATCTCACAGGTTGCTGTGAGGGCTGGCAAGGGGGAATGGGTGTGGGAAACGAATGCTGGGGGAGCCTTTCCTTTCCCCCATGGCCAATCCTCCCGGCACCATCGGCAATGATTTCTTCCTCAGCACCGCCGATCCCTTTGATCTGATCAATGGGCAGCTTGGCGTCGACACCGTTTCCTATGCGCTGGCCACCAGCGGCGTTTCGGTGGACCTGACCCTCGCGGGCTTCCAGGCCGTCGGCGGCGGTTTGGGCAGCGACCAGCTGATTTCGATCGAAAACCTGATCGGCAGCCGCTTCAATGACAGCCTGCGCGGCAACGCCGGCGCCAATGAGCTGAGTGGCGGCCTGGGTAACGACCTGCTGCGGGGGACCGCGGGCAACGACCTTCTCAATGGCGGCGATGGCGCTGACACGGCCGACTACAGCGGCCTTGGCGGGCCGGTGCGCCTGGCTGCCTTCGGGGCCCTGTTCAAGGGGGCTCTCGGCACCGACCAACTCGTGGGCATCGAGAAGATCATCGGCAGCAGCGGCGCCGGTGACACCATCGACCACAGCGGCGCCGTGGCCCCCGCCCTCGGCACCAGCACCGATCTGCGCAGCGGTGCGGTGACCGTGCGCGGCTTGATCGCGCCCCTGCCGCTCAGCTTCAGCGTCAGTCAGTTCGAGAATGTGATCGGCAGCGGCTTTGCCGACACGATCGAAGGCAACGGCGGCACCAACACCCTCAACGGTGGCGCCGGCATCGACACGCTCACCTACGCCGGGGCGACAGCCGGCGTGCGGGTGTCCCTGGCCACCAGCCTGGCCCAGAACACCCTGGGGGATGGTGTGGATACCATCTCGAACTTCGAGAACCTCACCGGCAGCCGCTTCAACGACACGCTCATCGGCAGCAACGGCGCCAACGGCATCAGTGGTGGTCAGGGCGCCGATGCGCTCACCGGCGGCCTGGGTGCCGATGTCTTCCGCTATCGATCGGTGCTGGATTCAGGCCTTGCCGCGGGCAGCAACGATCGCATCACCGACTTCAGTTCGCTGCAGCTGGATCGCATCGATCTATCGGCCATCGATGCCAATGTTTTTGTGGCTGGTGATCAGGCATTCTCCTGGCGGGTGGCTCCGCTCCCGATTCTCAATCCCTCTGGAGTTTTGGCCGTCGGTGAGTTGGGTTACTGCACGGTCGGTGCCAATGCCTTCGTGTACGGCCGCACGTCAGCCAGCGCGGATTTCAAGCTGCAGCTCGATGGGGTCTCCAGCCTCAACGCGAGTCATTTCGTGCTCTGATCGTGGTTTGGTCGCACTGTGCTGGAGGTTGCCATGGTCCTTCCCCTTGCCCGGCTCCTCCCCCTGGCCCTGCTGCTCCCCCTGAGCCCCGGGTTCGCTCTGGCGGCCCAGGGGGGCCAGGGGGGCCAGGCCCCCAGTGGCGGTGACCCCAGCCGGCGCTTTCCCCTGCGGCGGGAGGGCGGGGGCACGCGCACCTTTTGCGCGGCGAGGCTGGTGGCCCACCTGGTGCCCCAGGACGGGCACTTTGATCCGGGGCCAGGGGGGATCCTCGCCGTGATCGAGGGGGAGGCGCCTCGCGCGCCCCAGAAGCGGGTGGCTCCCCTGGTGCTGCGCTGGAATGACGGCTGGCAGATCGAACCAGCCCGATCCGGCGCCTCGCTGCGGTTGGTGCGGTTGGCGGGCCCACCGGTGGCGGGGCCGCTGTGGGCGGGGGAATGGTTCAGCTTCCCCGCCTGCGAGGGCACGGCGGAACCCAGCGCCCCGCCCGCCAGCAGCCGGCTGCGGCCCAGCCCCACAGGCCCTTCGCCGGCTGCCGTGGCCGCCCGCGCCGCCGATGCCAGCAGCCGCGTCGCCCTGGCCGAGCTGTGGCGCCACTGCGGCGGCCAGGTGGCGAGCCAACCGCTGCTGGCGTTCTGGGATTTCTCCCACCTTGCCGACCAGCTGCCCGCCAGCCTGCCGGTGCTCTGCTCCCAGGCGCCGCCTACAGCTCCCAGATCTCCTCTTCCTGCTGACGGCCGCTGAGGCGCATCGGCCCCCACAAGCTTTCGGCCCGGCCTCCCTGCTTGGCGCCGCCCGCTAGGGAGCGGGTGACGCCCGACACAAGAATTCGGCACCCCTGGGGCGGCGACCCCGGCAGGCCCTCGATGCGGGCGGCGCAGTTCACCGCCTCGCCGATCACGCCGTACTCCCAGCGGTCGCGCGCGCCCACCGACCCCGCCAGCACCCAGCCGCTGTGGAGCCCCAACCGCAGGCGCACCGGTGGCTGCCCCTCGCCGGCCAGCTCGGCGTTGAGCGCCTCGATGCCCCCCCGGATCGACCGGGCGGCGACCACCGCCGCCGTTGCGTCGGCTGCGCGCCCCTGGCTCAGGGGGGCGCCGAACACCGCCAGCAGCCCGTCGCCGGTGAACTTGTTCACCAGCCCGCCGCCGCGCTCGATCGGCCCCACCACCTGCTCCAGTGCCCGGTTCAGCCAGGCCAGCAGCACCTCGGGATCGAGCCGTTCCGCCAGGCCCGTGAAGCCGGCGATGTCGGCCACCAGCACGGTCACGAACAGGCGGCGGCCGCGGAAGCGATCCCCCGCCAACAGGCTGTCCCGCTCCTGCCACAGCTCCTGCGCCACCGCCGGCGACACCGCCTGGCCCAGCAGCCGCTGCAGCTGGCGGCGTTGCCCCTGCTGCTCGGCGCCGCGGGCGCTCCAGGCGGCGGCGGCCATCGCCAGCAGGGCCGCCAACGGCAGGCTGAGGTTGAGCCAGAGGCCGCCCAGCAGCAGGGCCGCCAGGCCGATCGCCAGGGCCAGCCCCGCCACCAGCACCACGCGCCGCACGCTGCGCCGCAGGCTGCCGACCCCCTCCCCCAGCGCCACCCCCACCGCCAGGCCGGCCCCTACCAGCAGCCCGTTCAGCCAACCCGGCGCCGCGATGAGGCCGGGACGCAGGCCCCGCTCCCTTGCCAGCAGGGCCACCAGCCGCTGGGCGTGCAGGTCCACGCCTGCCATCTGGCCGGGGTTGCCGGCGCCATCGCGGCCGATCGGCACCGCGAAGCGGTCGCGCTGGGAGGGGGCCCGGCTGCCGATCAAGACGATCGTGTCGCGCAGCGCCGCCGGCGGCACCTCGCCTGCCAACAGCGCGCGCAGGCTCCAGCTGGGGAGGGTGGCCGGATCGTGGAAGGGCAGCAGGCGTTGCAGGCCGGCGGCATCGAGGTCGCTGTAACCGCCGGCGTGGGGGCCCAGCGGCATCAGGCTGGCGGGATGGCGTTCGAGCTGGGTCCGCAGGGGGCCGGGGTTCTGGCCGCGGCTGTGCTCCAGCAGCCGCAGGGGCAGGGCCACCAGGGCCGGACCCTGGCCGCGCACATGCACCAGGTCGCGGCGCACCACCCCGTCGCGATCGATCAGCAGGTCGTTGAAGGCCTGGCGCTCCGGCGGGGTGCCGGGGATGGCCGCCACGGCATCGATGACGCTGAACACCGAGATCAACGGGCCGGGGCGGGCCACCAGGTGCCGCAGCTCCCGCTGCTGGGGCCCCACCCCCAGGTCGCGGTAGAGATCGAGGCCGATGGCGCGCACGCCGGCCGCCTCCAGCCGCCGAACGGCCGCCACCAGGTAGCCGTCGTCCACGGGGGCGCCGAAGCGGCGCAGGGCGTCCTCCCCGATGGCGATCACCCGCACGGGCAGAGCGGCGGCCGAGGGGAGGGGCCGCCAGCGCAGGGCGGCATCGTGGAGGGCCAGGTTGAGGGCCTCCGCCAGCCGCGCCTGCTGCAACACCAGCAGGGCCAGCGCCGCCAGGCCGTAGGAGAAGAGGCGGATCAGAAGCGATAGCTCACCTTGGTGGTGAGGCCGTTGTCGAGGAGCCAGTTGGGCACGGCCCGCACCAGGCCATCGCCGAACTGGGAGGCCCAGCCCAGCTCCAGCTGCCAGTGGGAGCCGTTGCGCCAGCGCAGCAGCAGGCCACCGGCGCCGACGCTGGCCGTTTCGATGCCGTAGGGAACCGTGGTGTGCACCCAGCCGGCGCCGAGGAAGGGCACCAGCTGGAGTTCGTGGCTGCCGCGGCGCCAGAAGGACCAGCTCAGCTCGCCGCTGCCCAGCAGGCCGCTGTCGCCGCTGATCACCTGGCCGGGGAGGCCCCGCAGGCCGTTGTCGCTGCCGAGGCTGAAGCCCATCGGGCTGGTGAGCGGTGCCAGGGCCCCCTGGCCGGCGCCCCGCAGCTGCAGCAGCCAGCTGGGCGCCAGGGGCCAGAGCAGGGAGAGTTCGCCGCCGAGGGCCCGGGCCTGGCCCACATCGATGCCGTAGAAGGAGAGCTCGTGCAGGGCGTCGTCGCCGCTCATGGCGGCGATCCCCTGCAGGCCGTAGACGCTGGCCGAGAGGGCGGCGGACCCCAGCGAGACCTCCCAGGACAGACCGGCCTGCAGGAAGCCGGTGCTCAGGGCCCCGTCTTCCGCGCCGCCGAGGATGGCGGGGAAGCGCTCGCCTTCGAGCCAGGAGCGGTTGCGGTTGGCGCTCAGGCCCGCGAAGGCGGAGACGCGCTGCTGCAGCCCCTCGAACAGGCTGACGTCGAGGCGGCCGAGCAGTTGCTCCTGGCGGAAGAGGAGGTCGTGCAGCGGTGGGGGGCTCTCCACGAGCTGGCGCCAACTGACGGCCCCGGCGGTGGTGAGGGAGAGGCGGGAGCCGAGGGGCAGGCGGTAGCTGAGCGAGGCGAGGCGGTAGCCCAGCTCCGGCCCGTCGTCACCGTTGAGCTCGCCCACCAGCAGCAACTGGTCGCTGGGCCGCAGCAGCCCCGCCTTGGCCAGCACCCCCAGGGCGCGGAACTGGCCACTGCCGCCGCTGCCGTCGTTGCGCAGGCTGAATTCGCCCTGCCAGGGCTGGGCGAGGGGATCGGCCTGGAGCACCAACACCGCCTTGGTGCTGTCGCCACCGAGGCGGTTGAGGCTGGCCCGCACGCCGCTGACGCCGGGCAGGCGATCGAGCAGGTCGAGCTGCCGTTCGAGGCTGGGCAGGTGCAGCACCTGGCCCTGCAGGGGCAACACCAGCTTCTGCAGGCGGCGGCGCAGGCCCGGGTCGGGACTTTCGACCCGCACCTCCACGATCCGCCCCTCCACCACCAGCAGGGTGCCGTTGGGGGCGGGCTCCGCCAGCGGGAAAACGCGGCTGTTCACGTAGCCGTCGGCCACCAGGCGGCTGGTGAGCAGGGCGGCGCAGCGGGACAGGCGGTCGGTGGGGGGCTCGGGGCTCGAATGGGGGCCGCTGGCGCTCGGGATACTGGGCTGGGGAGCCAGGCAGGGCTGCAGGAGTTGTTGCAGGACGGCGGGGGGGTAGCGCTCGAGTCCCTCGATGCGGGGGTGTGGGGGCTGGGTGGGCTGGGGCTCAGGGGTGCCGAGGGTGGGGGAGATTGGTGGGCCTGCTGGCCCTGGCGCGGGGGGAAGCCGCAGACCCGGCCGCACCTGGCTGGGCTGGGTGGGAAACCCAGGCGGCAGCCGCACCGGCCCCGGCTGGGGCGAAGGGGCCAGCAGTTGGGCCAGCAGAAAAGAAGCCAGGGCCGTTGCAGGGGGCATCAGCGGGGTGGGTCGTCTGTGGACTAGGGCCTGCTGGGCTTTTCAGGCGAAGCGGTGAAGGTGAGGAACCGTGAGAGGTAGATGCCGTCGTTTGTCAGCGGCAGATTCAAGGGCTTGTTGTTCTTGTCGAGAAGCTGGGCAACCACTACACCTGGATTGCCACTGGTGCCGAGGGGTGCGTTGCTCTGAGAAATGACCAACAACCCATTCTGGCGGAAATAGACGAGAGGAATGCCTTGACTCCTGACGTTGAGAAGACCTTGGGATCTGCGCTGGATTGAATTCAAGTTTTCTTGGGACAGTACCTTGGCAGGCCCGAAGCGCACACCGCCCGCGACGACAAGAACAGGAATCGGCGTCCCAGGTGGGAAAGCCTCGTTGATGGGTTTTCCTTCGAAAAGGAGATTCCGGGCGGGGACAAAAATCTGATCTGCTTGGGGAGTGGTTATACTGAATCCCCTAAGTGTGGGTGCGCCTGGATGTGCATGGCTACTCGAATTATTTGTTTGAAAATTCTCGGGATTGCTGGGACGAAGATGCAGTTGCAATGGCTGAGCCAATAGGGTTCGGGACCGTTCCGCAGCGGCGCTGGGCAGACTCGCTATCTGCGTGTTGAAAGCCGATTTGAATTCCCCCCATCGTGGTTGAAAGGCTTGGCAACTTCCACTGGCGGCAGGTCGCTTGGCGATGGGAACCGCCGAGCCGCCACGAGGAGTGATCGAGGGGGTGGTACTCAGAGGCGTTTGTATCGAGCCTGGTTCATTTTGTCCACCGATGCCGGGGTTGATGTGGATGTATTCCGTGCTGCCACCCAGGGTCAAGTCATCCTGCTCTTGCACCGTACTGCTCGGAAAGGCAACGTCTGGTGCTCGCACTGTCAGTGTGGCTTGCAGGCCACCCACTACATAGGTGTCCAACCCTCCACTGCCAATTAGATTGTCGCTGCTTCCAGCGCTGCCAACAAGAACATCAGCGTTACCCGTACCCCTTGCCGTGAGTTGGCGAGTGGGATCAATATTGATCAACGTGAAAATTTTGATGCCTGTTGGAAGCGTCGCTGAGAGGGGACCCGAAGGACTGCATAGTCTTGTGGCCTGGTCTTGCTTCAGCGTGGTAGGCACCCAGAAAAGTTCAGTTTGGAGAAGACCTTCAGCAAGGGCTGCGCTGGGAGCCCCTGCACACTTACTGTATTCAGCAGTCGGATTACGTGAGGATCCACCAAACTTAGGGCTGGTACAAATCTCGGAAAGTCTGGCTTCCGTAACCTGCGCACGGGCATGGTTGAGAGGTAGGGTTTGGGCGATCAGGAGGGCGCCAAATGCAATAGGCATCTTGGCCTTCCAAGACCCTAAGTAGAAGGATTTTTTGGTGTGGGGAGTCGTCATGGTCTCTGCTGGTTATGGGGATGATGGGGATTGGAATTGGCGGAGATGGCTCACCATGGTCGCCCGGTGAGAACCGCTCCCGCCCAGAAATAGGGTGCGTTTAGATTGGCGAGTCGAACTTGCTCCGCGTGGCTTAGCCCTGTTAGCAAAATGACTCCGGACTCGTTAATAATCTTGTCGCCGACAACTCTGATTTTGCCAGAGCGGAAGAGGTGTTGTGTCTGTTGTAGCGCTTGGTCTTTTGTCATGCCCTGCTGCAATGCGCGATGAAACTGAATGGAGAATGCGGCTGTCACAACATCATCTACATACCAGAGATTGCCAAGGGCGCTGTTGGCTCCTGCTTGCAATGCCAGGCCCGCAATGCCAAGTTCCCAGGACTCATTGCCCACGGCGGTGCGACAAGCGTTAAGCACAAACAAATCGATTGGTTCCTGCTGGCCATGGCGAAGTTCGCTTCCCAGAAGCGACAGGGAGAGTTCCCCATCACTGGTATAGATGCGGGCGCCATCGCCTGCAAAATCCGCATGGGTGGCCAGATGCAGAATCTTGATTGGCTGTTCCCGGGTGCGGGACAGGAGCGTTTGCGTCTGAAAGGAGCCATCGAATAGCAAGAGCGCATCAGCATGCAGGCTGGCGAGCTGTAACAGCTCCTGTTTTGCCTTGTGGAGGGGCATCAACCCATTGGCGAAGGTACTCGCTCCGGCCAAAACTGTGCGACGTCTCTGATTGGAAAAAGTCTGTGGCTTTAGATCTGTTAGAGATAAAGCTGGCGTGATTGTGATGGCCAAGTGATCCACCATCTCGCCTTTGGCGAAGGGGAGAGCGGCAAAGGGGATTCCTTGAAGACCCCGATCCAGAGCAAGTAGAAGGGCATTGATGCCCAAGCGTTTCAGCTCAGCTGCTACAGGCTGTAGCAGCAGGGCCTCCAGCGCACGGCCAGCCCGATTGTCGCCATCCATGGCCTGCTGACTGAGTTTCAGCTGAAAGGCACGGATGTTGTCCTGCAAACCTGTTTTGGATGTCTGCGTTTGCCATCCCCTAATTTCACCCTCAGCAGGAATCAGAATATGATTAATCTGGGCCTGATCTTCGTCGTTCAGATTTGCGACCGAGATCTGTAGGATTGCCGGCCTGTAGTCTAGTTTTGGGATGGTTGACAAAGGCGTTTCTCGAGGAAACTGAATCGCATCGCGAAGAAAATGCTGCAGCCCATCGATTGTTAACGTTGTGTTTTGTTGTTTGGGTAGACGCAGGCTGGCGATGACCTCACGGCTAGCTCGCTGATCTTGGCTTGTAAATGATTCGGCAGCGACGCTTGCCGACATCGCTTGCGTTTCTTGCATGACGACTTCGACAGTGCTTGTGTCGATTCCTAGCAGCTCATTGTTGATGGTGTTGATTGGCTGGATTTGGGGCAGGGCCGCAAGTTCCAATGGCGGCGTCCAGTTGATCGTTTCGGAGAGGGGCGGTGGCGCCTGAGAGCGGAGGCTGAGAAGGGTTTCCGGCTCGGTGTTGGCTGCTCCGGAGATCGAGGCCAAATCAGCGAATCGGACCGGTGCTTCTCCCGGCTGGAAGACGATACGATCAGGGATGCGCTCAAACCAGTCGCGTGTCTGGGTGATGGTCGACGGTTTACCGTTTTCATTGTTGCCGGTGAAGGTCTCGTCTTTAATTATAAAGCCGCTGGCTTCTGTGCTGGGGTTGATGGTTGTGTTCTTGCGTCGAAAGAAACCCCAGACTGATAGATTCTCATCCCTTTGCACGAAGTCGGCAAAGGAGTCGGGGTCCCCACTTGTGCTGCAGTTTGTGTCGCAATCGGGTAAAAATGTATTGGTGCTGTAGTCGCTGGCATTGGGGGTGTGGATCAGCATCTGCCCTTGCCCGTGCGTGTTCCCGACCCGCGGCCCAAAGCTGATGTTGCTTCGGCGGATATCAATGTGCTGCTGGCTGTAAAGAGCCACGCCTCCCTGATAGAACGAGCTGTTATCGTCAAGTTCTGGGAACTGCGTTTGAGAGTCGAGCGTGGTGGATTCGACAATAATGGGGGCGAGACTCCAAGCATTGATGGCTCCGCCGACGCTCCAGATTGTGCTGCTGTCACCTTGTGCTGGACCTGTTAATGCCTCCAGCCTTGCACCGGCTTCCATCTGTATGGGTTGATCAGGCGATGTGTTAATGAGCCTGATGACGCCTCCAAAATCTTCAGGTGTTTCCCTGTTGGCACCCGAAGTTCTCTTGCCTAAACTGCTGACAGACAGCAGGCTTTGGGCACCTGTAATTCGGATGCCACCGCCGCTGATGATGTTGATGATCCCGCCTAGGCCATTGTTAACTGGGTTGTCGTTGTCATCGTGAATGTCTGTAAAGCCAACGCCGATGTCGCGGCCTGTCAGGCGAAAGGTCGAAATCGGCCCGTCACTGCTACTTTGTTCGGCTCTTAGTTGGGAATCTTGCACGAGAACCGTTGCGGATTCGGAGCTGTTGGTCAGCGTGATTTCGCCCCCCTGGAAAGCCCCGCCCCCATTGCGGATCACCTCCCAATCCGTTTGCCCTGGTGCATCAGGGCTTTCGGGGCTATGGGAGGATTGGGCACTGAGGCGACTGGCCTCGATCTGGATCCCGTTTGGGCTGTTCAGGCGGATATCGCCACTGCCGACTCCCCCGCTGGCACTCAGGAAGCTGTGGCGAATCGTAAGCCCACCCTCGCCAGTGATGGCTCCGGTGCGCAGCAGGATGTTGCCTGCCAGATTGTCACTTGCGTCCGCCGTTATGTCGCTGCTATCTACTGTGAGGCTCTGGCCCGCGTCTGCCACCACAAGGCCGCTGGTGTCAGTCAATCGGATGGCATCGCGCTGCAGATTGGGATTCGCCTCTCGCAAAGGCTTCAGGTTTTGCGTTGCCGCTAGGCGGCTGCGATCGCGGATCGTGAGATCGCCTGCGGCAAAAAGTCCGATGGAGGGGGTGTTGTTGGCAGAGCTGTCGGAATTGCCCACTGGGCTTAGGTCTACCTCGGTGCGCAGATCGGCTTCGTGATGAACGCCGACATCCAGGCTGCTGTCCACCAGATCAAGATCACCTACCCGTGCTTCGAGATGAATCTTGCCTTTGGGCGCTTCGAGGCGGCTACCGGCTCCTACCATCACCGCACCGCTACGTACAAGCAGGCGTCTGCCTGTCAGCGTTGTCCCTAGAACTCTGGCTGTATTGGTGTCGGTGGGGATCTTGCCCGCAGTTGTTTCAATCGGTTCCAGGCTCTCTAAGCGCAAGTCTCCCCGATTTCCTGGGCTGCCAGCCCGGGCGCTGACATCCCGCAGAAGGATGTTCCCGTCGGCTCGGCCGATGATGATTGGCGCTTCCAGTCTTGACGACTGCAGGTTGAGGTCGCCGTGCCTGCGGGCTCCCTCAGAAGAGCCCGCGGTGAGCTGAATCCATCCGTTCGCTCCGTGGCCCAGCAGCACCGTATCGTCCAGGGACAGGTGGCCGCTGGCGCGCAGGTCGATCTCCTCCGCTTCGATCTGCAAGGCCTGCCCAGCCCCATCTCCCTGGGCCGATGTACTGACCCGTTGATGGGCCCTTAGGGTTGAATTCTGGATGCTCAATCGTCCACCCCCATCCGCTCCGCTAGAGCGGCCTTCGGACTGCAGGAAGATCTGTTTGCCATCGAGGACAAGATCGCGCCCTGATAGATCGCCGGCCGCCTGCAGTAACACGGACCCACCCGAGAGTTTCGCCCCCTCCAGCTCGAGCGGGGCTCTGCCTCCCCCCTCCATAGGGGACGTGCTGAGCCAGACACCACTCGTCTCGGTGTCCCCGGTTGCGTGTAGGGAGAGGTTTCTGATCCGAGCCGCGCCAACGGAGCGGATGGCCACGATCCGGCCCTGGGCGCTGGTGTCCTCCAGCTGCAGGCTGGGACTCCCGTCGCTTTCCGGCCCTGCCATTAGCTGGATCCTGCCGCCTCCTCCAGGGTTGCCCGCCTCCATTCGCAGGCCTGAGGCGTGCAGGGGGCCACGGGCTCCCACCCTGACGTCCCCACCCACCAGGCTCACCGCGCGTAAGCGGGCGGCCCCCGTCGTGGCGGCCGTGCCCGCAGTGATCTGCACCTCACCGGGTTCCGTTGGCCCCCCAGCCCGCGCCTCCACCTTCTCCAGCGCCAGGCCGCCGCTGCCCTCTAGTTGCACGCTGGTGGCCCGCAGCCGGGCATCGGAGAGGGTCAGTGTGCCGAAGCCGCCCCCCACCAGCGGCCCGCTGCGCAGCCGCACCAAGTCTTCTGCGGCTGTGGTGCCGGCCTGGATGTCGAGGCCGCGCAACTGGAGATTGCCGCCGCTGAGTTGCACGCTACGGCCGGCCTGGAGGCTGGTTTGGCTGGCGGGGACGGTGGACATCGGCCCCGCACCGCTGTGCAGCAGCAGGTGGCGGTCGACGCTGAGGCGGCCGCCGGCCAACAGGATCGGCCCATCGCCAGTGCCGAGAACCGGGCCGTCCAGGCGCCCTTCGGCCAGGGCCTCCAGGTCCAGATCCAATGCCGATCCGTTGCCGAGGTTTCCCAGCCCCTCGCCCAGGCCGCCGGCAGCGCGGAACTCACCCCCGCCGATGCGCAGGGTGGGGGCGGTGCTCAGCAACAGGCTGCTGGCGCCCTGGATCTGGCCGCCGGCGCCGAACCAGAGGCCGCCGGGCGACAGCCAAAACAGGTTGGCGTTCCGGCTCAACTTCAGGGGCGCGCCGAAGAAGCTGCCCTCGGGATGGCCCACGCCCACCACCACATTGGGGCGGCCGCGGGTGTCGAGGTCGACGCGGCGGATGCCGGAGCGGGTGTCGTACTGGCTGAAGCGATGGAACAGGGTGCGCCCCGCGGCCGTGCCCCCCTCAACTGTGCACACTCCGGCGCTGCAGCGTCCCAGGGCCGTGCCGTTCACCCGGGTGCCCAGGCCGCCAGGGGCCACCTGGGCGATGGCCCTGGGGGGGGAGGCCAGCAGGAGGGCGAGGGAGCCGGTTGCAGCCAAGCCGATGGGGCCCAGGCGGTAGCTGCGCCGTGGTCGGGAATCGGCTGAGGCTGTCTGCGCCATCGTTTCCCTTGTTCGGATGGCTTTCCTTTCCATTGTGGCCCGATCCAGCCAGATAAAACCGTGCGCCATTTCACCGTGTCCTCCCGTCGGCCACACCGGCATGGGGGATGGCTAGGCCGGACGCCTCCAGAAAATCCCGCATCCGCTGCCGCAGCGCCCGCTGCTCCAGCCGCCAGCCCTGCCGCACGGCCGCCGAGAGCCCCAACTGATCCTCCTGCTGCTCCAGCCAGCGGCAGAAGCGCTCGCTTTCGAGGGCGCCATAGCGCAGGGGCCAGGGTTGGGCCTCCCAGTAGTGGGTGAGCAGCGGTGTCAAGTTGCCCGCCAGGGCGGCCAGGGTGGTGGGCAGGTTGCGCGCCAGGGGGGCCAGGCGGTTGGCCCGGTAGAGGCTGCAGGTGCACTCCAGCGAAGGGTGGTTCGCCACCCCGATCACCTGGGAGCGTTCGCGGGCGTTGAGCCGGTAGCGCTGCTCCAGCACGGCCGGATCGCGCCGCACGGCAAGGCAGAGGGCAGGAGAGGCGGTGATCTCCGCCAGGGCTTGCTGGAAATCGATCAACATGGCGAGGCGGCGATGGGATCCGGGGCGGCCAGGGCTACCGGGTGGGGCTGGTTGCAGCGATCGGCCAGGCGATGCATGCGCTCCAATTCACTGCGCACGCCGGCGCTGCCGATGCAGGCGAAGTAGGTGTCGTTGTATTCGAAGCTGATCGCCTTGAGATTGGGGCAGTGGGGCAGAAAGGCTTCGGCCACCGTCCACACGGCCGCTGGCGTGAGTTGCGAATGGCTGTCGGTATAAACGCCGTAGATCTCTTCGCCTCCCGCCAGGTGCACCTCCACCACGGCGGCGGGATCGAGCTGTTCGAGATAGCGCTCCATCGCCATGCCGCCGTTGCGCTCACTGACGAGCAGGTTGTGAAGATCGAGTAGCACGCCGCAATGGCCGCTGCGATAGAGGTGGTTGAGAAAAGAGGGCTCCTCCATCTCGAGTTCCTGCAGGGGCGTCAGCAGGGCTGGGTTCTCCAGAAGAATGGGCAGGCCCGTGATCTGGCGTAGCTGCGTGAGTTTGTGCCGGAGCAAGGTGAGGGTTTCGTCGTTGTAGGCCACCGGCAGGGCGAGGCCCCCCTCGCTGTGGCGTTCCACTCCCTGGGGCGGAATGATCACGTTCAGGTGCTCGCTCAACCAGCAGAAGCCCCCGAGCCGCTCGCCCACCTCGGTGATCGCCCCGGCAAGGGCCTCGTCGAGCGGGCTGGCGCTTGGCAGGGACAGGCTGAAGCTATGGGCGTTGAGCGGTTTGTTCTGCCGCAGATTGGCAAGGGCCTCCAGCAAAGGGGCCGGGAAGGCGAAGCGCTCCCCAACCGGCGAGTGGTCGCCCAGGTCGTGGACCATCTGGCCGGGATTGACCGACAGGTGCTCGACCAGATCGGCGCCGTCGGCCATGACCTCCGGTGTGGTGGGGTTGAACAGCAGGCCGACGCTGGGCCGCGTGGGGTTGGAGCGTGCCGTGGCGGACAGGGGGGACATGGGCTCCGGGCAGGGGTGGGGGAGTGGCAGGGATTCCTCCAGCGCGGAAGGAATCCCTGCCATGGGTTGGCGGCTTGGCTTCAGAGGCCGGCGAAGGGCGACTTCAGCACCGGATTGATCAGGCTGTTGCCGAGCAGATCCCGCGGCACACCCTGCACGCAGGTGAGGCATCTGAAGGGGGGGATCTTCAGGCCGGGGATGCCATTCTTGATCACTCCCACATTCAGAGCGGCAATGCTGAGACCGCCATTGATTTGCTCCAGCTCTTCAGTATTGAGGGCCGTGCAGCAGGGCTCTTCGGGATGGATGGGGGATGGGAAGGACATGATGGGTTTCCTCGATTTGGTTGGTTGATCCTTGGGAAGGAGCGCTTGGTTTCGCTCCGTGCCCTCACGATCGGCGCCATTCAGCCCCCCGCCTGTGATCGCGCTCGTTTGCGCCTGTGATTTGCCTCACGGCAGAAGCCCTGACCTTCACCCTGCCCGGAGTTGAGGGCTGAATGGTTCAACGGATGACCTGTGCTCGCTGCGCCCTGGTGGCTGGCCCCGCCAGCCACCAGCCATCCATGGGAGGATTGAAGACCTAGACCTGTAGGCATGACCCCCCCGCCGGCCCCACCACCGGGTCTTGTTCCTGAGGATCTGGCGTCCGTGGCGCTGTTTGCCGATCTCGACGCCGACCAGCACCGCCGCCTGCTCGAAAACCACCGGCTGCTGAGCGTAGAGGCCGACCAGCTGCTGGTGCTGGAGCAGGACGAATCGCAGGGCCTGTTTCTGTTGCGCTCCGGCCTGGTCAAGGTGCGTGGCTTCGATCTCGACGGGCAGGAAGCGGTGCTCGCCCTGCTCGGGGTTGGTGAAATCTGCGGCGAGATGGCAATCCTCAACCCCGACGGGTTGCGCAGCGCCGATGTGGTCACCCTCACCCCCGTGCGCGTGGCGGTGCTGCGGGCCGCCCCCTTCGCGGGCCTGCTGCGCTCCGATGCACGCCTGGCGCTGGCCCTGGCCCGCCTGCAGGCCCGTCGGCTGCAGACCCTCAACCACCGCCTGCGCCTGCGGGGGGGCGACGCCACCACGCGCCTGCTCGCCACCCTGGTGGAGCTGGCCCGCCGCAGCGCCCCCGGCGCCGCCGAAACCGATCCGATCCCCCCGCTGCCCCCACGGGAGATCGCCTGCCTCTGCGGCCTGGCCCGGGAGACCGCCTCCCGCACCCTCAGCAGCCTGCGCCGCCGTGGGCTGGTGGCGAATACTCCCGAGGGGGGGCTGAAACTGCTGAACCGGGAGGATCTGCGGCGCCGCGGGCTGGTGGTCTGAGGCGTCCGCCGGGGCAGTCTGCGGGCACTTGTGGCGGCAGGCTGGAGGTCGCCGTGGCCTTCCCCCATGCCTGACCTCCTCCTCCCGTCCCGCTGCGGTCCTGCACTCCGCCATGCCCGCCGGCGCCATGCTCGCCTGCGGAGCGCCGGCCAGCGGAGGCGGCTGGCGATCCTGCCCCTTGTGCTGTCCCTGCCCCTCACCTCGCCACTTGCCGCCACGTCGGCCAGCGCCCAGGTGCAGCTCAGCTGCGGCGGCACCCTGCTGGAGGCCCGTGGGGCGGCGGAGCTGGAGCGCCCGATTCGCCGTCTGCAGCTCTCCCTCTCCCTGGAGGCGGAGGGGCCCACGAGCGACGCCGCCCTCGGCCTGCTGCAGACCCGCCTGGCGGCGGTGCGCAGCGGCCTGCAGACGCTGGCGGTGGAGGAGCTGCGGGTGAGCTCGCCGAGCACCTGGCCCCGCAGCGATTCCCGTGGCCGTCCGGCCGGGGTGCAGGCCTCGCTGTCGGTGAGCGGGCGGCTGGCGCCGGCGGCGCTGCAGCCCCTGGTGCGCCAGGTCGGCGCCCTCAGCGGCGTGCGGTTGGCGCCGGTCACGCCCCTGGCGGATCCGGAGCAGGATCTGGCGGTGCGCCGCCGCCTGTTGGCGGGCGCCTACGAAGACGCCCGGGCCCAGGCGGCGGAGGTGGCGGCGGCGATCGGCCGGCAGCGGCTTGAGCCGCTGGAAGTGCAGCTCCATGGCGGCGAACCGCGGCCGATGCCGATGATGGCCCGCGCCGAGGCGGCCCCGCCCCCCTTTGATCCGGCGGAGCTGGCGGCGCCGAAGGATCGCCTCAGCCTGCTGGTGCGCTTCTGCGCCCGCTGAGCCCGTTCCCGCCGCAGTGCCCCCACAGGCCCCCTGAGGCCCCCGCAGCCATTCCGCCTACCCTGAAGTTGTGGCCGCTCCGACCTCCACCGACCGGTAACGGGGCCTGCTCGGACCCGGGCTTGAGGAGCCTGCGCTGGCGGAGGCCCTGGCCGGACTGGGCCAGGATCCTGAGGTGGAGGCCCTGGTGCTGTTCGGATCCCGCGCCCGGGGCGAAGCCCGGCCCGGGTCTGATCTCGACATGCTTCTCCTGCTGCGCGGCACCCTCACTCCGGAACGGGAAAAGCTGTGGCGTCGCCGGGTGCGTGCCCTGCTGCTGCCCTTGCTGCCGGTGGATCTCGACCTGCTGATCAGCGATGCCGCCACCGCGGCCCACTGGGCGGGATCCCGCTGGCATGTGCTCGGCCACATCCACCGCGAGGGGGTGCGCCTGGATGCCCCCTGAGGAAGACGCCCGCGCCATCCTGCGGCTGGCCCTGCGCCATGAGCACTCGTTGGCGGCCAGCCTCGATCGCCGCCGCTGAGCCACGACCTGGTGCGTCTGCAGATCCTGGCGGGAGCGCGGCTACCGGAGGAGCTCCTGGAGCTGCAGGACTTCGCCGTCAAGGCCCGCACTTCACCGGAAGACACCCCCCTGCCGGCAAGCCGTGAACGACTGCTTGCCCTGATCCGTCAGCTGCGCGGCGTGTTGGAAGAGAGGTTCCAGCGGGGGGAGGCCTGAACGATCACCCAGGGCGGTGAGCCATCTCACAGGGTTGTGGGAGCGCGCTCATGTTGTTGGCCTGGCGCCGGGGTTTTGCTGAAGGCAAGAGATCCATCGATCTCCATTCTTCCCTCTCTGGAGACACGAACCATGGTAGTAATCAACGGCAGCAATCTCGCTGATGTGATCAGCCCGGTTGCCCCCCTTCTTGCCTATCGTTCTACGGCATTTGCTGATCTGATCAGCGGCAATGGCGGCGACGATTATATTGATGGTGGCGGCGGCGCTGATGTGATCAATGGTGGTGATGGTAACGACCGAATCCTTGGCGGTGCTGGCGATGATGTTCTCATCGGTGGCGCCGGCATGGACACCATCTATGGCGGCCTCGGCAATGACACCATCACCTCAGATGGCGACGGCGGCAGCTACTACGGCGAAGCCGGCAACGACATGATGAGGTCGGGTCTCGGCAACGAGCTGATGGATGGCGGGGCCGGGGTTGACACCATCGATCACCGCGCCTTCAACGGCAACTATGACTACAACATGACGACAGGGGCCACCAATTTCACCCTGCTGATTGGTGAGCGCTTTCTCAACTTTGAGAATGCGCTGATGGGCAATGGCGACGATTCCGTGATCGGCACCAGCGGCGCCAATGCCATCGATGGCGGTGGCGGTAACGACCGTCTCACCGGCGGCCTCGGGGTTGACACGCTCACCGGTGGGGCTGGGATGGATAGCTTCCGCTTCGGCGAATGGGGCTTGGCGAACCGTGATCTGATCACCGATTTCTCCACGGTGGATGACAGCATCGTGCTGCTCGATGGGCTCGATGCCGGCCTGCCTGCGGCCGCCCCAGCCATCGCGGGTGGGATTAGGGGCCTCGTGTTCAATGGCGGCAACGTGCCTGGCAACTCGCTTTCTTGTGCTTGGCTCTTCAAAGGGTGCGGATTCACGGGAAATCTCGCTGCGAACGCATCCGGGATCTATGTCGACACATGCAGTGGCGATCTCTGGTATAATCCAACCAGCGGTATTGGTGGTGATAGTCGCTTACTGGCTCGCGTCTCGAGCGCAGCCGCCACAGTCATGACCTGCGCCGATTTCGTCTTCGGCGGCTGAGCCGATCGCTCCGAGGCTTCACCCCCCCCCTCCCACGGGGGGTTTTTTTTAGCCCTGCAGGTAGGTGCTCTGCCCCAGGCTCGCCTCCAGGTGGGCCATCAGGCGGCGGGCGTCGCTGATGCCGAGCTGGCCGGTGGCGATGGCGGCTTCGCTGGCCACCCGCAGCCGCTCCAGCAGCAGTTTCGGGTCATGCTCCATCACCTCCAGCACCTCGGCGTTGGTATCGCCCCGCACCACGTGGTCGAGGCGGTAACCGCCGCCGTCGTGGAGGCGGATGTGCACCGCGTTGGTGCTGCCGAACAGGTTGTGCAGGTTGCCCATCACCTCCTGGTAGGCGCCGGCCAGGAACAGGCCGATCCAGTAGGGCTCGCCGGGTTGAACGCTGTGGAGCTCCAGCAGGTTCTTGGCTTGGCCCCGGTCGATGAAGCGGGCCAGCTTGCCATCGGAGTCGCAGGTGAGGTCGGCGAACGTGCCCAGGCCGGAGGGCCGTTCGTCGAGGCGGTGGATCGGCAGCACCGGGAACAGCTGGTCGATTGCCCAGGTGTCGGGCGCCGAGCGGAACACGGAGAGGTTGGCGTAGTAAGTGCTCGCCAGGGCGGCCTGCAGGCGGCGCAGATCCTCGGGGATCGCCTGGCTGCCGGGCACCTCCGCCAGCCGTTCGCCGATGTGGCGGCAGCAGGCCCAGTACAGCTGCTCGGCGAGGGCCCGCTCCGGCAGGCCCAGATAGCCGAGGCGGAAGGCGGTCAGCGCGTCGTCCTTGAACTTGATGGCATCGTTCCAGGCCTCCTGCAGCGGTTCACACGTCACCGGATCGGCCGGATCGCAGGCGCCCGAGCGCTCCACCGCCGCCAAGGTGTCGCGCAGGTTGCGCACAATCAGGGGTTCCTCCCCCTGGGCCTCAGGCACCGCGGCCGGCGGCTGGCCGGCGCCGAGCACGTCGAACACCAACACCGAGAAGTGGCTGGCGATCGCCCGACCGCTCTCGCTCACCAGGGTGGGCACCGCCACCCCGTTGGGCTCGCAGCATTCGCGCACCGTGGCCACCACGTCGTTGGCGTAGTTCTGCAGCGAGTAGTTGGTGGAGGCGGCGCTGGCGGTGCGGCTGCCGTCGTAGTCGATGCCCAGGCCGCCGCCCACATCGAGGAAGCCCATCGCCGCCCCCTGGCGACAGAGCTCCACGTAGATCTGCCCCGCCTCCTGCAGGGCATCCTTGAGCACGGCGATGTCGTTGATCTGGCTGCCGATGTGGAAGTGCAGCAGGCGCAGGTCGGCCAGCAGGTCGGCCTGACGCAGGGCTTCCACCGTGGCCAGCACTTCGGGG
>JBKDOZ010000145.1:0-3465 GCA_046342735.1 Synechococcaceae cyanobacterium
TGACAGAGCTAGGTTGCGCAACAGCAAGCCAGCCGCTGTAGTTCTTGGCTTTGTCCTTCTTTTCATACCAGCCGTAAGCCATCGACTGCCCAAATGTGGGTGCTGGCGATGGCGTAGCGGGACTATAGGTTGCCTCCTGGGTTGTGGCACTGTGGAGCACAACGCCGCTATCGATGTATTTGAGCTGCAGCGGTGCTTCCTCAAGGACTGCCGCCGTGGCTAGTGCCTCGCTCCTGGGAGTGTTCAGGTTCTGGTTGGAGCCTGTACTGAACACTCGGCTTGTTGGAAGCGTCGTTGTGTACTCCTGGTGTGGAGTGGTTGCCGTCGACGATGAATTGACCTCGAATGTTACGTTCGCTGTGTATGTTTTATTGAGATCAAGGTCGCCTTTATCGTCAGTGCCGCTGGCTGCTGTTCTGGCTATCAGCAAGCTGAGGGTTGGCTTGTTCGACAGGAAGGTATAGTCAAGATTGGCGCTCGTCGCCCGCGGCTGTAGGGCGCCTAGAGTGCTACTCTGCCCCATAACAATCTGCTCAGGAGAGAGCCTACGGGTCGCCGCTGGCGAGCTATTGTCATCCACTTTGAGATCGACCTCATTGAGATCGACTTTTATGCCTTGTAGATGGAAACCACCTGGATTGAAGGCAATGTTTGCATGGCTTCCATTGCTCCAATTGGCTTCAGACCAGACGTTTTTGTTGTCGATCGTGATGATCAGGTTTTGTTGCAACGCCGGAGCTTGGGCGCTGGGGATGGTTGCGGTCGGTTTCCCACTCGGGTTGAGTGGAGCGGCCTCAGACCAGCTGCCAGTCAGGGATGTTGGGTCTGTGGGAGTGAATGTGGAACTGTAGGTTGCGAGTAGTGCCCCGTCGGGATTGACATTGCGCGAACGCCAGTGCTCGGTGAGGGCCGATTCAATCGCACCCGGATTGGTTGTATTTTCACTCGCTGGGTATCCCAGCTGTTTGAAGATAGCCAGCGCTTCCTGCGTACTTGGTTCGGGCCATGCACCACCCGGATTTGGAAGCAGTGGTGGTGCTGGCAACAGGGCTTTGTTGTAAAGCGCGAAGTGATCAATCGCCCCGCCTGAATTGTTGGCCAATAGCAGGGCCTTGTCATTCCCGTTGGTGGCCAGGAAGGCATTGGTGACCCCTTCACGGAAGCCCACCAGCTGGTTGTCGACATACAGACTGGCAGTCCCTCTGTTGGTCGGCACCTGCGTCACCGTTCCGCTGACGGTATAGGTGCGATAGTCCGGCAGGTAAGTTGCCACCACGTGGTGCCACTCGCCATCGCGTAGATCCGCCGCCAGCGCACTCTGCCGCTGGTCGCTCGGCTTTGTTAGGGAGGATGTGATGGCAACGCCGTCGGCCACGTCGAACACGAGGTTGCCCGCGCTGTTCACCGAAATGGCAGGCCCTGGAGAGACGGCAAACTCCAGAGCCAGGCCGCCATACTGCTCAAATCCTGAGGTTGAACGTGTGCTGGTATCAGCTGGATTGAGCGTAAAGGCAACTTTGGCTGATGCATACGACGCTTGGTAGTCCCAGAGCGACTGGAACATTGTCTGTAGCTTCCGACTTTTCGCTGCATCGGTTGCCAGTTGACCCGACGCATCGGTCAGCACCAGGCCGCTGTTCAGCTGTGCGCTCGCGGTTTCAATGCCGATGCCATTGAGATTCGAAATCAGTTGGCCGCTGCTTGAGTCGCGCGAGTGGTCGAACTCAAGCCAGGTAGTTGGAACCAGATCGATCGTGTTGGCATGCAGCCCATCTCCTCCTACCAGATCCTCAGCTGTCAGTTCATACTGCGCCAGGAATGCATCAACTCCGCTGATCCTCTGGCCGCTGTAGAGGTTGGTGACCGTGAGGGCATTGCTGTAGAGGTTGCTGCCACCATTGCCTCCTAATGCCGTGGTATTCGCACCGGTTGCCTCAAGACTCCAACCCCACGCGTATAAATCGTTGGCTTTCGCGGCATTGCTATTGATTGCGTTGTAGGCATCCTGAAAGCCGTCGGTGGCGGCTTGCTGATAGGTGATTCGCTGCACATTGAAGGTTGATGTCAGCAACCAGCCGCTGGGGGCGACCGCTGCACCCACCGCGGCCTCGCTAGGCTGACCGAAGGCCACAAGCCCGGCACCCTGGTTGGCGTTGGATCCCTCGGGCAGCTTGGCCCAGAACTCGATCGTGTAGGGGAGGGAGCTGCTGGGGGTGGCAATCAGTGCGGATGGGGGTAGTGCATTCCCCTGTTGGAGAGGATTGGCGCTGAGCTGATAACTGCCTTCACCACTGACAGGATCAACGCTGATCACCGCGTCGATGCTGGTGCCCAGTTTGACCCCTGCGCCGATGATCTGATCTCCCACGCTCAGGCTGCCGCTAAACTGGAAGACAGAGAGGATGGAACCGGTGATGCTGCCACTGAACGTGGAGTGGGGCAGCCCAAGATCCATCGCGGAGCTTGGTTCTGGAAGCGCCACAGCCTCCAACGTTCGGCTGCTCAGACTCTGGCTGCGGTTGAGGCGGTAGCTGCCTGTGCCTGTGGAAGGATCAAATGCGCTGAGCACCGCGCTGATTTTGCTGTCTGGAATCAGGCCGGGGCCCGTCAGCAGATCCCCCACCGCCAACTCGCCACTGAGGGCCGTTACCGTCAGGGTGAGACCATCGATGCTGGCGGTGAGCTGGCTGAAGGGACTCTCAGGCCGCTGGTTGATGGGGGTGCTGTTGATTACGCTGGTCCACAGCGCGTTCTGGCTGCCGGTGCCGGTGGCGATCACGCCAGTGCCATCGATGTTCTGAACCGCGCTGGCATTGGATCGGCTCAATGCCCCGGCGATGCTGAAATTCAGGCCTGTGATGGAGGCTTCGGTGCCCGTACTCGTCATGGCCGCCGTGCTGCCGATGTTGATGTCGTTCAGTCCTGGCTGCAGATTGGCAAACTGCAGATAAATTAGAGGTTCATCATTAAGAACGGACTGCACATAGGGCGTGCGTACATTCTCGCTCCAGGAGAGCACTGCGCTATCCTGCACGCTGCCATCGGCAGCCACGATTTGCTGCGAAGCTACTGATACGCTCTCGATCCCCACGCCGATGTCGTTGGTCTGATCCCATGGAATCGTGCTGATTGTCGTGTTCCCTTTTGCATCCTTGAATAGATCTTCCCAGTGCACAGTCTGCGCATTGGGGTTGATGATCCCTGCCTTCAGGATCGATGGTGGCAGCAGGGGTATGGCATTGAGATCCGCCAGCTCGCTGCTGCTGCCGATCGACTGACTCCTGCTCAGCTTGTAGCTGCCGTGTTGTTTCCCAGGATCGAAGGCAGTTTCGATGCCCAGGACCACGGTGCCTTGTTTTACACCATTGCCAGTGATCAGATCTCCGATCCGCAGGCCATTGCTGGCGCCACGGATGGTGAGGGTATCTGCATCGATCCAGCCCTGGATCGCTATCGCTTCAGGTG
>JBKDOZ010000146.1:0-3669 GCA_046342735.1 Synechococcaceae cyanobacterium
GGCGTCGCGCGCTCCCTTCACCACCAACGACTGGTTGTACCAGGTGCCCACGATCACGTAGGTGCCCACGGTGAGCAGCTCCAGCAGCACATAGCTGAAGAACACCGAATCGGTGAGCACCAGGGCGCACAGGCCGGCCTCGAAGAAACTGAGGCCCCCGAAGAAGCGGGGCCAACCCCAGTCCATCTCCAGGTAGGCGATCGAATACACCTGCACGAGCACATGCAACCCCGTGATCACCGTCATGGCGATCAGGGCAGGCTCGGTGATCAGGCCGTCGAAGCCGATGCGCAGGCCGGCGGTGTGCAGCCAGGTCCAGCCGAAGGTGAGGGGGCGGTAGATCGCCGCCGAGCCAGCGGTGGAATTGGAGTGCAGAGCCACCAGCGCCAGGGAGCTGTGGGCGAAGGCCAGGCTCACCATCAGCAGGTTGAGGTAGCCGCAGGGGCGGGGGCCCGTGCGGGAGATCAACCCGGGCGACCACAGCAGCGACAGCAGGGACGCCAGCAGGGGGTAGAGGGGGACCAGCCAGGCCGTCTGGGCGAGGAACAGGTTCATGGCAACCGGCAGCAGATGTCCGGGGGCTACACGTGGCGCGTGAGGCTAGGGGCTGGATCCGGCGGCTGGGGTGTCCCGTAACGAAGCATGGGTGATAGGGGCCACAAGCCCTTCTGATCGGTGGCAATCCGGAGCCACCGCTGCATCGACGACAACCCTGGCGTCATGCCAGTGAGAGAGTGAATCGCCCCAGGGGGATGTTCCGTTGGCCTGCCCGCATTGCGGTTGCCACTTGGTCTCCCGCACCGGGGAGCGATCCAGCCCGTTGGTCTGCGCGCGCTGCAACCACACGATCGAAACAAAGCTCGATCCGGCGGGTCGGCGCCAGCGGCTGGGCAACGTGGCCACCCTGATGGCGCTGGTGCTGGCCGGGGGGGTGCTCTTTGCCCTGGCCACCCTGCACGACGTGCGCTCGCCGCCGCCCCCAGAGCCGGTGGAGCAGCAGCAGGAGGGCACCGGCAGCGACTAACGCCGCCGCCAGAGCCACACCAGAACCGCCAGCCCCGCCGCCACGGTGAGGGCGGCCAGCAGGGCACCACCGATGGGCTCCAGCCAGGCCAGCACCTTGGCGTAGTGAGCCCCCAGGGCCAAGCCCGCCAGGGTGAGGGCGCTCACCCAGAGCAAAGAGCCAGCGGCGGTCCAGGCGAGGAAGGCGGGCTGGGGCATCAGCTCGATACCCGCGGGCACCGACACAAAGGTGCGCACCCCCGGGATGACGCGCCCCCAGAACACCAGCGCCGCCCCGTGGCGAGAGAACCAGCGGCGGCTGGCGGCCAGGGCGGCGGGGCTGAAACCCAGCCAGGTGCCGTGGCGCGCGGCGAAACGCTCCAGCCGCCGCTCATTGATCAGACGCCCCAGGCCATACCAGCACCAGGCCCCCAGCACGCTGCCCACCACCCCGGCCAGGATCACCGGCACCAGGTCCAGGCGGCCTTCGTGGACGAGGTAGCCGGCAAAGGGAAGGATCAGCTCCGCGGGCATCGGGGCCACCACCGTTTCCAGCAGCATGGCCACCGCGATGGCCAGATACCCCAGCAGGGGGCTGCTCTCGGCGGCCGCGCCCAGCAGCCGCGGCACGGCGGTGACCCAGTCGACCATGGGGGCCTCAGGCGTCGCTGTGGCCGGATCGCCTCAGCTGACGCACCAGCTTCTCAATCTCCAGGTAGAGGAAGAACAGCACGCTCACCGCCACACAGAGCCCCAGATCCGCCAGCGGCAGCGGCGTGGTGCCAAAGAAGGAGGCCAGGGCCGGCACGTAAAGCAGGGAGAGCTGCAGGGCCGAGGTGAGCAGGACCGCCCAGAGCAGCCAGGGGTTGGAGAAGGGCGGCACCTGCCAGAGGGGCCGCTCGCTGCGGGCGGAGAGGGCATGGCCCATCTGGGCCAGGCAGAGGGTGGTGAAGACGATCGTCTTCCAGTCGAGCCCCTGGCGGTGGGCGTAGACCATCAGGGCGATCACGAAGATCGCGAACACCACCCCCACCCGCAGGATGTAGCGACCCACGCCACGGGCGAAGATCGATTCGCCGGGCACCGCCGGCGGCCGGTCCATCAGGCCGTCCTCGGCGGGTTCGAGGGCCAGGGCCAGGGCCGGCACGCCATCGGTCACCAGGTTCATCCAGAGGATCTGGAGCGGGGTCATCGGCACCCCCACAAGGCCCACCAACGGCGCCGCGGCGATGGTGATCAGCTCGCCCACATTGCTGCCGAGGATGTACTTCACGAAGCGGCGGATGTTGGCGTACACCAGCCGTCCCTCCTCCACCGCATTCACGATCGTGGCGAAGTTGTCATCAAGCAGCACCATGTCGGCGGCTTCCTTGCTCACCTCGGTGCCGGTGATGCCCATGGCCACACCGATGTGGGCCTGCTTGAGGGCGGGGGCATCGTTGACGCCATCGCCCGTCATTGCCACCACCTCGCGGCGGGCCTGCAGAGCACGCACGATCCGCAGCTTCTGCTCGGGCGGCACCCGGGCAAACACGCTGCACTGGCCCACCCGCTCCTGCAGAGCGGCGTCATCCATGGCCTCCAGCTCGCGGCCGATCGTGACCTCCCCGCCCGGCTTGGCCAGGCCGATGCCGGCGGCGATCGCGCGGGCGGTGAGCGGGTGGTCGCCGGTGATCATCACCGGGCGGATGCCGGCGTGGCGGCAGCGGGCCACCGCCTCGGGCACCTCGGGCCGGGCGGGATCAAGCTGGGCCATCAGGCCCAGCAGCACCTGGCTCTCCAGCTCCCGCTCCGGGCTGGGGTGATGGGGGGCGCAGGCGAAGGCAAGCACACGCAGGCCGGCGGCGGCCAGCTCGCGGGCCTGCTCCAGCCACCACTGGCGCTGGCTTTCATCGAGGGGGGCGACGCCGCCGCCATCGAGCCAGCGATCGCAGGTGGCCACGATCACCTCGGGGGCGCCCTTGCTGAGCAGAAGCACCGAGGAATCGGAGGCGGTGGCACCCAGCGGGGCCTGGAGCCGTCCCTGGGGATCGGCCACCCACACCGCCATCAGTTGGCGCTCGGAGCTGAAGGGGATCTCCGCCCGCCGGGGGTAGTGCTCGCGCAGATCAAAACCATCCAGGCCGGCCTTGGCGGCCACCACCACCAGGGCCCCCTCGGTGGGATCGCCGAGGATCTCCCAGCCGCCACCGGTCTGGAGCCGGAGTTCGGCATCGCTGCAGAGGGTGCCGGCGGCAAGCAGGAGCTCGCGACCGCCCTCCACCAGGCCCGGACGGGCACCGGGGGGTGCCTCCAGGGCGCGGGCCGTGAAGCTGCCCACCGGCTCATAGCCCTGGCCGCCCACGCGCACGGCCTCGGTGCCGCAGCGCAGCTCCTCCACCACCTGCCGGTTCTGGGTGAGGGTGCCGGTTTTATCGGAGCAGATCACGGTGACGGAGCCGAGTGCTTCCACCGCGGGCAGGCGCCGGATCAGGGCCGCGCGCTGCACCATCCGCTGGGTGCCGATCGCCAGGGTGACGGTGATCACCGCCAGCAGCATGATCAGCATCACGTTGCTGAACTGGTCCCAGAGGATGCGCAGGTTGCTGCGGCCGGGCGCCAGTTCCAGCCGGTTCAGGCCGTATTGATCCAGGCGCTGCGCCGCCTCGGCGCTGCTCAGCCCCTCCC
>JBKDOZ010000147.1:0-13647 GCA_046342735.1 Synechococcaceae cyanobacterium
GCCCTGCAGAGCTGCGCTGAGCTCAGCGGCGCTGCGGGCCGGCGGGTCGGTGGGCGTCGTCAGGGTGGGGGAGGGATCGGAGGGGGCCGGCCCCGGTACCGTCTCGATCGGGCCGAACACGATCAGGGCCGCCGCCGCGGCGCTGGCGCCGGCCAGGGCAGCGGCGATCCACCCGAGGCGGCCAGGTTGGCGGGGAGGAGGTGGGTGGCGAGGTGGGGGGGCGGCCATGGCGCGTGGGTTCAGGCCGCGCTCGCCAGCGGGTCGGCGATGGCGGCACTGGGCGCCTCGAACGAACCCCGGGCCACGAACTCCAGCCGCAGCTTCAGGAAGGTGATGAACGAGGGATCGGTGGACACCACCGCAGCGGCGGGCCGGGGCACCGTGGCGGCGATCTCCGCCAGTTGGGGGGCCTCGAGGAAGGCGGGCTGCCGCACCAGCCAGAAATCGATCGGACGGCTGTGCTCGCCGTAGTTGCGCACCCGCTCCCGCAGCACCTCCTCCAGCGGCTCCTCCTCACAGAGGAAGCGCTCACTGGCGGCGACGAAGTGGTACGTGGCGGGAGCGTCGGATTCGGGCATGGGGGTCAGGGCTGGTCGCCGAAGAGGGGCTCGCGACGCGGATTCTGGATCAGCGCCTTCATCTGCCGCACCGCCGTCTCCAGCCCCACCGCCAGGGCCCGCGCCACGATCGTGTGGCCGATGTTGAGCTCCTCCATTCCCTCGATCGCCGCGATCGGTTCCACGTTTTGATAGGTGAGGCCATGGCCGGCGTTCACCCGCAGGCCGAGGGAGCGGGCCAGGGCCGTTCCCTCCCGCAGGCGGGCCAGCTCCGCCCCCTGCTGGGTCCAGGTCGCCTCCGCGTAGCGCCCGGTGTGGAGTTCCACCCAGCGGGCGCCGGCCGCGCAGCAGGCGTCCAATTGGGCCGGATCGGCATCCACAAACAGGCTCACGCCGATGCCGGCGCTCTGCAGGCGCTCCACCAGGCCGCCCAGGCTGCCGGTCTGGGCGGCCACATCGAGCCCCCCCTCGGTGGTCACCTCCTCGCGGCGCTCGGGCACGAGGGTGACCATGTCGGGGCGGAGCCGCAGGGCGATCGCCTCCATCTCAGCGGTGGCGGCCATCTCCAGGTTGAGGCGACTGCGCACGGTGGCCCGCAGCAGCTCCACATCGCGGTCCTGGATGTGGCGGCGGTCTTCCCGCAGGTGCACCGTGATGCCATCGGCCCCGCCCAGCTCCGCCAGCAGGGCGTAGCTGACCGGATCGGGCTCCACCGCGCGACGCGCCTGGCGCACGTTGGCGACGTGATCGATGTTGACTCCGAGGCTGGCCATCGCGGGGAGGCGGGGGGCGGCTGGGGGCCCGCTAAGGGCGGCCGCCGCCCCAACTGCCCGCCCCGGGGCGGACGGCCGCGGCGATTCCCCCTAACGTTCAGCCACGAGGGAGCGCAGAGGAACGGCTGTGTTGGCGACGGGGAATCGGGCAGCAGCCGAGCCGGAGACGGACGACCCCCAGCCCTCTCCGCCGGGCCGAGGCGATCGGTCCGCCGCCTTGGTTTCTCAACGGGAGCAATCCCTGTGCAGCGGCATCAGCCCCTGGCTATCGCCGTTGGCGATGGTGGCCACACAAGATCTGGCCCTGCGGGCCTGGTTTGCCCACATTCTTGTCTTCGACCGTCAGCACCTGCCCAGCGACGGTCCGGTGCTGCTGGCCCCCACCCACCGGGCCCGCTGGGATGCCCTGATCCTGCCGCACGTGGCGGGGCGGCGCGTCACCGGCCGCGACTGTCGCTTCATGGTGACCCTCGATGAAATGAAGGGTTTGCAGGGCTGGTTCCTGCATCGCCTCGGCTGCTTCCCGGTGAACCAGGGGCGCCCCACCACCGCCAGCCTCCGCTACGCGGTGGATCTGCTGGCCCTGGGCGAGCAGCTGGTGGTGTTTCCCGAGGGGCGGATTCGTCGCGAAGACGGTCCGATGCGACTGCAGCAGGGGCTGGCCCGGTTGGCCCAGATGGCCGCCGGACGGGGGGTGAGCGTGCCGGTGCTGCCCATCGGCATCGCCTATAGCCACGGGCGCCCCCGGCCCGGCGATAGTGCCGCCGTGTCCTTCGGTGCGCCGCTACGGGCCAGCGGCAGCGGCCGGGAAGCCGCGAAGGCCTTCACGGCCGATCTGGCCGCCGCCATGCAGTCGGCCGAGCAAGCGGCCCGTGCGGCCCTGGGGGGTCCCCTAACCGCTGCGTAGAGTCCGCCCACCCCGCCCCGGCAACGACGTGAACAGGCTTCCCGCGGCCCTTCTCACCAGCGCGGCGCTCGCCCTGGGCGCGTTGGCGCCCGCCTCCCCCTTCCTGCCAGGGGCAGCGCGGGCCCAGGCCGAGGCCCCCGCCCAGCCCGCCGCCGGCAGCCCCTTTGATGTCAACGCCGTGCGTACCCTGCTCCAGCGGGGTGATGCGGCGGTGGCTGCCGGCAACCTCACCGAGGCCCGCCGTCAGTACGACCTGGCCCGCGATGCGGCCCGCCGGCTCCTGGGCTTCTACCGCTCCCTCAGTGGCGCCTTCCGCGGTCTCGATGCCCGCATCCCCCGGGAAATGGATGACAAGGGACGGCAGACCCTCGATCTGCTGGCGGACGCCAACATGCGTCTGGCTGCCCTCTTCCGTCGTCAGGGGCAACCCGAGGTGGCAGTACCGCTGCTGGTGGAGGTGGTCAGCAGCATGACGCCCACCACCGAGGTGGGCCGCCGTGCGTATCAGCAGCTGCTGGAGATCGGTTTCGTCACCACCCCGTACTACGGCAGCGCCCCCGGCAGCTGAGCCCGCCCTTTAGATTCAGGGGTCAGACCTCGCCCTTTCCCCGCCCGCGTCATGGTGCATCCTGAGCAGGTCAAGGCGGCCATCCACAGCGCCCTTCCCGGCGCCACGGTGGAGGTGGAAGACCTCACCGGTGGCGGCGACCATCTGCAGGTGCGGGTGGTCTCCGAAGCGTTCGCCGGCCTGCCCCGCGTCCGTCAGCATCAATTGGTCTACGGCGCGCTGCGCAGCGAGCTGGCCAGCGAGGCCATCCACGCCCTGGCGGTGCACACCGCCACCCCCTGATCCCCACCGCTCACCCCGAACCGATGGACGCCCAGCTCAAGCAACGTCTCGACGACCTGATCGCCACCAGCCCGGTGTTCGTGTTCATGAAGGGCAACAAGCTGATGCCCCAGTGCGGCTTCTCCAACAACGTGGTGCAGATCCTTCACTCTCTTGGCGTGCCGTTCGAAACGTTTGACGTGCTCTCCGACATGGAGATCCGTCAGGGGATCAAGGAGTACTCCGATTGGCCGACGATCCCGCAGGTGTATGTGAACGGGGAATTCATTGGTGGCTCTGACATCCTGATCGAGATGTACAACAGCGGCGAGCTGCGCGAAAAGATCGCCGTGGCCCTGGCTTCCTGAGCACACACTTCTCAGAACCTGACCAGTCGCCGTCCAAACACCGAGTGACCGGCACAACGAGTTGGGGCGCCTCGTTCAATAATGTTGGCGCTCAAACAGGGTGCGTGGGTCGCCGTCGGGTCCGATGAAGCTGGAGGGGTCGCGGATCCAGCGGTCGATCAGATCTTCCAGACGTCTCTGGGATTGGTGATCCAGCACGGAGGTGCGCCGCAGGGCGTGGAGGTAGCCGTCGGCATACAGGCGCAGTTCGCTTGGGCCGTGGTGCCGATGGGCAAGCTCCTGGCACGCGTCACAGAGCGACTGGAAGTGGCGGATGGCGTCGGGATGTTCGAGCACGGGGAAAGGGACGAGGGCCCTGTCGCCATTCTGACGAAGGAACCGTCCCTATGCGCGGGCTCGTCCGGGGCAAGTCCCGTTAGCGTACCCACACGGATGAGTCCAGCGCCGTTTCCCCTCCCCGTGGACGTGTCAAGGTGGCGGCGACTCCATTTCGTCCTCGCCTCCTGTCTTCCGATCCCCCTCTAGGCGCATGACCCAGGCGACAATGTCCGAATCCGGAGGTCATCCCAAGCGGGTCCTGGTGGTCGATCCTCACGCCACCTTGCGAACTGTCCTCGCCCAACGACTGCGGCAGGACGGCCACCTGGCGGCCGCCGTGGCATCGGCTCGAGAGGCCCTGGAAATCTGTCAGGACCAGTCGCCCGATCTGTTGGTCAGCGCTGAGCTCCTGGAGGAAACCTCCGCCCTGCGCCTGGCGGCCCAGCTCCACGTACCGGTGATGGTGCTCACTGCCCGCTCCGGTTCCGAGCCGGTGGTTTCCCTTCTGGATGCCGGAGCCGACGACGTTTTACGCAAGCCCTTTGGATTGGAGGAGCTGGCAGCCCGCTGCCGCACCTTGCTGCGACGCAGCGGCACGGGACTACAGGAGAGGGTGTGCGTGGGCCCGTTGGAGGTGCATCTGCTGCTGCGCCAGGTGACTCTGCGCGACCAGCCGGTGGAGCTCAGCCCCCGCGAATTCGCCCTGCTCTGCGCCTTGCTCATGCCCCCGGGCGTGGTGCGCAGTCGCCAGGAGCTTCTGCGGATGGCCTGGCCACCGTTCAGTGGCGGGCCTCGTTCCGTCGATACCCAGGTGCTTACCCTGCGCCGCAAGCTTGAGCAGGCCGGCCTTGGCGAGGGCGGCGGCATCGAAACGATGCGCCAGCAGGGCTACCGCTTCAGCCTCGACACCCTGCCGGATGGGGCCGAAGAGAGTGTGGGCGGCGGGGCCGGCACGTTGCTGGTGCCCAGCAACGGCTCCAGCCGCGTCTGAGGACCGCCCGGCGACGCCTCGCAACGGCGGCCTTTCTCACCGTGGCCTGAGTGTTCAGGCTCCTGCCGGCCGTAGCACCGTCAGGCCGATGATTTCCCCCACCAAAAGGGTGCCGCTGAGCACCGCCAGCAGTTGGTAGGTCCAGGGCGGGCTGATCCGGCCCACCGCGGCCGTGTCCACCCCGCTGGCCTGGGCGAAGCGGGCCAGGAAGTCGTCGAAGCGGGCCACCCGTTGCGGCAACAGGAAGGAGCGCCCGCCGGTGCCGGCTCCCGCGCTGCGCACATACCAGACCCGGCCGCCCTGGCTGGTGGCCACCGGAGTCAGTCCCTGCACCTTCTCCCAGGGCAGCTCCCAGCCCCGGCGGAACAGCCAGCCGCACCATGCGGGGTAACCCACCCGCACCCCGGAGCCATCCAGCTCGACGCGCTCGCCGGTGGCGGCCACCACCAGCCACAACCCCAGCGGCAGGGCCAGCGCCAGGGGCAGCTGCAGTGATGATGGCGCCAGGAAGGGCAACGGCAGCACCAGCGCCAGGTACAAGCCGATCAGGGTGAAGCGAATCACGGCCGCCATCGGATAAATCTGGCGCTCTAGGGCCGGGGATGGGGACACGGGGCTTTTTTACCGTCGGCTTGCGAGCCTAGGAATGGTCGCCATAACAGCGGGGATTTGCCTTGGCTTCTGGGTGACGCCGGCAGTGGCACGAGGGAGGCTGCTACGGGGGAATCACGATGAACGCTCACGGAGGGAGCGCCGTCTTGGTGGAGCAGCACGGTGTTGGTGGCCGCTGCCTCCCCCCTAAGTCTCCCCCCCCACGCCACAGGCTTGGCCATCATAATTGGACCTTCGCATTACCAGAGCTTGCACTACGCCTTGAATTCCAGATGAACCAGGATTTTGCACGCCTCCACACCAATGCCTCGCTGGCGTTGGCGGCATATTCCGATTTCACTTCAATCCTTTCGAGGCCGCGACAAGCCAATGGCGCCGTTTCTGACGCAGACCTCAAACAAGTATTGATAAGCGGATCCAGCTCAGGCCGTGCAGATTTTACGAGCCTTACAGCTGCAGCGTTTGCTCTTGAGTACGAGCTGCTTGATCAGTACACCCATCACACTTCAGGCTACTCCGCCACGTTGTTTCGCCGCAAGGGTGATGGACGGGTTATTTGGGTTCAGAGAGGTACCGGCGGTTCGGGTTCTGGGTTGACCCCTTGGTTCGACCTGGGTGCTGACTTAATCGCCGATGGTGCATTGGGAGGAGGATGGATTCCCCTCCGGCAAACCGTTGAAATGGTGAATTATTATCTGCGTCTATCCGCGCCCGCAAATGCAGATGTACGCCAGGTGTTTCTCAATTCTGACAATCAACCTGCGTTGATCTCTGTTGGGGCCAAGGGCCTGGGATACACGGCGGCCATGCAGTCTTTCGATGTTGCGGGACATTCCCTTGGCGGCTACCTAACGGCGATCGTCGGTTTTGTTTTCGGCAACCGGGTGAATAGCGCCTATGCATTTAATAATCCCGGGATACACGGGTTTTCCCTCCCTGGCTCTGATTCTTTTTGGAGAATACTGGGGCAGGCCATTGGTAGGGTTAATCGGAATACGCTCAGCGAGATTGCCGCCTTGGTGAATCAACCGCCAACAGGCTTTCTGGGGCCAGATCGCTTCACCGAGATTGTTGCTGATTGGCATGTCACTAAAGTCCCTGGAAGAACCGGGAACGTTGTTGATCTCGTAATCGAAAACCGCTCGCATAGTCAGATTCGGGTGGTAGACGCTCTGGCTCTAGGGACGATGATGGAGGATCTAGTTGGGCATGGTCCGCTTAACCTGGATCTCTTTAATTGGCTCGTTCAACGAGGATCCAGTCGCAAAGACAGCAAGTACGAATACCTTCTCGACAGGCTTAGAGCCATCATCCAAGGGCCTTCCCTGCCCCCCACGAAGCCTTATGCGGCCGAGGACTCGCAAAAATCCCGAATTGACTTTTATGAGAACATTGCAGATATGCAACAGTCGGACCCCTATCATTTGTTGAAAGGCAAGGTACATCTGCGTCAGGTGACCACTAATCTGGCGATTCAAGCCAGAGCAAGGGTCGACTTTCAAACGCTCGTCGCGCTGGAGACCCTCTCACCCTTCCTCCTCGATGGTGTTGGGGCCTCCGGTGAAGCGGCTCTGCTGCAGCATTGGGCTCAATCAGGCTGGGCATCGACGTACACGAAATGGCTGGAAGATAAGGCCTCCCTGGCGAGAGGAGGCGAGGCGATTCACTACAGCGATCGTTGGTTGGCTGACCGCAGTGCCCTGCTGGCCGCAATGCTTGTTTCCAGCTCCGCAGACACCACGACTGTTTCTGGTGGCATTGCCGGCGAAGTGATTGTCACCCCAGCTCTCTTTCAGGAACTCTCCAGTGAAACCCGAATTCTTTGGGGACAAGCGGATCGGCTCGATCAGCGCAAGCATGTGATCTTTGGCGGAGAAGATCCTGATGATCTACAAGGATATGCCCGGGATGATGCGTTGTTTGGTGGTGCTGGCAACGATCGGCTCAGCGGGCAAGGTGGCGATGACCATCTCGAAGCTGGGATGGGGATGGATGAGCTAGAGGGTGGCCAAGGTAATGATTATCTCAGTGGCGGTTCTGGATTCGACCGTTATCGATTTGAGGCCTCTTTTGGTAGCGATGTTCTCGTAGACAGTGACGGTATTGGTGAAATCCTTATTGGTGGCAGACGTGTAGAAGGCGGCATGCGTGTCGGTGTTGGCGTCAATAGTTGGCGCAGCGCGGATGGCTTCCTGCTGTTTACACTGGTCAATCAGGCAGCAGGGATGGCTGACTTGATGATCACTCGCCGAGTGGCGACTGACTCGGTGACTCTCGATGGCACGATCAAAGTGCGAAATTGGAGCAACGGTCAACTTGGCATCGCGCTTGATCTTAATGCTGCTCCTAGCCCAACTCCTACCAGGCAAGTTACGGGTGGCTTCATCAAAGCACGGAATGACAATGGCAGCCGCTACGTCATCATCGATAGCAACTACGTCAACGCTGGAGCAGACCCTAATGCGCAAGATCTGTTGGTGGGTGATATCTCTTCTGATCTACTAAGCGGAGGAGCCGGCAACGACGCACTGTTAGGTGGCGATGGTGATGATCTGATCGATGGGGATGATGGTGCCGATACGTTGCTCGGTGGCTTTGGAAGAGATCGTCTGTATGGAGGCGCTGGTGATGATTACATCGATGGCAGCGGCACTTTCCTTGGATTTCAGCTTCCCCGCACTCCTGAAGAGGCCAACCCCAAAGTGGCAGGGCAGGAGTGGGCCAGAGGCTTTGGTTGGGTTGTGTATGACCCACCCGGGGTGGATGGTAATGGCCAGAATAGTTACATCAATACGATCCATAACTGGCAGATTCGCGATGATCTAGGCGACACCATAGATGCCGGCGCGGGCAACGACAGAATCTCGGCGGGGACGGGCAATGATGTAGCCATGGGAGGGGATGGAAACGATGATATCAAGGGACTTGATGGTGCTGACATTCTCTATGGTGATGGTGGCGACGACGACATTGAAGGAGATGGGATTCTTTCTCCGGACTATATACTTGTTTATACACCTCTAGAAAATCATGGAGATGATTGGCTCCATGGTGGTGATGGCAACGACTCCCTAACGGGTCAGGGCGGTGATGATCGGTTGTTTGGTGGCCTGGGCAACGATCGCTTATTTGGAGATGGGCGAGGCGGTGTAAGCAGTTTCCGCTACCTTCCAGGCGAAAATCATGGCGATGATTACCTAGATGGTGGTGCTGGCAGTGATGAGCTGCTTGGGGGTGGTGGGGCGGATGAGCTGGTTGGCGGAGCTGATGCGGACCTCATCTATGGCGATGATCAGCCCGAGGATCTTGATGGCCGCCATCATGGAAATGACAAGATTCATGCCGGAGACGGTGACGATACGGTCGTTGGGGGTGGCGGAGATGACGCCATTGAGGGCGATGCTGGTAACGATATGATCATTGGCGATGATGTGGTTCACAGCACGGCAGCAACGCCTGGGGCAGATGTCATCCGCGGTGGTGACGGTAACGACATTCTCTTCGGCGACTATAGCAATGAGGAGCCTGCTGATTCACGATTTGGTGGTTCCGACATTCTCTATGGGGAGAGCGGCCTAGATATTTTGATGGCTGCTGCGGGTAACGACTATCTTGATGGCGGACCTGACTCCGACACCCTCTATGGCGGACTTGGCAATGACATCTTGATTGGAGGCATGGGGTCTGACTATCTCGATGGAGGCGATGGCGATGATGTTTATTTCTTTGATGCTGACGACTCTGCGGCACTCTCTACTGGCGAGCTTGACACTGTAGTGGACGCTCTTGGAGCGAATCTAATTATTCTCAAGGGAGCAAGCACTGCCACTCTTGAGGTAGCCTCCAATCCTCTTGGCATGGCTGTTGGTTGGGGGGGGAACTCGGGGATCATTATCCAAAGCCCTGGTGCGGCAGGCGATGGCTCCTCCAGCTTCCGCTTTGAGCTTGCGGATGGTTCAACGCTTTCTACCCAAGCCCTTGTTGGCAACTTCTCAGATCAGTCGATTCGTCTCCAGGATAGTGCTGGCCATCTAGTCGTCCTGGGTGGAAGGAATGTTGATGCCATCGCCACTACCGCCCCAAACCAGACCATCGCAGGGGGAAAAGCAAACGATAGCTTGACCCTGTTTCAAGGTGGAGGGTCAACGGTTCTCTTTGGCTCCGGAGATGGTCTTGACAGCCTATCCCTCAACTCCCTTGTCACAACAACCGCTCTGCCAAATGTTCTCGTCCTTGGTCCGGGTCTTGTGCCGGATGATCTACGTTTGCGTGTGATGGTTGAGCCGAGTATTATCCCAGGGATTCCAGGGAGGCAAAGGGCGTATATCGGCACTGCTCGTGGCGAAGGCTTCCGCCTGGGCAACCTATCCGCTGAGGAGTTGCTGCAGGTCCAAGGTGCGTTTAGCGCGTTCCGATTTGATGATGGGCGTTCAACCAGTTGGGATCAACTCAAGAGCACACGCTTTTTAATTGATCTTCAAGGCAGTACATCGGATGGTACTGTCCGGGGCACAGCTTATGACGATGAGGTGGCAGGAGATTGGGGATCTCGCTCTTTCTACCTTCTCGATGGAGATGACTTGGCTCAGGCCGGATCAGGAAATGAATCGTTTGTGCTTGGACGGGGGAGCGATCGACTGGTGGTACCTTCAGGCTTTGGCAAAGATAGGGTCTTAATGAAGGAGGATGTTAGCGATGAATCGGGTCTTGATGTTGTCACGTTTGCGTCTGATCTGGACCTTTCTGCGGCACGTTTCTATCGTACAGGCGATGATCTGGTCGTTCGTTTTACAGGTGCTGATGACCAGCTCACGGTGATCAGCTTTTTTCGACCCTCTATCGGAATCTCCCTTGAATTTGCCCCTGGTAATGTTCACACGGCTGACACCCTGATGTTGTCTCCCGTTGCGGAACTGGCGAGTGAAGAACCCGACCACTGGGCCCTGACCCCTGGTGCGGACTTCTTTGATGGACTGGCAGGCGCTGATACGATCAACGGCCTTGATGGCAATGACACACTCTTTGGTGGGCCTGGAGATGACAGTCTCCAAGGTGATAATGGAGACGATGTGCTCTCGGGTGGCTCAGGAGACGACTTCCTGAGCGGTGGCGGGGGCAACGATCAACTCGAGGGTGGTTATGGCAATGATGACCTAAATGGAAACGCAGGCAACAATACCTATATTTTCGGGCTTGGTGATGGCATGGATAGCATCACGTCTTACGATCCTACGGTCTCGAAATCCAATACCTTGCGCTTCAAGCTTGGCATCGCGCCAGCCGATGTTTCTCTGCAGCGAGATGGTAATTATTCGAGCGACGTGGTTTTGCGCTTTGCTGGCTCCTCCGACAGCCTTGTGATTCGTGGGTTCGCCAATCCTGATCATCCAGCCTCCCTGCAGGGGCGTGCACACAATCCCGTGCAACGGATTGCTTTTGCCGACGGCTCACTCTGGTCGCTGCAAACCATGGTGCAGAAACTTCTTAGTGGTGGCAGCGGCAACGACATGATCCAGGGCTTCTCGCAGTCGGAGCTGATTCAGGGGGGAGCTGGCGATGATGTTTTGGAAGGCCGAGGTGGCAACGACACCCTGCGTGGCGGCGATGGCGACGATATCTTGTTCGCAGAGGAGGGCAATGATCTCCTGCATGGCGGCAAAGGGGACGATATTTTATGGGGATGGTCAGGGCTGAATACATACTTGTTTGAGCGAGGCGATGGCAGCGACTTGATTGGTTACCAGAGTGGTGCGGGTGCTGTCGGCACCATTCAATTCGGAGCAGGAATCTCTCCCTCGGAGGTGTTTGTTCGCCTGTTGGACTCTGTTGCTTTGGAACTCAGCATTGAACATTCACGCGATCGCATTGTTGTGAATAACTTTGCGAGTCCCTACCTTGATGGCCCCGTGCAAACCATCCGTTTTGCGGACGGCACGACTTGGATCTATTCAGAAATCCTCGCCAGGCAGTCCCTGGGTACCGATAGCGATGATGTGGTGAAAGGGGGTGATGCTTCAGATGTGTTGCTGGGTCGCGCCGGTGATGATGAGATTTGGGGAGAGGCTGGCAATGACAATCTCCATGGCGGCGAGGGGGATGATCAGTTGCGTGGCCAGGCCGGCGACGATTCCCTCTTCGGCGGTGTAGGCAACGACATTCTGCATGGTGGATCGGGGAATGACATGTTGATTGGTGGTGAAGGCAACGATACCTATATCTTTGGCAGGGGATCAGGGCAGGATGTGATCGATACTTCGGATCCTGGCATCGGCAAGGTCGATGTTCTCCAGCTCGGGCCGCGTCTGCGCCCTGCTTCGATCGCTCTGGCGAGACAAGGGGATGATCTCTTGCTGTCTATCCTTGGTCCAGGTGGCCATTCTTTGCGCGTGCTCGGTCATTTCCACCCCAACATTTTGCGTGGTTCCCGGATTGATCAGATCCAGTTTGGAGATGGAACGCTCTGGGGTGAGGATTTTATCGCGTCCATGGTCAACTAGAAAATTCTGCCTCTGTTGAGGCTTATCCTTTGTTGAGCATTGCTGTCTGTGCAGGCGCGTTGGCGTGGAATTCAGCGATCGTCGGGCGATCCTGGCAAGGGTTCGATGATTTCACTTGGGCTGTAACGCCCCCCGAACACTTCGGCCTCACGACCCTTCCAGAACTCGCCCAGGCGCATCAGATCGGCATGGGCTTCACGCAGCCGTTCCATGTATTCCTCCGGCGGCAGGCTGTCCTTCGATTCCTTGAGCTTGGCGAGCCGCAGCAGCTGCCACATCCAGGGTTTGCCCAGTTCGCCGCGGGCTTCGAGGTAGCGAGCCAGATCGGCGGAGCTGGGCAGGGGGGCGGCGGACATCGGGGAGGTCCCGGGGGCGGTGGGATGGCCCAGCCTATGCAGTGCAGGTGTTGCGCTGTGGTGTGGGCCAGCACGGCTTCCCGTTGGGGGGAGCACCGCTCCCCAAGGGGAGGCAGCCGAGGCTCGCCATGGGGGAGGCTTCCTCAATAGAGCTCTGGCCGCCGATCCTGGAGGTAGCGCGTGCCGGCAGGGTGGGTCGGCCCGTAGTCGCCCGGCAGGCAATCGGCCAGCAGCAGGGATGGCTCCGCGCGGGCCGCCACCAGCAGATCGCCATGGGGGCCGAGGATCACGCTGTTGCCCAGGTACGCCGCCATCACCCGATGGCCCACCCGCTCCTCGCCGCAGCGGTTGGCATAGGCGATGAAGCAGTCGTTCTCGAAGGCGTGGGCCGGCAGCAGGGTGCGGGAGACATCGGGGTAGGGCCGCTCCGTGCGCTGCCCGTCGCTGAGCACCGCCCAGGCATCGGCGGCGGTGGGGATTAACACCAGCCGCGCCCCCTCCAGCGCCAGCCGGCGGGTGAGCTCTGGAAACTCCGCCTCGTAGCAATTGAGCAGGCCCAGTGGCAGGCCGTTCACTTTCTGCACCGTGAGCGCCGGCCCCTCCTCGGGGTGTTCGTATCCCGGGCTCCAGCAGCGACGCTCATCCGGCCCCCAGAGGTGGGTCTTGCGGTAGTTGCGCAGCAGTTGGCCGTCGGCGTCGAACAGGGCGATGGCGTCGTAGAAGCGCTCCTTGCCGGCCACCGTCGCCCGCTCCGGATAGGGGCAGGCGATGGCCAAGCCGTGGCGACGGGCTGTTGCGGCCACGCGCTGCAGGGAGGGGCCGTCCACGGGTTCGGCCAGCCGTTGCGCCGCCTCCGGCGTGACGATATAGCCGCTGAGGTAGAGCTCCGGGAAGGCCAGCAAGTGGGCGCCATGGCCGGCCGCCAGGGCCGCCACCTGCTCCAGCCGGGCCAGGTTGTCCTCCCGCGCCTCGGCGCTGCCGGCGTCACCGCTGCCCTGCCAGAGGGCCAGCCGGATCCCTGAGCCGGCGGCCGGTGGGGTGGGGTGCAGGCAGGCCATCAGCCGGTGGCTGGGGGGATCACGCTTTGGATCGATCGGTGCAGCCATCGGCGCAGGGCAGGGGGCTGGATCGATCATGGAGGAAATCCCCCGAGGGTTCGCCATGGACGCTCGCCCTCCTGCTCCCGCCGCCGTCAGCTCTGGCCCTGCCAGCTCTGGCCCTGCCAGCTCTGGCCCTGCCAGCCCTGGCCGCGATGGCCCCCATCCGGGTCTGCGCAGCCAGCAGCGGGCCCGATCCAGCGCCGCCCACCTCCCCGACGAGCTGCCGGGTGATCACTTTGCCGAGGGCGGCCTACGGGGCGATGTGGCCTATGAGCTGATCCACGCCCACCTGATGCTCGACGGTAACGCCCGGTTGAACCTGGCCACCTTTGTGGGCAC
>JBKDOZ010000148.1:0-4977 GCA_046342735.1 Synechococcaceae cyanobacterium
ATATAATAGTACTCCCCAGTGTTTGTCCCTCCCCCCAGTACTGAAAGTAAGGTCGTGGTGCTCCAGCTCATCGCCCACAGCATTCAATACGGCAATGAACATATCGGCAGGGGACCCCGGTGAATAATTGAGAAAACCACCAGCGGCAGAAACAGGACCGTCTAGGAAGGTGAAGTCCATGTAACCGTCCCCATCATTAAGGCCTGCCATCGGGAGAGATCCATCCCACGATCCATTGGGCGTAAACTCATAATTGCCACTGTCGCCCTGATAATTGATCACGGAATATTGATTTGTTGACACATAATCAATCAGATCACCGCTGGGAGCCATGAATGTCAAGGGACCAGAAGAGAATGTTGAGGGTGGAATGGGATCGAAGTTTGCCAGCACAATCGGATCCACAAAGCCGCTGGTCGACTGGACCAAGGCCGCACGAGAAGACTCTGCGCAGACCGAAGGCAAGCAAGCCAACGCAACCAGTAAAACGATTCGCGAAGGATAATGACGTGGCTTAAGGTGCACTTCTGCCGTTTTTGAGAACTTGCCCAATGGTCTAACCGCGACTGTCAAGCGCGTCAACCAAGACTAGCGAAAGAATGAAAACCTCAGCCAAAACTTCGGGCAATGTTTAACGATATCTGACGCCGGGATCGCAATTTCCTCAGAAGATCCACCCACTGTTCAGAGGATCTAGCCACTGTGTGAACTTGGCTCAGCAGAGCAAGTGCCCCATCCGAGCTGCGGATGGGGCGCATGGTTCAGTCTTCCCCTTCCTCCGCCCCCAGCGGCACCAATCGCACCTGCTTGCGCCCGAGCTTGATTTCAAACTCATCGCCAGGCTGTAGCCCCAGCATGGCGGTGTAGGCCTTGCCCACCAGCAGATTGCCATTGCCCTGCACCGTGGCCACATAGCTGAGCTTGCGGCCTGGCGTGCCACCTCCCTTGCTGCCGTTGGCACCCAGACTCACGCCCTTGGCCTCGAGCAGCGCTTCGTAGAAGGCGGTGAAGTTCAGCCGTTCTTCGCCGTCCTTCTTGGTGCTTACGTAGCCGCAGGCTTTTACCAGATCGGATTTGGAGGCGTCGCCGAGGTCCTTGACCTTCGCGAGGAGATCGGAACCGGTGAGCATGGTTGTGGTTGCGGTTCCACTCACTTTATCCATAACCCGGGCCTTGCCAAGTGGCTCGGCTTGATCTTCCGCAATGCGCGAGATCGTCCCCTGACAGTGTGCGCAGCGGCGCTAGGCAGCCCACCGGTAGCATGCGGAAGGCCCCAGCAATGCTCACTTCTACGTTGACGTGAGGCCCAGATTGTCCTGCTTCTGTCCATGGCTGGTGTTTCCTGGGGATCAGTCCCGCAGCTCCTGCGATCTGCTCCGTTGCCGGAGAGCGATCTCAGGGCGGCAATCACGTCCAGCCTTGGATGACGATTTCCCCGGATCCCGGCGCCATCTCAGATGGCTGGCCAAGTTAGGGGCATGACCTTGATGCACTGCCCCCTCTGTATGGCCCTGGCGGTCCTGGCCACCATTCGTGCGGCCTCCCATCTCTCACTGGCATGGCTCAGGATCGTGTCAGTGAAAGGCGAGGCACCGGTATTCATGGGCTCCACCATGGCCCTGATGGATGCCGAGTCTGCTGGTTGATCGCGGTAGACCCTCGGGGGCGTTTTTTTGGCGGATCAAGCCCATGCCTGGCAGGGGTTGCTACTGCAGGGAGACTGCCATCGTTAATGGCTGCTCTCCATACCCGCCACTGGCCCATGTCGCATGAGCTTTTGCCGTTTCTTGAGCCCTGCGAACGCTACGGGCAACGCTGCGGCGGGCCAGTGCTCCTGATTGGAGCCGTTCTCGGATCCGGTGTTGTGCAGCTGGTCAGTGGCCCCCTCGGCCAGACCAGCCGCTTCAGCCTCGAACTGCTGATCCTGCTGATGCTGAAGCTGACCGGCCCCCTGCTGGTGGCCATCCTGGCGATGGCGCTGCTGCTTCCCCATTGGTTGCCCGGGGAGCGAAAGTCCGTCCCCGTTGTTCAGATTGTGCTGGCGGCGGCGCTGGTGGGAGCCCTGTTGCAACTGATGTTGCTGCTGGCGGCCCTTGGCGGTGGTCTGCTGGCCTCGCCGCGCGCCGATCTGGTGGGCGAATGGAGGGATCTGCTCAGCGGTCTCCGGCTGGGTGATGTGCTGCGCTCGATGGTCCGGGCTGCGCTGTTTCTTGCCTGCATCTGCGGCTGGACGATCTGGCGTACTGGCGCAGGTCACGCTTCCTTGCGCCACAGGGAGTTGTTGACTAGCAACCTTCTGGTGGAGGGGGTCATGGTGTTGATGGGCCTGAAGCTTGCCTGGATCATGGTGGTGGAACCGCTACGAGTGAGCGCCAGCCCCCAATGAACGAGCCCGGACCTGCCAGCCGAGGGTTGGAACAACGGCGGGCCCCTTTTCTGTTTGTGGGTTCCGGGCTGCTGCTCACCGCCGCGCTGCTGGTGGGCCTCACCCGTGAACAGGGATGGGGGCGACGCCACCTCACCCTGGAGTTGCTCATCGGCAACGCCACGGGCGTGAGAGTCGGCCAGGATGTGCGCATCTCCGGCCTGCCCGTGGGCCAGGTGCGCTCGATCATCCTTCGCCCCGATGCCCGGGTGCAGGTGCAGCTTCAGGTGGCCGAACGCTTTGCGTCCCTCGTGGGCCCCCGCAGTGTGGCCAGCCAAGGGCAGGAGGGCTTCGTGGGCGACCACTATCTGGTGCTCAGCCCCGACCCCCAGCCTCCGGGCATCCCCTTGGCTCGCCATCGCATGCGGGGGCGGACTCTCCCCTACGAACAGCCGACACCGATTGCCAACATGATGCAGGATCTGGCCAAAACCCAGGCGAATCTGCAGGCCACCCTGCAGAACACAAGCAAGCTCACCGCCAGCGATCTTCCCCAGACCTTGCGGGAGATGCGCCGCAGCCTCGCAGAGGTGAATGGCTTCAGCCAGGCCCTGCGCCAGGAAACCGTGGCCACGGCCCCGCAGCTGCGGCAGACCCTCCGCAGCGTGGAAAAGGAAACGGCGGCGACGGCCCCCCAGCTGCGCCAAACCCTGCGGCAGATCTCTCAGACGGGCAGCAGCGCCACGGCCACCGCCGCCCAGGCCGAGCAGCTGCTGCGGGAGAGCCGCCCCTTGCTGGTGCGTACCCTCACGGAATTGCAGCAGGTTTCCACCACAAGCCGGCAACTTTTGCAGATGCTCTCCCGCCTGCTGGGATCGGAGCAGGGCCAAGAGAAGCCGACGCCGAAGCCATGAATGGCTTCCTCAGGCGGCAAAAACTCTTGCGGATACCCCCTTCAGACTATGGACAACAGCTCCCTATGCGCGCTTCTGTTGCTGCACTGTGTTTAGCGGATCATCCGAGGCCCTGGATGTACGCCTGCAGCCTTGGTCGCACAGGACAGCTTTCGGAGCTGCTCAATCACGGCCGTCGTGGTCTCTGGCGATGAATCAGGACGCCTGTTGATACAGCTCCTCCAGCCGCTCGCGGGTGAGGTCCACATACAGCACTTCATCTCCGGGCTCTGGAGCCTCCGGATGGCGCTTGGGTTTCGAAGCCATCGGGGCGGAGGCAAGCGGGGCCGAGCTGCGCAGGTTCTGGCTCATCAAGGCGAAAGCGCCACCGGCGATCAGCGCGAAGAAGATCAGGTAGACAGCAGCCAGAAGGTCGTTCAAGGAAGGGAAACCGTTTGCACCATCCTAGTGTGAAGAAATGTTGAGTGTGGCCGCGGTTTCCATGGCGAAGGCCCCCTGGTCGACGCAGTGCCAGATCCTCCTGATCGTCTGATGCCAGCTCACTCGCCCGGGCATGGGGGTCGTGGATCAAGCAGCGGGAGCCGCACGGGGTCGGTGATGGCCCCAGCCACACTCCCCAGCGCAGGCAAGGCCCAGCGGATATTGTCAGCACTCCGCCGACTGGGCCGCAAAAAGGGTCAGGCAATCCTCCACCACAAGGCTGTGTTCGGCCTGGCTATCGACGCGGAAGCGTCCCCAGGTCGCCATCGGCTCAGGGCTGAGGGATTGAATGGGCCAATCGAGGCGTTGGCCGCCGTAGGTGAGCCCCACACAGGTGAGGCCGGCGTCATCGCCCAGCAGGCTCCACAACACGGAGATCCTGCTGCGATCGTATGGGGCGGAAGACAACTCTTCGGGACAATCAGCAATCCATCCGGGCTGCAGGTGGAGGCGTAGGCCCCGCTCCCAGCTCAGAAAGCTGCCGTCGTGCGTGGGATAAAACCAGCAGGTGGCATTGCTCAGCTCGCTCAAGGCCACCCGATCGAGGCACTGCAGGCTTGCGGGATTGGCCGGATCGCCTTGGTAGACCCCGAGCCAGTGGTGCTGGGGCTCGATCCGCACGATCCTGGCGTCACACAGCAACTGGGTGCCATCGCTGCTGCGGCGCTGCTCACCCGTCAGGCGGCCATCGACCGGAAGCTGCGCCAGGTCGGGATGTTCCGCACCCCGACTGAAGATGCGCAGGGCAAAACCGGTGGAGGGCACAGAGGCCTGGGCTTCTTGCAGTTCCTCCTTTGAGGTGGTGGCGTCAGGCAGTTGCGCTGCCGGGGCCACCACGAAGATCAGCGGGGCGGTCATTGCGAGAGCTGTGGAGTCAAGACGGTGTCCTCACTCAGGTCGTCCAGCAACGCTGGGGCGATGCCGGCATCGAAGGAGAAGCGGCCGGGGCCGTTGAACAGCAGGGCGAGGCTGCCGCCGAGATAGAGAAGCACCAGCTCCAACACGTAGATATTGAAACCGGCGGTGCTGATGTGTTGATAGGCCGCCACGGTCATCGTGCCGCTCAGGGCAAGGGCTCCAATGGGCGTGAACAGACCGAGGATCACCAGCCAGCTGCCAATCAGCTCCGAGAAGCCGGCGGCATAGGCGAAGAACAGGGGGAAGGGAAGGTGCAGCGAAGCCACGTAGGTGTTGGCGAACTGCTGGGGATCCGCCAGT
>JBKDOZ010000149.1:0-7829 GCA_046342735.1 Synechococcaceae cyanobacterium
GTCTGCCCCTGTACCTGGTGGGCCATCCGGTGTTCGACGCCGAGCGCATCTACGGCGGCGACGACGAGGACTGGCGTTTCACCTTCTTCGCCAGCGCCACCGCTGAATTCTGCTGGCACCACTGGAAACCCCAGGTGCTGCACTGCCACGACTGGCACACCGGCATGCTGCCGGTGTGGATGCACCAGGACCCGGAGATCAGCACGGTGTTCACGATTCATAACTTGAAGTATCAGGGGCCGTGGCGCTGGAAGCTGGAGCGCATGACCTGGTGTCCCTGGTACATGCAGGGAGATCACACGATGGCGGCGGCGTTGCTCTATGCCGATCGGGTGAATGCGGTGTCGCCCACCTATGCCCAGGAGATCCGCACCGCCGAGTATGGCGAGCGCCTGGAGGGGCTTCTCAATTTCATCAGCGGCAAGCTGCGCGGCATCCTCAATGGCATCGATGTGGCCGTTTGGGATCCAGCCACCGACAGCCAACTGGCCAGCAATTTCTCTGCAGTGGATCTCACCGGCCGGCCCGCCAACAAACAGGTGTTGCAGGAGCGCATGGGCCTGACGGTCAATCCCGACACCTACTTGATGGGAATGGTGAGCCGTCTGGTGGACCAGAAGGGCGTAGATCTACTGCTGCAGGTGGCGGATCGGGTGCTGGCGTACACCGATAGTCAGTTCGTGGTGCTGGGCACGGGCGACCGCGGCTACGAATCGGGTCTTTGGCAGATGGCGGCGCGTCACCCCGGCCGTTTCTCCGTGTTTCTCACCTACGACGACGCTCTCTCCCGCCTGATCTATGCCGGCAGCGACGCCTTCCTGATGCCAAGCCGCTTCGAACCCTGCGGCATCAGCCAAATGTTGGCGATGCGCTACGGCTCGATTCCGGTGGTGCGCAAAGTGGGCGGATTGGTGGATACGGTGCCCCCCCACGACCCGCGGGCCCACAGCGGCACCGGCTTCTGCTTCGATCGCTATGAGCCGGTGGATTTCTATACCTCAATCGTACGCAGCTGGGAGGCCTTCCGCCATGCCGATAGCTGGGCGGAGCTGCAGCGCCGTGCCATGACGCAGGACTTCAGCTGGAGTCGCTCCGCCAATGAGTACGACCGCATGTATCGCGAGGTGGTGGGGGTGAAGGAGCCCACCCCTGATGCGGAGCAGGTGGAGCGCTTCTCCCTGGGCCAGGGGGCCGACCCGAGCCTGAAGGATCCCGGCGCGGCCACCTCACCGGCCGAGCGTCCCGCGCAGCCGCCATCGGCCCGCAACGACCCCCCTCGCTCGCGCAATCCCCTTTCCCTGCTGCGCCGCCGCAGCGAAGACTGAGCGCCGGCGGCGATGCGCAGCGATCGCCCCCCCGGCGCGGATCTTCCGGCCCCGTACGAGAGTCCGTGGCGGCGGCTGGCCGGCGACCTGAGGGCGGTGGTGGCGTCGCTGCGGCTGCGGCTGTGGGAGCTGGGACGACGGAACGGGCAGGGCGATCTCTGGCGGCCCCGCTTCTGGCCCGAGTCGCTGGCACCCCTGTTCTGGCCGCTGCTGCTGGGGTTGCTGCTCTTGGTGGTGGGGTTGGTGGCGCGGCTGTCGCCGGCCCCCGGGCCCTCGGCTGAGGTAGGGGGCGCATCGGCCCCGCTCCCGAAACCCGATCACTCGGTGGCGGGATCCTCGGGTTCTCTGCCTCTGGCGCCTTCGCCTCTGGTGCCTGCGCCTCTGGCGCCAACCCCTGGGTTGCCACCAACGCTGGCCGCCGCGCCGAAGGAGGCCACTTCCCCGCCCCCAGAGATAGACGCTCCGCCGCCTCTGCCCCCTGCCCCGCCGCCGCCGCCGCCGCCCTTGCTGGGGGCCCTCGCGGGGACGCCGGGGGCGGAACTGCTACGCGCTGCCCGCGCCGAACCCGCCCGCGCCCTGTTGGTGCTGCAGGTGGATGGGGCCTATGGGCGCCTACCGGCGCCGGAACGGGCCGAGCGGGCCCAGGCCTGGTGGCAGCGGGCCCAGGAGCTGGGGTACGAGCGCCTGGAACTGCTCGGCCCCGGCAATGGCCTGCTGGCCCGATCGGCCGTGGTGGGGGGTGGCCTGGTGCTTTACGAACCCCCGCCCGGCTCTGCGGCCGATCCGGCATGATCCGGGCCGTCGCTGAAGTGCCGATGACCCTGTCGCTCGATCCGCTGGTGGCCCTCTGGGGGGCGCCGCTGGGACCGCTTGGCCTGCGGGAGGTGGCAGCCGTCAGCACCGACAGCCGCGGCGATCTGAGCGGGGCGTTGTTCGTGCCGCTGGTGGGGGAGCGCTTCGATGGCCACGCCTTCCTGGAAACGGCGCTGGCGGCTGGGGCGGCGGCGGCGGTGGTCCAGGGCGATCGCCTGGGGAGGGAGGCGGCCCAGGCGCTGGCGGAGCGCTTCCACGTGCCGATCTGGAGCGTGGCCGATACGCAGTTGGCCTACCAGCAGCTGGGGCGGGCCTGGCGGCGGCAGCTGGCGGTGCCCGTGGTGGGCGTGACCGGTTCCGCGGGGACGACCACCACGCGGGAGCTGATCCGTGCGGCCCTGGCGCCGTTGGGGGATCTGGCGGCCAGTGTCGACAACGAGAACAACGACGTGGGGGTGCCGCGCACGCTGTTGCGCGCGCCCCTGGGGACGCGGGGGCTGGTGGTGGAGATGGCCATGCGCGGGCTTGGCGAAATCGAGCGGCTCACCCTCTGCGCGGAGCCGGATGTGGCGGTGATCACCAACATCGGCACCGCCCACATCGGCCGGCTGGGGAGCCGCGAGGCGATTGCCACGGCCAAGTGTGAGATCGCGCTGGGATTGCGTCCCGATGGGCTGATGGTGGTGCCCGCGGGGGATCCCCTGTTGGAGGCCGCCCTGGCGCCGGTGTGGGCGGGCCGGGTGGTGCGTGTGGCGCTGGCCGATGAGCAGGGGGACTTTGATCCCGCGTTGCCGCCGGCCGATCGGGTGGGCAGCCTCGATGCCGCGGGGGAAACGCTCACCCTGGCGGAGGGACAGGTGTTGCGCCTGCCCCTGGAGGGACGCCACAACGCCCGTAACTTCCTGCTGGCGGTGGCGGTGGCGGCAGAGCTGGGGGTGGCCCCGCAGGCGCTGGCCGATCTGGTGGTGGAGCTCCCGGGGGGCCGCAGCCGCAGGCAGACGCTGGGCGGGGTGCAGATTCTCGATGAGACCTACAACGCCTCCACCGAATCGATGCTGGCGGCCCTGGATCTGCTGGCCCAACATCCCGGCGGCCGGCGTTATGCGGTGCTCGGCACCATGTTGGAGCAGGGCGAGCAGAGTGGGGCGCTGCACCGCTCGGTGGGGGAGCGGGCCGGTGCCCTGGCGGCCGCCGGCCGCCTTGATGGGCTGGTGATCGTGGATGCCGGCGCCGAAGGGGCGGCGATGGAGGAGGGAGCGGCGGGTCGCGTGGCCCGATTGGCGCGTGTGGATACGGCGGCGGAGGCGGCCGGGGCCCTGCTGGCGTGGCTGCAGCCGGGCGATGGCGTGCTGCTCAAGGCGAGTCGGGGGGTGGCGCTGGAGAGGGTGCTCACCTCGCTGAAGGAGGGCTTGGAGGGGGTGGATTGATCCTTCAGAAGCTGGCTTCGCTCTGGCCGGCGAAGCGCCCTTCGTAGTGCTCGGTGCCCTCGAGCCGCTGGAAAACGAACTGACAGATGGGGGTGCCGGGGGTGACCGCCAGGGGAGCGGGGCCGAAGTTGCTCATCTCCAGCACCTGTTGGCTGTCGATGCCGGGCCCCATGAAGGGGGCGCTGATGTGCACCATCAGGCCGAGGCGGGCGAAACGGCTGCGACCCTCCAGCCAGCCGCAAAGGCCGGGCCCGAGCCGTAGCCTTTCTTTTGTGATACCGAGCACCGTTTCACCGGGCATGATCAGGATGTGTTGGCCTGCCTCCAGCTCGATCCGCTCGGTGTACTCGCGGTAGTCGGTGTTTTCACCCACTTCAATCACCTGGTGCACCGTGCGGAAAACGCGAAATGTGCCGGCCAGGGTGAGATCCACCGAGGCCGGGCCCACCAGCTCGGACCGGAAGGGGGAAATGGCGATCACCCCATCGTCGATGGCCTGCAGGATGGCCTGCCTACCGAGAACGGACAAAAGAAAGCTCGCCGCCAACCAGCTTTGCAGCCTATCAGCGCAGTGCTTCAGAGCTTTTCGCAGATGGTTCGGGGAAGGGAGGATGGCTTCATGTGGCGACTCGTCAATCGTCGTTTGAGTTGTCTTTAGAACCAGTAGCTCTTAGGGGTTGCTCTTTGCCTTCAGCCTGCGAGAGAAGCACGGATAAACCCTTTGGAATCCAAAAATCGCACGGTCAATGGTCATGGGATGGTTGTGTTGCTTTTCTGGGATTTTTTTGCTATCGCCCGCGTGAAGGGAAGCGCGAATGCCGTGGTTGTGGGAGTCGAATTTGCCACGGTGTTCAGCTTAAGAGTTTTACTCCTGCATCTTCGTTCAAATATCATTATTAAAATATCTTCGTTCAGAAGCCTTCATTCAGAAGTCTTCGCTCAGAAGTCTTTGCTCAGAAGTCTTCCTTCCAGGGTTTCCAAAGCGATCTCAGGGCCAATAACCAGGGCAGGGCGCTCAGCTTTTGGCTCCCCACCCCTCCTTCACCACCTGACGGGCCCGGCCCAGGGCCAGGGCACCGGCGGGCACATCATTCGTGAGGGTGGAGCCGGCCGCCACCGTAACGCCCTCGCCCAAAGAGATCGGGGCCACCAACACCGAATTGGCCCCCGTTTTGCTGCCGGCACCGATCACGGTGCGATGTTTGTGCACCCCATCGAAATTGGCGGTGATGGTGCCTGCCCCCACATTCACCAAAGCCCCCAACTCCGCATCGCCAAGATAGCTGAGGTGATTGGCCTTGACGCCCTCCGCCAGGGTGCTGTTCTTGACCTCCACGAAATTGCCGATGCGACAGTCCTCCCCCAACACCGCCTGGGCCCGCAGCTGGGCATAGGGGCCGATGGCGCATCCCTTCGCCACTCGCGCATCCCGCACCACCGACAGCAGTACCTCCACGTCCTCGGCCAGTTCGCTGTTTTCGATCAGACAACCCGGACCGATGCGGCAACGATCGCCGATCACCACATCGCCGCGGAAATGGCACTGGGGATCCACAATCACATCGCGGCCGAAGCGGCTGCCATCGCTGAGGGTGCAGCTGGCCGGATCGGTGAAGGTGACCCCCTCGCTCATCCAGTGCTCCCGCAGCCGCTGCTGCAGCACCGCCTCGCACTGGGCCAGATGCAACCGATCATTGATGCCCAGGATTTCGTCGCTGTTGGCCACCTCCCGATGCATCGCCGGCTCCAGCAGGGCCACGGTGTCGGTGAGATAGAGCTCGCCCTGGTCGTTGTCGGTGGTGAGGCCGGGCAACACCGCCGCCAGCCGGGGCCAGTGGAAGCAATAGATGCCCGCATTGGTGAGGGGGTTGGCGCGTTGCTCCTCGCTGCAATCGCGGTGCTCCACGATCGCGCTCACCCGCCCCTCGGCATCGGCGAACACCCGCCCATAGCCCGTGGGATCCTCCAGCCGGGCGCTCAGCAGCGTGACGGCCGCCCCGCTGCGGCGGTGGGCCTCCAGAAGCTCCGCCAGGGTGTGGGGCTGGATGAGGGGCACATCGCCGTTGAGCACCAGCAGATCCCCTTCAAAACCGTTCAACGGGGCGATCAGCTGCTGCACCGCGTGGCCGGTGCCGTTTTGGGGCTGCTGCAGCACGAACTCCAATCCGGCGTGATGGGCCAGCGATTGCTCCACCCGCTCCGCCTGGTGGCCCACGATCAGAAGGCGCCGCTCAGGTGCCAGGGGCTCACAGCTGCGCAACACCCGCTCCACGAGGGTGGCGCCGGCCAGGGGCTGCAGCACCTTGGGGAGATCGCTCTTCATGCGCGTGCCCTTTCCTGCGGCCAACACGGCAACGGCGAGCATCGGGACAGGAGCGGCTGGCCGGGAATCTACTGGTGCCGCCCGGGCGGGCCCAGCCCCCCGCCACCCGGCTGCAGTCCCCAGCGCCGTCGCCAGGCGCCGCTGCTCTCCCCCGACCAGGTGCTCTGCCGCCGCTGCCGCTCCGCCAGGATTTCCGCCGCCGTGGCGGTGCCGCTGGGGTCGCGATAGGGGAGGGCAGCCCGGGTGGCCAGGTGTTGCTCCTCCATGGGGCTGAGGGGCCGCAATACCCCATCCGGGAGGGCGCCGGGGGGGAGGGGCGGGCTCGGACTGGCCACCGTGCCGCCACTCCAGCGCCGATGTGCCCACGCGCTTGGCACCACAGCGTTCGATCCCGGCACAGGGTCCGGCGCCGATTCCGCCCCTGGCGTCTGCTGGATCGCCGCCAGCGTCAGCCCCCCATCCCGCAGCGTGGCCCGGAAGGCCGCCGCCGAGCAGTAACTGATCAGCCGCCCCTTCGGAGCCAGATAGCGCGTCAGCGCGCCGAGGAACTCCTCGGTCCATAGCTGCGGGCAGCGGCGGGGCGAGAAGGCGTCGTGCAGCACCAGATCGCAGTTTCCGTGAAGCGTCCGCGGTAGATCCGCCAGCCGCTGGCGGGCATCGCCCCAGAGCAGGGTGGGGCCTGCCGCCAGGGCCGCCAACTCCTGGCGCAGCGGCTCCGGCCAGGCGGCCGCGAACAGCGGGGAGGCCTGGGCCAGCTGCAGGGGCCGCGGATCGAGCTCCAGCCCCCACCAGCGCAGGCGAAGCCCCCGCGCCTGCACCGCCTCCAGCAGCGCCGCGGTGTTGGTGCCGGTGCCCACGGCCACCTCCAGCACCGTGATCACCTCCCCGGGGCGGAAGCGATCCAGCTGGGCGGGTGCCACGAAGGTGGCCCGCGCCTCCGCCACCGCCCCGGCGCTGCAGTGGAAGCCCTCGCCGAAGGCCTCGCTCCAGAGACTGAAGCTGCCGTCGCGCCCGCTGTGGGGCCGCAGATCAGCCGCCGAGGCGGGCCAGGTCATCCCAGAAGCCCGGATAGGACACCGCCGCCGCCTCATGCCGCGCCAGGGTGGTGTCGCCCGTGGCGACACCGGCGGCCACCGCCAGGCTCATCGCCACCCGGTGGTCGGTTTCGCTATCCACCGCCGCCCCCCGCAGGTCGGTGGCGCCCTGGATCGTCAGGCCGTCTTCGTGCTCCTCCAGCCGGGCGCCCATCGCCCCCAGCTGCCGCGCCATCACCGCCAGCCGGTCGGTTTCCTTCACGCGCAGCTCGGCCGCGTCGCGGATGCGGCTCACGCCCTCGGCCCGGCAGGCCGCCACCGCCAGCACCGGGATTTCATCCACCAGCCGGGGGATGAGGTCGCCATCGATCGAGAACGCCCGCAGCGGACCGTGGACCACATGCAGATCCCCCACCGGCTCGCCGGCCACCTCGCGACGGTTGAGCACCTCGATGGCCGCCCCCATCTGCTCGAGCACCTCAAGGATGCCGGTGCGGCTGGGGTTGAGGCCCACGTTCTCCACCGTCAGATCGGCGCCGGGCGTGATCGCGCCGGCCACCAACCAGAAGGCCGCTGAGCTGATATCGCCTGGCACCACCACCCGCTGGCCCTGCAAGCGCGCGGCCGGCTGGATGGTGACCTCCGTATTGCCCGGGCCAGCCACCACCAGCTCGGCTCCGAAGGCCCGCAGCATCCGTTCGCTGTGGTCGCGCGACTGGGCCGGTTCGATCACGGTGGTGGGGCCGGCGGCCGTCAGGCCGGCGAGCAGGATCGCGCTCTTCACCTGGGCCGAGGCCACCGGGGTGCGGATTGTGGTGCCCGACAGCGGCTGCCCTTCGATCGCCAGCGGGGCCAGGTTGCCGCCCTGGCGGCCGCGGATCAGGGCCCCCATCTCGGCCAGGGGCGC
>JBKDOZ010000150.1:0-13725 GCA_046342735.1 Synechococcaceae cyanobacterium
GAAGTAGACACCCTTGATGCGGTTACGGAAGATGAGGTATCCAATCACCCCAGCAATCACCGCCGGAATCAACCAGAGGGCGATCAGGGTGAACACCGGCGACCAAAAGGGCTGCCAGAAGAAGGGGAGCTGATCGACGCCATAGTTCTCAAAGAACTTGGGAATGCCGTTGCCACCCGCCTCACTCTTGGTGTTGAGCATCAGGTACATCGCCACCGCGTAGCCGCCGAGGCTGAAGAAAATGCCCTATCCCAGGCTCAGAAGGCCGGTGTATCCCCAGATGAGATCGATGGCGAGGGCGGTGATCGCCAACGAGAAGTAACGGCCAAAGAGATTGAGACGGAAATCATCCAGCACCAAGGGCAGGATGAAAAAAGCAATCACCAGGAGAATCCAGGGAAGCAGTCGTCGGAATAGGGGGCGATTCATCGCTTCAGATCAGGTGGCTGGTGGGGAAGAGCGAGGCTGGGAAAGCCAACGCTGCGGCTCAAGCCTCCACGGAGCGTCCCTTCTGCGGGAACATGCCGTTGGGGCGGAACTGGAGGAAGACAATGATGAAGATGAACACCAGAACCAGCGACATGCTGGTTGTGGCAAAGAATTCGACGACGCTCTTGGCTGCCGCGGGCATGGAGGGGAACATCAGCAGCAGGGTTCCGGAACCAACCACCGATTGGATGATGCCCAACATCAGCGAGGCCAACACCGTACCGGCAAGGTTGCCCACACCTCCGAGCACAATCACCATGAAGCAGGAGACGATGTAGGCGGCGCCAAGGTTGGGGCCTACAGATCCGAGCAGCGTGATGGCTGCCCCCGCCACACCAGCCAGTCCAGAGCCAAGAGCAAAGGTGATGCTGTCCACGCGATCGGTGGGGATGCCAAGGCAATTGCTCATCTGCCGGTTCTGGGTGACAGCGCGCATACGCAGACCCCACACACTGCGGCTGAGGAACCAGAGGGTGGCCAGCAGCAGAACGGCGGAGAGAAGGATGATGAAGATGCGAATGCCAGGAAGTTCGATGCCGTTGATCTTGCCCCAGCTTCCCTGCAACCACTTGGGGGCGGTGACATCAATGTTGCGCGGTCCGAACCAGGCACTGGCGAGCGGTCGGATCGATCCGAGAACGTTGACGAGCACCAGGCCGATCAGCGAAGTGCCGACCCAAAGCAATCCGGTGATGTAAGGAAGGAAAGGACGATCGTCATAACGGCGGGCCAGCAGCCTGGAGCCCACCATCCCGAGGGCAACGGCGACGATGATGCCGAGGAGCATGGCGGTGGAAATGCTTCGCACCAACTGGATGAGCACCAAGCTCACGCCCCAGGTGGCGAGAAGGGTTTCCAAAGGCCTCCCGTAGAGGCGGCGGATGAGGGTACGCTCGAGCAGAGCGCCGAAAAGAGCCGTTACGAGAAAGGAAAAAACAAGAGCAATGGGGAAGTATAATTCAAACAGAAAACCAGGCAGCGGCTTGAACAACCCCTGCACCACAAAGGTTACGTAGGCGCCCAGCATCATGAATTCCCCGTGGGCGAGGTTGATCACACCCATCAGGCCGAAGACAATCGCTAGCCCCGTGGCGGCGAGAAGCAATACCGATCCAATGCTCAGGCCGTCGAGGACCTGAGAGAAAAAAAGTTCCACCAGCAACGGCTCCGAATGGTTGAAAAAAGGTGGCCATCCGAATGGATGGCCACCTGCTGTCATCACATCTTGAACTTACCGGCGTCAGGACGATCGAGGGTCCAATCGCAGGTGTAGCCCTTGGTCTCCGGAACAAACTGGTTCCAGGGGATGGGCGGAACAGCGGTCTTGGTGTCGGAGAGGATCTTGAATTGACCGTCAGGCAGCGCCTCGCCAATCAGCACCCGCTCAGAGGTGTGGTGGTTGGGGAACATCTTGATCTCACCCTGCGGAGCGGCAAAGGAAATGCCGATCATGTTCTTGCGAACCGCATCGAGATCTTCGAAGGTTCCCGCCTTCTCAACGGCATTCTTCCAGAGGTACACCATGTTGTAGGCCGACTCGGCAGGGTCGCCGGTCACCCGATCTTTGCCGTACATGGCCTGGAAGTCTTCCGTGAACTTCTTGGAGGCCGGGGTGTCCAGGCTCATGAAGAAGTTCCACGCAGCAAAGGTGCCGGTGGTGTACTCAGGACCGATCTGACGGATTTCCTCCTCGGCGATCGAGAAGGACATGATCGGGTACTTGGACGGATCGATGCCAGCCGCCTTGAACTGCTTGAACAGAGCAACGTTGGAGTCGCCGTTCAGGGTGTTGATGATGATGCCGCCGTTGGGGAAGGCTTTCTTGATCTTGGCGATGATCGGAGCCACCTCGGTGTTACCAAGGGGGATGTAGTCTTCGCCGACCGTTTCACCACCAAGGGCCTTCATCTGCTCCTTGATGATGGTGTTGGCGGTACGGGGGTAGACGTAGTCCGAACCAACGAGATAGACCTTCTTGCCGTACTTACCGCCATAGGTCTTCATCAGCCAGTCCACCGCAGGCTCAGCCTGCTGGTTGGGCACAGCACCGGTGTAGAAGATGTTGCGGGAGCACTCCTGACCCTCGTACTGAATCGGGTAGAAGAGGATGTGGTTCTTCGATTCGAACACCGGCATCATCGCCTTGCGGCTGGCCGAGGTCCAGCCGCCGAAAACGACGGCCACCTTGTCGGCATCGATCAGCTTCTGGGCTTTCTCAGCGAAAGTGGGCCAGTCGGAGGCGCCGTCTTCGGCGACAGCAGTGATCTTGTACTTCTTGCCACCAACGTTGACGCCACCGGCGTCGTTGATCTCCTTGATCGCCATTTCCTCCACCTCTTTGAGGGTGGTTTCGGAGATGGCCATCGTGCCGCTCAGGGAGTGGAGGATGCCAACTTTGACTTCGCCATCAAAGTTGCCGCCGCCACCACCGCCGCCACAGGCCGCGAGGGAAAGGGAGACTCCGACTGCCGCAGCACCGGAGGCAACACGCCGGGAAAGGAACGGGATCATGTTCGACCGCATGGGGGAAAGTGTGCCGAAGGTCTGACGGCAGGGCGAAACTACGGAGCACCCTCCTGGCCCAATGTCGCCGCTGATACCGAATCAGCCCACGATGCTGCGGTGCGCGCAAATGAACACGTCAAACGCCGGCGATGGTCGACCCGGAATCGCGCAACGGTATCTGTTGCAACAGAAAATCCACCACCATTTCCAGGCCTTCGCCGCTGCGCAGGTTGGTGAAACACCAGGGGCGCCCCGGGCGCATCCGCTGCGTATCCGCCTCCATCACCGCCAGGCTGGCCCCCACCAGCGGTGCCAGGTCGGTCTTGTTAATCACCAGCAGATCGGAGCGGGTGATGCCGGGTCCGCCCTTGCGCGGGATCTTGTCGCCAGCGGCGACATCAATCACATAGATGCACAGATCCACCAGCTCCGGACTGAAGCTCGCCGCCAGATTGTCGCCGCCGCTCTCCACGAGCACCAGATCCAGGCCCGGAAACGCCTCCTCCAGCTCCTGCACCGCGGCGCGGTTGATGGAGCAGTCTTCTCGAATCGCCGTGTGGGGGCAGCCACCCGTCTCCACGCCGCGGATGCGCTCGGGCTCCAGGGCACCGGCACGGGTGAGGAACGGGGCGTCCTCCTGCGTGTAGATGTCGTTGGTGACGACCGCCAGCTGCCAGTGGTCGCGCAGGCGCCGGCACAGGGCCTCCACCAGGGCCGTCTTGCCGGAACCCACGGGGCCGGCGACCCCCACCCGCAATCTGCTGCTCATGGTTTGGATTGTGGGGAGGTCGGAGGCTTTTTGGGGTGTTCGGGGGGGATTGGGGGACCCCGACCCCCTGGCTGAGCTGCGGAACAGCCGCGAATACAGATCACCATGGCCCAGCTGGGCCAGGGAGGCCCCCACCCCGCCGCAGCGCAGGTCGCGGGGGTCGCGGCCCTCCAGGGCGGCGGCGCAGGCAGCCAGCCGGGGCGCCAGCGCCAGCTGCAACCGCTGGGCCTCGGTGGGACCGAGGGGCACCAGGCGCACGGCGGCGCTGATCTGGTTGGCGCACCAGCCATAGAGGTAGGCCTCCCGGACCTCGGCTGCGTCCAGCTCCAGGCAGAGGCCCGCCCAGGCCCAGGCGGCGGGCCAGCCCAGGGGGGCGGGGGCAGCCGACGACGGCAGGGGCCAGCCCAGGTCGGCGAGGAGCTGCAGCAGCGAGCGGCCCATCTGCCGCTGCTGGGCCCGCACCTCCGCAGCCTCCCGCTGGGCCAGCAGCCAGCCGTCGAGTTCGCGCACCGTGCTCTCCCCCTGCGGCTGTCCCTCGCGCCAGCGCTCCAGGGCGGAGCGCAAGGGGGCCAGGGCGGCGGCCTCCACCGCCAGCAGGCCGCGCTGCAATTCCGCCTCCAACCAGGCCGCCACCGCAGCCGCATCGGGCAGCCGGCCGGCCTGCACCTGCACCTCCAACCCCTCCGAATAGCTGAACGCCCCCACTGGCAATGCCGGGCTGACCAACTGCAGCAGCCGCAAACGGGCGGCGCTCATCGGGCCTCCCCCTGGAGCGGGGGGTGGCTGTGGCCATGGCCTTGATCGTGTCCGTGACCGTGGGCATGGGGAGCGCTGCCCCCGGCGTAGGCGCCCCCCTCCGGCTGGAACGGTTCGCGGCAGCGCTCCACCACCAGCCCCCGGTGCTCCAGCAGGTGGGCGAGCACCGGATCGTCGCTGAGCCGCAGCTCCGTGGCCCGCACCTCCAGGGCCACATGGCGGTTGCCCAGGTGATAGGCGGCCTGCAGCAGGGCCAGGGGGCTGGGGGCCCGCACCACCAGCAGCGGCTCCGGCGCCGCCTCCACCCGCACCAGCGCACCGCCGCCCTCCGGCGCCAACCACTCCCCTGGCCGCAGGGCCTCGCCACGGGGCAACTGCAGCAAGAGCGGCCGCCCGCAGAGGCTGTGGCGCAGCCCCCGCAGGCGCGTGCGCTCCTCGGCCGCCAGGGCGAGCCGCAGCGGCGCCGCGGGCTCAGCCATCTCGTGATCAGCCGCGGGATCAGCCGCCCCGGGGGGGTGGGGGAGCCGGCGGCTCAGCAGCAGGGGGTTGTCGGGAAATTCCTGGGCCACTCGCGCCTCCCGGCGCCATCTGCCCCCACCATTGTGCCCATGCCCTCCCCCGCGCCGGCCGCGATGTCGATCCCGTTCACCCCTTGGCACGGCGAGGCCCAGCTGCGCTTCAGCCGCCAGGAGGGGGGCAGCACCAGCCTGCAGGGGGGCGCCACCGCTCCGCTGAAGCTGCAACGGACCAGCCGGGGCGACGACGGCCGCTGCGAGCTGCCCTTGCTGCACACCGCCGGTGGCCTGGTGGGGGGCGACCGCCTGAGCGTCACGGCCCGGCTGGCCCCAGGCAGCCGCGCCCTGATCACCTCGGTGGCGGCCCAGAAGGTGTACGGATCAATCGGCCGCTCCCGGCGCGCCCCCGAGGGCTCCTGGGCCGAGCAGCAGCTCCATTTTCGGGTGGAAGCGGACGCCGACCTCGAATGGCTGCCGCAGGAACTGGTGCTGTTCGCCGATGGGCTGTTCCACCAGAGCGCGCGGGTGGAGCTGGCGCCGGGGGCGAGCTGGCTGGGGGCGGAGATGGTGCGGCTGGGGCGCACGGCGGCGGGGGAAGACCTGGGGGCAGGCCGCTGGCGCTCCGACCTGGAGATCCTGCGCCTGGATGCCGACGGAGCACCCAGGGGCTGGGAGTTGGTGGACCGCCTGGAGCTGGGGGGAGCGGCGCTGGAGGGGGAGCACGGCATGGCGGGGGCGGCCGTGTTCGGCTCGCTGGTGTGGGTGGCACCGGCGCCCCTGGCCCCGGCGGCCCTGAATGGCCTGGTGGCCCAGGCGCGCGACGACCGGGCCGGCCTGGTGGGCGCGATGGCCTGCGGCGCCCTCGAGCAGGGGTTGGTGGCCCGCTACCGGGGCCCCTCCAGCCCGGCGGCCCGGCTGTGGTTTCGGCGGCTGTGGGCCCGGATCCGGGCGCAGCGGGGCCTGAGCGCGCCGGTGACGCCGCGGGTGTGGCCCTTCCAGGAGGAGGAAGGGGCGGCGGTGGGAGAGGCGCAGGCGACGGCGGGCGGGGGTCCGCGCTGAACGGGCGGCAAGGCGCAACGCTGCCAGAGTGGAAGGGACTCCGCCACCCCCATGCAGCTCACCCCCCAGGAGAAGGACAAACTCCTCGTCGTCACCGCGGCCCTGCTGGCCGAACGGCGGCTGCAACGGGGATTGCGGCTGAATCATCCCGAAGCTGTGGCCTGGCTGAGCTTCCAGGTGCTGGAAGGCGCCCGCGACGGCCGCACCGTTGCCCAGCTCATGGAGGAGGGCAGCACCTGGCTGAGTCGCGACCAGGTGATGGAGGGGGTGCCCGAACTGGTGGATGAGGTGCAGATCGAGGCGATGTTCCCCGACGGCACCAAGCTCGTGACCCTGCACGATCCGATCCGCTGATCCCCCGCCTGCCCGACCATGCCCCCCCTGATCCCCGGTGAACTGCTGCCCGAACCGGGCGAGATCGAGCTCAACGCCGGCCGGCCGGTCACGGTGCTGTCTGTGGCCAACCGGGGCGACCGCCCGGTTCAGGTGGGCTCCCACTTCCACTTCCACGAAACCAACGACGCCCTGCAGTTCGACCGGGAGGCGGCCCGCGGCCTGCGGCTCGACATCCCGGCAGGCACCGCGATCCGCTTCGAGCCAGGCGATGAGCGCGAGGTGCGGTTGGTGCCCTTCGCCGGCGCCCGCCGCGTGTTCGGCTTCAACGGGCTGATCAACGGCCCCCTCGACTGACCCCTTCCCCGCCCCCGATCCCTGCCATGGCCACCCGCATCAGCCGCCGCGCCTACGCCGAGACCTACGGCCCCACCACCGGCGATCGCCTGCGCCTGGCGGACACCGAGCTGATTCTGGAGGTGGAGAAGGATTTCACCGTCTACGGCGATGAGGTGAAGTTCGGCGGCGGCAAGGTGATCCGCGATGGCATGGGCCAGGCGCAGACGCCGCGCTCGGAAGGGGCGGTGGACACGGTGATCACCAACGCCCTGATCCTCGACTGGTGGGGGATCGTCAAGGCCGACATCGGCCTGCGCGACGGCCGCATCGTGGCGATCGGCAAGGCGGGCAACCCGGATGTGCAGGAGGGGGTCGACATCATCGTGGGTCCGGGCACCGAGGCGATCGCCGGGGAGGGCCACATCGTGACCGCCGGCTCCATCGACACCCACATCCACTTCATCTGCCCGCAGCAGATCGAAACCGCCCTGGCCAGCGGCGTGACCACATTGCTGGGGGGCGGCACCGGCCCGGCCACCGGCACCAACGCCACCACCTGCACCCCGGGCGCCTTCCACCTGGCCCGCATGCTGCAGGCCGCCGAGGGGCTGCCGGTGAACCTGGGCTTCTTCGGCAAGGGCAACGCCAGCACGCCGGAGGCGTTGGAGGAGCAGATCCGCGCCGGCGCCTGCGGGCTCAAGCTGCACGAAGACTGGGGCACCACCCCGGCGGCGATCGACTGCTGCCTCTCGGTGGCCGACCGCATGGACGTGCAGGTGTGCATCCACAGCGACACCCTCAACGAGGCGGGGTTTGTGGAGGACACGATCCGCGCCATCGGCGGCCGCACGATCCATACCTTCCACACCGAGGGCGCCGGCGGCGGCCATGCGCCGGACATCATCCGCATCTGCGGTGAATCGAATGTGCTGCCGAGCTCCACCAACCCGACGCGCCCCTATACGCGCAACACCTTGGAGGAGCACCTCGACATGCTGATGGTGTGCCACCACCTCGATCCCCACATCCCGGAGGATGTGGCCTTCGCCGAATCGCGCATCCGCCGCGAAACGATCGCCGCTGAAGACATCCTGCACGACCTGGGCGCCTTTTCGATCATCGCCAGCGATTCCCAGGCGATGGGCCGGGTGGGCGAGGTGATCACCCGCACCTTCCAAACGGCCCACAAGATGAAGGTGCAGCGCGGCCCGCTGGCGGGCGACAGCGAACGCAATGACAACACCCGCCTGAAGCGTTACATCGCCAAGACCACGATCAATCCGGCGATCGCCCACGGGATCGACAGCCAGGTGGGCTCGGTGGAGGTGGGCAAGCTGGCAGATCTGGTGCTGTGGAAGCCGGGCTTCTTTGGGGTCAAACCGCAGCTGGTGCTCAAGGGTGGCTCGATCGTCTGGGCGCAGATGGGCGACGCCAACGCCTCGATCCCCACCCCGGGGCCCGTGCACGGCCGGCCCATGTTTGCGGCCTTCGGGGCAGCGCTGGCCCCCAGCTGCCTCACCTTCGTGAGCCAGGCCGCGCTAGACGACGACCTGCCGCGCCGCCTTGGCCTACGCCGCTCCTGCGTGCCGGTGGTGCATACACGCGAGATCGGCAAAGAGGCGATGCGCAACAACAGTGCCCTGCCGAAGGTGGAGGTGGATCCGCAAACCTACGAAGTCTTCGCCGACGGCGAACTTCTCACCTGCGAACCGGCCGAAGTGCTGCCGATGGCCCAGCGGTATTTCCTGCTTTAAGCTCCTTGGGCGGAATCCCCCGGCGTGGCCGAAGTGGCGGGAAGACCAACCCTCTCTGGCCAACGATTCGAGGGCAGCCAGTGGGAGCCAAACAAACGATCGATCCAGGGAAACATGGCGGCATAGTTTCGGTTTGCCGCCACCGAATCATCCGCGGCATGATGCCAGTGGTGGAAGGCAGGGGTGGCCACGATCTTTTCGAGCACGCCGAAGCGGAGGCCAAGGTTGGCGTGCACGAAGAAGCTCCAGATCGTGCCAATAATCGTGTAGAGGATCGGAATCAGATCGAAACTCTGGGCGGAGGGTTGGGCCAACCCCAGCAGATAGATCGGCACCAATCCCGAAAGGCGCGTGATGCAGAGATCAATCGGATGGGCTCGGGTGTTGACCAGCCAGTCCATCGCTTCAGCGCTGTGGTGCAAGCGGTGCCAGCGCCAGAGCTGCGGCCATTCATGGCTCAGGCGGTGCCCCCAGTAGGCCCCGGCATCGCCCACCACCAACGCCAGCAGGAAACGCAAGCGCACGGGCATGGCCGCCATGGCCGCGAAATAGCCGCCGTGGGATAGCGAATGGAACAACCAGGCCAAGGCCGAGAGTGGTAAGGCAAGCAGCAGCTTGGGCAGCAGCCCATTGAGAAAATAAAGACCCAGATCCTCCCAGAACTGGTGGCGCAGCACCGGCTGGCGGGTCTGGGGGAAGCGCCGCTCCAGCGGCACGAAGATCGCCATGACCAGGGCCAGCCAGAGCAGCAGGCGGGCCACTTCGATCATCAGCGACTGGAGCGGCGCGAGAACGCTCGCCGGGGACAGCGAGAACGGCATCAGCGACCAGCGCCGATCCGACGCCGCAGCCGGCGGCTGAGCCCATAGGCGGCCCCGCAGCCCAGCACCCCAAGCGGAGCGGGAACGGATGCCGTGGGGGGATTGGGCGGCTGGTTCTGTGGGGTGACCGTGACGCCCGAGAGCAGGGCCGTGGGGGGCTGGTTACCGGGGGTGCCGTTGGCCATGAACTCCAGCATCGCGGTAGGACCGGAGGCCACGAAGCTGAGCACCTGCTTCTGCCAGCTGGATACGGGAGCGTTCGCCAGTTGGCTGATGGTCTGCGACGACTTCACCGTAGAGCCAAAGCCCACTTCCCACCAATTTGTGGTGGCTTGGTTGTAGGTACCATCGGTGCAGGTTCCATTGTCCAAGTAACAGTCGAATTGACCGGCCGCCTGCCAGAAGGTGACATCGTACGTGGTACCGGTAGTAAGCCCGGTTAGGACCTGGCTGAGGGAGCCGCTGTAGGCAGGGTCGCCATCGGAAGCGATGTACCAGCCGGAACCATCGACACTATTCACGGTTTGGCCGGTAGTGCCGAACAGGGTCCAATTGCGGCGGCCATTCTGCTGGGCCGCGTTGAGGCCAGCGCCCTCCTTGGAGAAGGTGTTGCCGTCCTTGACCACATACATCAGGTTGTTCTGCCAGCCGCCGACATTGCGGGGGTTGTCGGTGACAGTCCAGCCTGGAATCGTATAGATCGAAGGCACCGTGTTGCCCACCCCTGTGCCGGCGTTGATGCCTGCTGAATCGGCAGCAACAGCACCAGAGAGCAGATTGGGGGAGGGAACGAAGCCGCCGTTGCTTAGGGGCAAGGCCAGGGCTGGGCCAGCGAAGGCCGAGACGGCCAGGATCGGCAGCAGGCGCGCCGCGGCAGGGGAGCACGACTGTGCACGAGAGAGGCCGCGGCGATACCAGGACGCAGCCCTTGAGGAATCCAGGAAGGTCATTCCAGCAGAATTGAAATGAAGAGAATTGGGCAGGAGCCCTTAGGGGGAATTTTACAGAACCGGAAGATCAGACAGTCAGAAAACCAGCCCATGCCAACAAGGAAAGCCGGCGGAATCACCAACGTCACAATGACGCAAAGCCCATGGATTCTGGCCGAAAACCAGGGGCCCACGCTTCCCTGGCATGACAATCAAAGCAAAAAGCCGCCGGAGCAAAAGAAACTCCGGCGACTGCATGTGGAAACGATATTTCTATTTAAAGCCTGGCCAGAGCCCTAGGGTCCACAGAATCAGGCCAGCCCGCGGATGCGACGGCGAAGATTGCGGCTGAAGGCGAAACCAACGCCAGCTCCGAGGAGGGGCAGGGGAGCGGGAACGGTCTGAATGTCATACGAGTAATGCCAGCGCACGGCTACCCTGCCAGAGACGGTGGAACCCGCAAACCCCGTGAGAGCGGGAGGGGAAAGATAGCTCCAGGAAGCTTGGTAGCTGGTCAGGCTAGGCAGAGGCGTTGCAGGAGGCGCGGTGTAAGGGGTCGGATTGGCAAGGACAATGTAGGGATCGGGAGAGAACACACCATTGGCTGATCCAGTCAGGGGAAGATTTGCGCTGGAGCCAGGGCTAAGAGAGCCTGCGGCAGTTGCCGAAATAGGGTTAAATGCAACGTTTGAATTGGCATCAAGGCGGTCGAAATTCAGAACGACCTGACTGCTGAAGGGACCGTTTATCGTGCTCGCGTTGTTATTGAAAACATTAATAACGCCAGAAACATTCACATCGGTGAGGATGTAGTCGTAGCCGAGGAGCACGACATTCACCTTGTCATCGCCGATCGTGTTGAGGTTGAAGCGGCTGAAGCCGAGGGTACTCGAGACGGGACTGGTACCCGTAACCGTGAACCCCGACGAAGACGAGGTCTGGGTGGTGGTGAGGGCCTGAGCAGCGGGGGCCCACAGGGCTCCAGCGGCGAGGGCCGCGGCAGCAAGCAGGAGGCGTGTGGTGACCATGTGGGGACAGGAACCCAGAAGCTTTCGGGCAAGTTACCACCCAAATTCGCGAATGCGTGCACCGCGCCTCCGGGACGGTCGGCAAACGGTCACAAAGGCCACTGGCCGGGGCGCCGCGCCAGCCTCGGCTCCGGTAGCAACCGTCACTGGTCTGCGCCCGGTCGCCACTGCAGGATCGGCCCACTGGACAGCGCCGCCATGTTTACGGAGTACAGGCCAAACCACGGCTACGACGAGTACTTCTGCGCCGCCGACCAGCCCCGCGATGGCCTGAGCCCCCTCCTCTCCTCCCTGGGGGCGATGGGTCTCGACCAGCTGAACCACAACCACGCCGCCGCCGGCATGCTGCTCAAGCGGCTCGGCGCCACCTTCCGTCTCAACGACTCCGGCAGCCAGGGCGTGGAGCGCATCCTGCCCTTCGATCCCCTGCCCCGCCTGATCACCGCCAGCGAGTGGCAACGGCTGGAGCAGGGGCTGATCCAGCGGCTCGAGGCGATCGACCACTTCCTGGCCGACGTCTACGGCGAGGGCCGGATCCTGGCCGATGGCGTTGTGCCCGCCGAGGACGTGCACAGCTCCCAGGGCTGGCGCCCCGAGATGATGGGCTTCCGCCCACCTCTCGATCGCTGGTGCCACATCTCCGGCCTCGATCTGGTGCGCGATGGCGAGGGCACCTGGCGCGTGCTGGAGGACAACCTGCGCTGCCCCTCCGGCGTGGCCTACTTCCTGGAGAACCGGCGGGTGATGAAGCGCATCTTCCCCAGCCTGTTCAGCGGCCGCGCCGTGGCCCCGATCGACAGCTACGCCTCCCAGCTGCTCCAGACCCTGCGCGAGCTCGCCCCCTGGACCGACACCCCCAAGGTGGTGCTGCTCACCCCCGGCGTGTTCAACAGCGCCTATTTCGAGCACAGCTACCTGGCCCAGCAGATGGGCATCCAGCTCGTGGAGGGTCGGGATCTGGTCTGCGAGGGCGGCCGGGTGTGGATGCGCAGCACCTCCGGCCTTGAGGCGGTGGATGTGATCTATCGCCGCATCGACGACGACTTCCTTGATCCCGCCGTGTTCCGCCCCGATTCGATGCTGGGGGTGCGGGGCCTGCTGGAGGTGTTCGCCGCCGGCCGGGTGGCGATCGCCAACGCCCCGGGCACCGGCGTGGCCGACGACAAGCTGATCTACGCCTACGTGCCCGAGATGATCCGCTACTACCTGGGCGAGGAGCCGATCATCGCCAACGTGCCCACCTATCTCTGCGCCCGCGCTGAAGACCGGGCCTACGTGCTGGCCCACCTGGGGGAGCTGGTGGTGAAGTCGGTGGCGGAGGCCGGGGGCTACGGCATGCTGATCGGGCCCCACGCCAGCGCCGAGGAGATCGCCAGCTTCGCCAGCAAGATCGAGGCCGATCCGCGCAACTACATCGCCCAGCCCACCCTGGAGCTCTCCACCGTGCCATCCCTCAGCGAAGGCGAGCTCTACCCCTGCCATGTCGACCTGCGGCCCTATGTGCTGCGCGGCAAAGGCGCCTGGGTGACCCCCGGCGGTCTCACCCGGGTGGCGTTGCGGCGGGGCTCGCTGGTGGTGAACTCCTCCCAGGGCGGCGGCTGCAAGGACACCTGGATCGTGGAGGACCTCTCATGCTGAGCCGCGTCGCCGATTCGCTCTACTGGATCAATCGCTATGTCGAGCGGGCCGAGAACGTGGCCCGGTTCGTGGAGGTAAGCGAGGCCCTGGCGCTCGATTGCCCCCCCGGCAGCGCCGAACCCTGGCTGCCCCTGATCGAAGCCAGTGGCGAGAGGGAGCTGTTCGATGAGCTCCATCCCGGCGGCGGGCCGCTGGAGGTGGTGGAGTTCCTGGTGCGCAACCCGGACAACCCCAGCAGCGTGGTGAACTGCATCGCCATCGCCCGCGAAAACGCTCGCCAGATCCGCGATGTGATCACCACCGAGATGTGGGAGCAGCTGAACGGCACCTACTGGACCCTCCAGGAACCCGAGTACTGGCAACAGCCGCCGCAGGAGCAGCTGCGCGAGGTGCGTCGGGCCTGCCAGCTTTTCTACGGCGTCACCGACGCCACCCTCAGCCGCGACCTCTCCTGGCAATTCAGCCGGCTGGGGAGGCTGCTGGAGCGGGCCGAGAAAACCACCCGCATCCTTGATGTGAAGTATTTTCTGCTGCTGCCCGCCTCTGAGCAGGTGGGTGGTGTGCTCGATGAACTGCAGTGGATCGCCCTGCTGCGCAGCGCCGGCGCCTACCAGATGTTCCGCCAGGCCCAGCAGCGGGCCATCGAACCGGAAGCTGTGGCTGATTTCCTGCTGCTCGATCCCCACTTCCCCCGCTCGGTGCGCTACTGCCTGGAGCGAATCAGCGAAACGCTGCGGATCATCCGCGGCACCGCCCTCAGCGGTCCCCCCGACGATCTGGAATGCCTCAC
>JBKDOZ010000151.1:0-12176 GCA_046342735.1 Synechococcaceae cyanobacterium
GCCTCGGTGGTGCTGAGGCCATAGGTGACGTTGCCACAGAAGGGCGACTTCTTGCCCAGCCAGGCCACGTGAGCCAAGGTGCTGTCTCATCCAGGTGGGCAAGTTAGCAGCGCCGCCAGGGCTGCTCGATCAAGGCGGCGAGCAACGACAGGGCAGCCAGGCCCCAGAGCACCGGCAGCAGTCCATAGCGGCTCACCAGGGCTCCGGCCAGCACCAGCGGCAGGCTGAGGGCGATGTTGATCAAGTTGTTCTGCAGACCGAACACCTTGCCGCGCTGATCCTCCGGGGTGTCCTCCTGGATGGTGGTCTGGGCGGGGATCGCCAGCAGAGCCGCCCCAAACCCCAGCAGGGCGCAAAGCAAGAGGGTGGGCAGCAGGTGGCCCCGCACCTGGGCCAGCAGCGCCAGGCAAAAGGCCACCAGGCCCAGACCGCTGGCCCCGAGGATCCGCCGGTTGAAGCGCTCGCCGATCTGGGCCATCCCCAGGGCGCCCACCGCCAGCCCCAGGCCGCTGAGGGCCAGCAGCACCCCAAAGCGGGTGGGCCCAAGGGAATCGATGGTGGCGGCCAGGTTGATGGACAGCACGTAGAGGGCCGCCAGCAGGCTGTACAGCAGCACCAGCTGGAGCATCGCCCCCCGGACACTGCGGCGCTCCTTGAGCACCTGCAATCCCTCGCCGATCTCCTGCCACACCGTCACCGTGCGGGGGGCGCGGACCGGCTCCTGCAACACGATCCCCGCAATCATCAAGGCGGCCATGCCGTAGCAGAAGGGCAGCAGCACGAATTCCCCCCCGGGCAAGCCAACCTTCGCCAGAGCGGTCCGCAGCAGGCGCAGCACCGGATCGCCCAGGGCAAAGCCCACGATCGTGGCGCCCATGCTGGTGGCCTGGTAGAGCGAGTTGGCCGCCAGGAGCCGGTGGGAAGGCACCAGCAGGGGGATCGCCGCCTGCTCCGCCGGGGCGAAAAACTGGGTGAGCACCGACTCCATGAAGGTCATGGCCACCAGGGCCCAGTAGCCCCAGCTGAGGCCCAGCCACTGAGGCCCCGGCAGCAACGAGAGGGGGGCGAGCAGCAACAGCAAGGCCCGCAGCGCGTTGGAGGCCACCATCACCGTGCGCTTGGACCAGCGATCGGCCCAGACCCCCGCCACGGTGCCCAGCAGGATCGCCGGAATCGTATTGGCCACGTAGATGCCCGTGGCCATCAAGGTGATCACCTGGGCCCGGGTCTCCAGGTCGATCCGCATGGAGGCGGCGGCATCCACCAGGGCCGGATCGGCGCTGTGGTTATCCCCCACCCAGTACTGGGCGATCAGGAAGACCATCAACACGATGTAGAACTTGTCCGCCAGCTGGGAGAACATCTGGCCCAGCCAAAGCCGGCGGAAGCCAGGCAGCGCAAGCACGGCGGCCAGGCCCGATACCGGTGCGGCCGGCGGGGGAGTTTCCGGGGGCGGATCAGGGGGGGGACTCATCGCTGGGGCCACGGGAGGCAAGCCAGGCGGTGGGGGGGCATGGGCGTGGGGATGCTGGCGGGCAGTCTGAAGCGGCGCCGGCCCGGTCAGGGGCCCAGGGGCTCGGGCTCGAAGCCAGCGCGCAGGAGCGGGAAGGCCCGGGGTGCCCGGGCCAGGTGCTCGCGGCACCACTGCTCCACCACCGCCAGCAGCCGCAGCCAGGCCGCCGGCGGGCCCATCAGCCCCCCATCCCGGCGACGGGGGGGCGCCGGCCGGGTGAGCCGCTGCAGCAAGGCCAGCTCGGAGGCGTTCAGAAGCATGCGGGCGCCGGGGACCGCCCCGATCACCAGCCCTTCCGCCGGCAGCAGGCTGCACCGCCAGTCCCAGTTCCCCAGGGGGGGATCCAGGGGAGCGCCGCTGCGGGCGCAGAGCTGCAGGGGCAGGGCATACCCCCCCAGCGCCAGGAGGTGCACCGCCCCGAGAACGGCGAAGGCCAGGGCCTCCGGATCCGCGGCCGCCGCCTCCGCCGCCGGCCGCGGCCGCTCCGGCCCGTCCACCCCCAGGGGGGCCGCCGGGCGGGCGAGGGCCTCCAGCCTCCCGAGCTGAAGCAGCAGATCCGCCAGCATCTCCGGCGCCGGCTGCCCCTCCGGGGCCAGGGCCAGGCAGAGCTCGGCGAGGGATTGGGCGGCCGCCAGGGTTTCCAGCCGCGATGCCAGGGCGCCGTAGTTGCGCAGCAGCCGCAGCTGGCGCACGCGCCGCAGCCCGCTGCGCCCCCCCACCTGCACCTGCAGGTGGGCCAGGGGCACCGCCGCCGCCAGGCTGCTGCGCGGTCGCTGGGCCCCGGGCGCAGCCAGGCGCACCAGGCCGTCCTCGCGGGTGAGCAACGACAGCAGCCGATCGTTCTCCCCCAGGGGCCGGCTGGCCAGCACCAGCCCCTCCAGAGTCCGCTCGGGCACGGCCGCGCCTCAGGCCGCGTCCGAAGCGGAGGCCTCGGATGCGGGGGAAGGGCCGCGGCGCAGCGCCTCCATCAGGGCCACCCCCCGGCTGGTGCCCAGCCGCACCGCTCCAGCCTCCACCAGGGCCAGGGCCAGCTCCAGCTCCCGTATGCCCCCCGCCGCCTTGATCGCGGCCCGCCCCCGGGCCAGGGTGCGCAACCGCTCCACCTGGGCGGCCGTCACCGCTTCACCAAAACCACTGCCGGTTTTGAGAAAGCGGGCGCCGGCATCGATGCTCACCTCCACCAACAGCGCCAGGGCCTCCGGATCCAGGCGCCCCATGTCCAGAATCACCTTCACCGGCAGGCCCAGGTCGGTGATCGCCGCCAGATCGTCGAGCAGCGCGGCGCCCTTCCGGTCGGCGAGAGCGCCGTAATCGGGGACCACATCGAGCTCATCGGCACCGGCGGCCGCGGCCGCCTCGGCTTCCGCCCGCTTCACCGCCAGCGGCACGGCGCCAAACGGGAATCCCACCACCGACACCAGCCGCACCGGACCGCCGACGGGCAGCCGCTGGCGCGCCGCCTCCACCCAGCGGGAGGCCACGCACACGCCGGCAAAGCCGAAGTGGCGGGCTTCCTCACAACAGCGAACGAGGGCGTCGACCCCGTGGTGGGGATCGAGCAGGGCGTGATCGATGAGGGGGGCCAGGTCGGCCGGGGCCTGGCTCACTCGCGGGGCTGGATCACGCCGAAACCGCCGTGGTTGCGGCGATAGACCACCTGGATCTGGCCGCTGTCAACTTCGCGGTAGACGAAAAAGTCGTGGTCGATCAGCTCCAGCTGGTGCAGGGCCTCCTCGAGGCTCATCGGCGGCATGGCGAAGTACTTGCGCCGCACGCCGCGGTGGGGGACACCGGGTTCGATGCCATCGGTGAGGCTGCTGCCGGGCGGCGGCAGGGCGGCGGCGCCGGCCTCCTCATCACGGGCGGAGCGGTGGACCGGACCATGGCTGCGCTCGTGAACGCGCTCGCGATAGCGGTTGAGCTGGCGGCTGAGCTTGCCGGCCACCAGATCGATGCTGGCGTAAAGGTTTTCGCTGCGCTCCTGGGCACGAATCACCGTGCCATTGGCATACATCGTGACCTCAGCGATCTGTTGAGGCACGCGGGGATTGCGGGCCACCGACAGGTGCACATCCGCTTCGCGGACCATGTCACCGAAATGGCCGATGGCGCGGCTGAGCTTGCTTTCTGTGTAGTCGCGGATCGCCGACGTGACTTCGAGATTGCGGCCGTGGATCACCAGTTTCATCAAACCTCACCGCGGGGGTCTGGGCTCAAGCTAGAGAGCGATGCCCATGGCCAACCGCAGCTCCGCAATTCTTTTTGAACCACCGGCCCCGGTGCCGTTCGCCCGCGCCTGGCAGTGGCAGCGCCTGCTGCAGGAGCGGCTGCTGGCGCGCTCGCGCAATGGGCGCGGACCGGAAGCCGCCGAGGCGCTGCTGCTGCTGGAGCACGAGGCCTGTTACACCCTGGGCCGGGGGGCGGATCCGGCCTTTCTGCGCTTCGATCCGCAGCAACCGCCCCTGCCCCTGTTCCGCATCGACCGGGGCGGCGAAGTCACCCACCACGTTCCGGGGCAGCTGGTGGCCTCCCCGGTGCTCGACCTGCGACCGCGCGGCGCCGACCTGCACCACTACCTGCGCGAACTGGAAGGGGCGGTGCTCGATGTGCTGGCGACCCTGAAGCTGCCGGGGGAGCGCTGGCCGGGCCGCACCGGCGTGTGGCTTGAGGGGCGCAAGGTGGCGGCGATCGGCGTGGGGGCACGGCGCTGGATCTCCGTCCACGGCCTGGCCCTCAACGTCCACTGCCCGCTCGAGGGGTTCGACGCGATCGTGCCCTGCGGCATCGCCGACCGGCCGGTGGGACGGCTGGTGGACTGGCGGCCGGAGCTGACCGTGGCGGCGGTGCGGCCCCTGCTGCGACGGGCCCTGGCCGATCGCTTCGCCCTGGCCCTGCGCCCTGCGGAACCGGCAGAACGTCTCGAAGGGTGGTAACCATTGGCCCCAGCTCCACCCCTCCCCCCATGCCCATCGCCGAGATCCGCTGGAGCGGCAGCGACCGCGACCGCCAGGCCCTAGCCCTGCGCCACGACTGGAGCGACCTGGAGGGCCTGGAGGGCCTCTGGCCGGAGCTCGCCCGTCTGCACGGCGATCGCCTGGCGGTGGATGCCCCCCACGCCCGTCCGCCGCAGCAGCTCAGCTACCGGGACCTCCACCAGGCGATCGAGCGGGCGGCGGCCGCCTTCGCCGACCTCGGGCTGCGGCCGGGGGAGGTGGTGGCCCTGTTCGCCGAGAACGGCCCGCGCTGGCTCCAGGCCGACCAGGGCATCCTGCGGGTCGGTGCGGCCGATGCCGTGCGCGGGGGAGCCGCGCCCGTGGAGGAGTTGCGGTACATCCTTTCGGATTCCGGCGCCGTGGCGCTGGTGGTGGAATCGGCCCAGCTGTTCACGCGCCTGGAGCTCGACACCGAGACCCTGGCAACGCTGCGCTTTGTGGTGGTGTTGGAGGGGGAGGCGCCCGAGGCACCAGGGCTGATCTGCCTGAGCTGGGAACAACTGCAGGAACGCGGTGCCGCCGCGGCCGCAGCGCCGCCGCCGAGCGGGGGCAGCGGGCGGCTGGCCACTTTGCTGTACACCTCCGGCACCACCGGCCAGCCGAAGGGGGTGCCGCTCACCCACGCCAACCTGCTGCACCAGGTGCGCAGCCTCGGGGTGGCCGTCGCCCCCAGCCCCGGCGACCGGGTGCTGAGCGTGTTGCCGATCTGGCATTCCTATGAGCGCAGCGCCGAATACTTCCTGCTCTCCTGCGGCTGCACGCAGACCTACACGACCCTCAAGCGCCTGCGGAACGACCTGCAGCAGGTACGCCCGCAGTACCTGATCAGCGTGCCGCGCCTGTGGGAAGCCCTGCTGGCCGGCTTCGAGGATGCGTTGAAGGAGATGCCTGCGGGGCGGCAGCGGCTGCTGCGCGGGGCCCTGGCCATCAGCCAGGCCTACCACCGCTGCCGGCGCACAGCCCTCGCCCTCACCCTGCGACCGGAACCGCTGACCGCCCGGCTGGGGGCGGCCCTGGGCGCGGCCGGACGCTGGCCGCTGCACCGCTTGGCCAGTGCCGCCCTCTGGCCGAAGGTGCGCCGCCAACTCAGCGGCGGCTCGTTGCGCACCGCGATCAGCGGTGGCGGCGCCCTGGCGCTGCATGTGGACAGCTTCTTCGAGGCGATCGGCATCGAACTGCTGGTGGGCTATGGCCTTACGGAGACCAGCCCGGTGCTCACGTGCCGACGGCCGTGGTGCAACCGCCGCGGCAGCGCCGGCCAGCCGGTGGCGGAAACGGAGCTGCGGATCGTCGATCCGGAGAGCCGCAGCCCGCGGGCCATCGGCGAGCGGGGGCTGGTGCTGGCCCGGGGTCCCCAGGTGATGGGGGGGTATCACGGCAAACCGGAGGCCAGCGCCAAGGTGCTCGACGCCGACGGCTGGTTCGATACGGGCGACCTGGGCCTGCTGCTCGCCGACGGCACCTTGGTGCTCACCGGCCGGGCCAAGGACACGATCGTGCTCAGCAGCGGCGAGAACATCGAACCGGGGCCCCTGGAGGAGGCTCTGGCCGCCAGCCCGCTGGTGGAACAGCTGATGGTGGTGGGGCAGGACCGCAAGCAACTGGGGCTGCTGCTGGTGCCACGGGCCGAGGCGCTGGCCGCCTTCGCCGGCGCCGGTGGCTTCGCCGCCCCCGCCCCCGCCGTGGCCGCCGATCCGGCGCTGCTCCGGGCCCTGACGCGGGAGTTCAACCGACTGCTGGCGGAGCGCGTCGGCTCCCGGCCCGACGAACGGCTGGGGGGCGTGGCGCTGGTGGAGTCCTTCAGCCTGGAGAACGGGCTGCTGACGCAAACGTTGAAGCTGCGCCGCGACGCGATCCTCGCCCGGGACAGCGCCATAGTGGCCGCGCTCTATGGCGACGGTTGACCGAAGCGCCACCCCCTGACAGCCTGGGCGTTGCCCATTCCATTCCATGACAGGCAGCCTCACGATCAAGCGCACGATCACGGTGCGCGCCGTGGTCACCCCCCGCTGGAAGGAGGATGCCGAGCGGGAGCTCAGCAACGCCATCAGCAACCTGGATCAACAGCTGGCCCAACTGGAGCAGGAGGGTCAGCGGGTGATCGAGGAAATCCGCCGGCAAAGCGCCAATCCGCTCGACCCGCGCGTGCAGGAGCAGGTGGGCTCCGTGCAGCAGCAGGTGGGGGCAAAGCGGGCGGAATTCGAGGAGCAGAAGCGCCAGGTGCTGGAGCAACAGCGCCAGGTGCGGGAGCTCGAGATGAATCAGGTGGTCGACCAGGGGCAGATCGAGAGCACCTGCGAGGTGGCAGTGGGCGACAACCTAGTGGAGAAGCTGCAGGTGGCGATCCTGGTGCGCGATGGGGTGATCGAGGCGATCGAGGGGGGCTGAGGCTCCATCGCCTCCCCACCACTCAGGCCGGCAGCGTCCAACAAACAGACCCTTCCTTCAGGAGGGTCTGGCTCTGCTGCACGGACCAAGGGCGGTTCACTGGTTGGTTGACGCAGTCGCGCATAGGCACTTAGGGATCCGATGGGAGCAGCGGAGATTGGCGGCAGCGCCGATCAGAGGCGAGGGTGCTGGCACATTCGGAGGAGGCCAAAACGCAATGGGGCAAGGGAGTTTCCGCCAATGCCCAGGTCCGCCAGGAGAAGAACCCTCGCGAAGACCCTCTCGTAGCTGGCGGCCAACAACTTGGCGCCAGCACGACCAACAGCGGCCCGGAGAACCGTGCCAGTTAATATAGAAACCCACCAAAAGACAGCCGCAAAGCGTTAGGAGGAGAAAAAGGTAGAGCCCTCCTAAAAGCCGAACGTTCTCGTAGGCTCGGCCTAAATAAATTTCCTGGGTGGTACTTCAGGAGGGCATCTCCAGGGTGGCACTCCAGGGTGGAGCTACTGCCCTCGCAAACAATCTGGGGGGGGGGGGGAAGAGTTTGCCTGTCAGCCGGTGATCCCCACGGGACCAAGATCCTGAGAGTTGCGAGCTTTGCAAGCACCCTCCTGAACATCGGAGTCTGGGGAACAAGCAGAAGGGAGATTGGCGGTGGCTGTTGTGTAGGCAGCATCGGGCTGGAAAATCCCGGGAAAAACCGCGGGCACCACCGACGGAGCGCCGTCTTCTTGTTCCTTCAGGGCTGATCTCTGCCAGGAAGACCGGGGGGGGGCAGAGCCCTCCCAGGCTTAAGCTCGTCCCCATCTGTGGGTGTGCCATCCCACTGACCCACGCCCCTCTGCCCTTCGCGATCCGGAGCATTGGCCACCCACGAAATCTTCATGCCCGCCCTCAGCTCCACGATGACGGAGGGCAAGATCGTGGAGTGGCTCAAGCAGCCGGGTGACCGGGTGGAGCGGGGCGAGTCGGTGCTCGTGGTCGAGTCCGACAAGGCCGACATGGATGTGGAGTCCTTTAACGAGGGTTTTCTGGCCGCCGTGCTGATGCCCGCCGGCGGCACCGCTCCGGTAGGGGAAACGATCGGGCTGATCGTGGAGAGCGAGGCCGAGATCGCCGCGGTGCAAGCCAGCGCGTCCACGGCAGCCGCGGCGGCCCCCGCCCAGCCAGCCGCCGCGGCACCGGTGGCGGCGGCCCCCGCCCCCGTGGCGGCCCCGGTGAATGCCCCTGCCCCCGTGGCGCCGGCTCCCCCGGCACCAGCTCCGGCCCCCGTGGCGGCCATGGCTTCCGAACCCGCCAGCGACGGCCGCATCGTGGCCACCCCCCGCGCCCGCAAGCTGGCCAGCCAGCTGGGTGTGGCCTTGGCGAGCCTGCGCGGCAGCGGCCCGAATGGCCGAATCCAGGCCGAAGACGTGGAAAAGGCGGCCGGCCGGGCCGTGTCCCTGCCGCGGGTGGCGGAGGGCAACGCGCCGGTGGTGGCCGGAGCCGCCCCGGCGGGGTCGTCGCTCCCAGCGCCGGCAGCCCCCCAGGGACAAACCTTCGGACAGCCCGGTGACACGGTGCCGTTCAACACCCTGCAACAGGCGGTGGTGCGCAACATGAACGCCAGCCTGGCGGTGCCCTGCTTCCGGGTTGGCTACACCATCACCACCGACCGACTGGACGCGCTCTACAAAAAGGTGAAGGAGAAGGGCGTCACGATGACCGCCCTGCTCGCCAAGGCGGTGGGGGTGGCGCTGGCCCGCCATCCCCAGGTCAACGCCGCCACCGCCGGCGACGCCATGGCCTACCCCCAGGCGGTGAACGTGGCGGTGGCCGTGGCGATGGAGGACGGCGGCCTGATCACGCCGGTGCTCGCCAACGCCGATCGCACCGACCTCTACGCCCTCTCCCGCAGCTGGGCCGATCTGGTGAGCCGGGCCCGCAGCAAGCAGCTCAAACCGGAGGAATACAGCACCGGCACCTTCACCCTCTCCAATCTGGGCATGTTCGGCGTCGACCGCTTCGACGCGATCCTGCCCCCGGGCACCGGGGCCATCCTGGCGGTGGCGGCGTCACGCCCCACCGTGGTGGCCGGCAAGGATGGCTCGATCGCCGTGAAGCGCCAGATGCAGGTGAACCTCACCTGCGACCACCGCGTGATCTACGGCACCCACGCCGCCGCCTTCCTCCAGGATCTGGCGGAACTCATCGAAACGGCCCCCGAGAGCCTCGCCCTCTGAGCGAGCTTCGGCCGTGATCGACCCGGCGGATCTACGCCTCTCCAGCTACACCTTCCCACTCGACGACGAGCGCATCGCCCAGCGGCCCGTGGAACCCCGCCACGCCGCCCGCATGCTGGCGGTGGAGCCCCCCCAGGCCGAGGAGCAGGCCCGCCACCTGACGGTGTGGAACCTCCAGGAGGAACTGCGCCCTGGCGATCTGCTCGTGGTCAACGACACCCGGGTGCTGCAGGCCCGGCTGGCGGCCCGACGGGCCAGTGGTGGCGCGGTCGAGCTCCTGGTGCTGGAACCCTGCGGCGAACCGGGTCACTGGCTTTGCCTGGCCCGCCCCGCCAAACGCTTGCGCCCAGGCGAATGGCTCCGCGTGGAGGCGGAGGGGGAAGCTCCGCTCCTCCTGCAGGTACTCGGCAGCGATCCAGCCACGGGGGGCCGCCGCATCGCCTTCCCCGCCGACTGCGTGGACGCGGCCAGCCTGGAGCCCCTGCTGCTGCGCTACGGGGCCATTCCCCTACCCCCCTACATCCACGCCCACGACGCCAGCGACAGCGAGCGCTACCAGACCCGCTACGCCGCCCGCCCGGGGGCTGTGGCGGCCCCCACCGCCGGCCTGCACCTGAGCGATGCGCTGCTCACCGCCCTGCAGAACCGCGGCATTTCCCTGGCCACGGTGACGCTGCACGTGGGCCTGGGCACCTTCCGGCCGGTGGAACAGGAGGATCTGCGCCAGCTGGAACTGCACAGCGAATGGGTGGAGGTGAGCCCGGCGCTGGTGGCGGCGGTGGAGGCCTGCCGGGCCCGCGGCGGACGCCTGATCGCCATCGGCACCACCACGGTGCGCAGCCTGGAGGGGGTGGCGGCGCTGCACGGCGGCCAGCTCGTGGCGCACACCGGACCGGTGAACCTGGTGATCCAGCCAGGCTTTCGCTTCTCCCAGGTGCAGGGCCTGCTCACGAATTTCCACCTGCCGCGCAGCTCCCTGCTGCTGCTGGTGAGCGCCTTGATCGGGCGGCGCCGCCTGCTGTCTCTCTACGGGGAGGCGATCGACCGTGGCTATCGCTTCTTTTCCTACGGCGATGCCATGTGGATCCCCCCGGAGGCGATCCTCAGCGAAGCGCGGCCTAGTGCGTGAGGCTGTAGGAGATGCCCGCGAGCACGAAGGCCACGAAGATCAGCTCGATCAGATCGGGACCGTCCCGGTTCATGCCGGCGGCCCTCGGCGCGCTTTCTCACGGCTGCCCTCCAGGTTCTGCAGAGCGGCATCGAGGGCTTTCTCCAGCTGCGCAGCGCCCGGCAGCCAGAGGGCAAAGATCAAGAGCAGCACCGCCAACGGCAAACCACGGTCGCTGGTGATCACCGCCAGCACGGACATCACCGCCAGGATGCGCAAACAGAGCTGCCAAACCTCATCGCGGTCGCTGTTGCTACGGTCGACCAGCATCACCGCCGCCAGCAAGAGCAAAACGTCAACCAGCAGATCCATCGGCAAGGGAGCTGGAGGGCGGAAACACCCACCCTAGGGGTGCCAGGGCGCAAATTCACACCAAGCAAAAAAACCGGGGCATGGGCGTTCAACCATGCCCCGGCGGGAGACGGATCAGGCCGCGGCCAGGTTGGCGGCGGCGAAGTCCCAATTCACCAACTTGTCGAGGAAGGTGCTGATGTAATCAGGCCGGCGATTCTGATAATCGAGGTAGTAGGCATGCTCCCAAACGTCCATGGTGAGCAGGGCCTTCTGGCCGTGGGCCAGGGGCAGGTCGGCGTTGGCCGTTTTGGTGACCTTCAGGGTGCCGTTGTCGAGCACCAGCCAGGCCCAGCCGCTGCCGAACTGGGTGGCGCCGGCGGTTTTGAAGGCCTCCACGAATGCCTCAAAGCTGCCGAAATCGGCGTTGATCTTCTCGAGCAGGGCGCCCGTGGGCTGGCCGCCGCCAGCCGGCTTCATCGACTGCCAGTAGAAGGTGTGGTTCCAGACCTGGGCGGCATTGTTGAAGATGCCAGCCTTGGTGGGGTCCCCGGCGGCGGCGAGGATCACGTCCTCCAGGCTCTTGCCGTCGAGGTCGGTGCCTTCGATCAGCTTGTTGAGGTTGGTGACGTAGGCGGCGTGGTGCTTGCCGTGGTGGAACCCGAGGGTGTTCGCCGTGATGTGGGGCTCGAGTTCGGTGGGCCCGAAGGGCAGTTCAGGCAGCGTGAAGGCCATGGAACGTCGGATCGTGCTGTGGGAGAACCGGTGGAGGGCCGGCCCGGCGGCGGCATCCTAACGATCGCCTTCCGGGCTAGATGCCCCCGCCCAGCCAGCCCAACGCAGCCACCCCAATTCAGCCACCCCAGCTCAGCCACCCACCTCCAGCAGCTCCACCTCGAAGATCAAGGTGGCATCCGGAGGGATCACGCCGCCGGCACCACGGGAGCCGTAGCCGAGGTCGGAGGGGATCACGAGCTTGCGCTTGCCCCCCACCTTCATACCGGCCACACCCTCATCCCAGCCGCGGATCACCCTGCCGCCGCCCAGCGGGAAGCGGAACGGACCACGGCCGTAGCTGCTGTCGAACTCACGACCATCGGTGAGGGTGCCGCGGTAGTTCACCACCACCGTCTGACCGGCCACCGCCTCCGCCCCTTCCCCCACCACCAGATCGGTGATGCGTAGGCCGCTCTCGGTGGTGCGCTCGGGGCTGGCCTCCAGGGGGCCTCCCAGGGCAGCGGCTCCATCCGCCAGATCGGGCTCAGGGGCGGGACTGTCGGGGGCCATGGTGAAGAGGGCGGGGTTGGGGTCGTCGGGGTCGAGCTCCAGGGGCGCGGCGATCGCGGGCGCCGCGGCCGCCGGGGCCGCGCTGGTGCCGGCGAGGGCGGGCTGGGCGCCGAAGGCCGGGGCCACCACGCTGGCAGCCGACACCTCGGAAGGGGAAGGGGCTGCGGCGACCACCGTGGAGGGGGCCACCAGCTGGCTGATGAGGGCCACCAGCAGGCAGGCCACACAGACCGCCGAGCTGATCAGGATCTCGCGCATCGAGGCAGGACCGGAACGGACCGATTCTGGCAGTCGCACCCGACGGATCCAGGCAT
>JBKDOZ010000152.1:0-2654 GCA_046342735.1 Synechococcaceae cyanobacterium
CCCCCAATCGTCGGCGTGGCGATTCATCGCCTGCCAGAGCAGAACCAGCAGCACATCTGCAAGCCGCTCCGCCTGCGGGCGGCTCGCCCCCGCCTCCGCCGCTGCCAGCGCCGCGCAGATCGGCGCCTCATGCAGCGCCAGCAGCGTCGCCAGCGCGAAGCCCTTGTCGTGCAGGGCCGTGAAGTCGAGCGCGGGCGCCAGCGCCTTGAATCCCGCCCGCTCCTGTAGCTGCTGAGTGAATTCTCCCCAGAAGTGCTGGCTGAAAATTCCCCAGTTCAGCGCCACTGCCCGAGGATGCCGGGGGCCGGGGGCGCGCCCCCGGCGGGATCAGGCGGCGCCGGTTTGCCCGAGGATGCCGGCTGGCATCGTGGGAGCAGTCGGTGGTCACCCTTGGGGAGCTTGTCATGATCCTGGACCTCGTCCGGCAGGGACTGTCCGTCTCTGCCATCGCCCGCCGCACCGGCCACGACCGCAAGACCGTCCGGAAGTACCTCGACCGCGGCATGCAGGCGCCGGCGTACACCCCGCGGGAGCCGGCGCCGTCGCCGCTGGCCCCCTTCCATGCCTTCCTGCGCGAGCGGGTCGGCCGCTTTCCCGACCTGACCGGCCGGCGGCTGTGGCGCGAGATCCGCGACATCGGCTTCACCGGCGGCTACGCTACGGTGACCGACTTCCTGCGCACCGTCCGCCCGCCGGCCGAGCCCGCCGCCTTCGAGCGCCGCTTCGAGACCCCGCCGGGTCGCCAGGCGCAGGTCGACTTTGCACACTTCAAGGTGCGCTTCGAGGACGAACCCAGCGCCGAGCGCATCGTCTGGCTGTTCTCCCTCGTGCTTGGCCACAGCCGCATGATGTGGGCCCGCTTCGTCGCCCAGCAGGACCTCGCCACCGTGCTGCGCTGCCACGTCGCCGCCTTCAGCGCCCTTGGCGGCGTGCCGGAGCAGATCGTCTACGACCGCATGAAAACCGCGGTGCTCGGCGAGGTCGACGACCGCGGCATCGTCTACAACGACAAGCTGCTGGCCCTGGCCGCCCACTATGGCTTCGTCCCCAAGGCCTGCCGTCCCTACAGGGCAAAGACCAAGGGCAAGGTCGAGCGGCCGTTCCGCTACGTCCGCGAGGATTTCTTCCTCGCCCGCAGCTTCCGCAATCTCGAGGACCTGAACGCGCAGTTCACCCAGTGGCTCGACCAGGTCGCCAATCGCCGCCTGCACGGCACCACGAGCCGCATCGTCATCGAGCACTTCGCCGAGGAGCTACCGGCTCTCAAGCCGCTGCCGGCTGGGCCGTTCAACGCCGTGCTCCGTCTCGAGCGGCGCATCTCGCACGAGGGCATGATCTCGGTCGGCGGCAACCTCTACTCCGTCCCCGACGGCACCCGCCGCCGCCCCGTCGAGGTCCAGCTCACCGCCGCCGAGGTCCACATCCTGGAGGATGGCCGGCTCGTCGCCACGCATCCCGTGCTCGAGGGCCGCGGCCGACGTCGCATTGCTGAAGGCCACCGCAGCCTGCCGCCGCCGCACAACAGCACCACGCCACGGGCAGGCGCCTCGGCACCGCCAGCAGCACCCGCCGCGGCCACCGGCGTGGCGCCCCGTTCGCTGGCCATCTACGAGGCGATCGGCCGCCGCCTCGCCGCCGTGGATACATCACGATGAGCGCCGCACCCGCCACTCTCGACCGCATCCGCCGCCATCTGGTCGGCCTGCGGATGCCGCGTTCCCTCGAGGTGCTGGAGCACCTGCTGCGCCAGCTCGAGCGTGGCGAGATCTCCGCCCTCGAGGCGATCGACCAGTTGCTCGACGAGGAACTCAGCCTGCGCGAGGGCCGCCGCGTCAAGACCGCCCTCAAGATGGGCCGGCTGCTGAGCATCAAGACACTCGCCGGGTTTGACTTCTCATTCCAGCCCTCGCTCGACCGCAACCGCATCCTCACCCTCGCCGGCCTCGACTTCATCGACCGCCACGAGGTCGTCCACTTCCTCGGCCAGCCCGGATGCGGCAAGACGCACCTGGCCATCGCGCTCGCCGTCGAGGCGGTGCAGGCCGGCCGCAGCGTCTACTTCACCACCCTGGCCGAACTCATCAGCTCGCTCGCCAAGGCCGAACGCGAGGGCACGCTCCGCGAGCGCATCCGGTTCCTCTGCAGGTCCCAGCTGCTGGTCGTCGACGAGATCGGCTACCTCCCCGTCGTCGCCGGCGGCGGGAACCTGTTCTTTCAGCTGGTCAACGCCCGCTACGAACGCGGCGCCATGATCCTCACCTCCAACCGCGGCTTTGCCGAATGGGGCGAGGTCTTCGGCGATACCGTGGTCGCCACCGCGCTGCTCGATCGCCTGCTGCACCACGCCATCGTCGTCCGCATCGAGGGGGCCAGCTATCGCCTCCGCCGCCATGCCGACCTGCTGCCAGACAGCACCGCGCACCGTCAGCCACACGCCTCCGACCCACCGCCACGCCGACGCGGACGACCACCCAAATCGCGCGCGCCCGAGCTCAACGGCGCAGCGTAGCCACCAGCCGAAATGGGGAATTTTCAGCCAGCACTTTTGAGGAAATCGGACTCAGCATTGACAGCGGCTCGATCCGTTGGCACAGGCGCGGCCAGCTCCCGGGCGGATCACCGTGATCGGCCCCTGGCGGAGCGTCCTCGGCCTT
>JBKDOZ010000153.1:0-4423 GCA_046342735.1 Synechococcaceae cyanobacterium
GCTGTAGCCCCACACCACCCAGGTGACGCTCACCAGCGCCATCGAGCCGAAGCTCATCATCAAGGTGTTGAGCACATTGCGGCCCCGCACGAAGCCCGCGTAGAAGAGCGCCAGGGCCGGCGTCATCAGCAGCACCAGGGCAGCGCTCACCAGCACGAAGCCGTTGTTGGCGGTGCTCAAGGCGGTGCTGACGGCGAGAAGCGGCACGGCGGAGCAGCAAGGGTTCCTCTCACAGTGATCAGCCAGGGGTGGGGGTTCTCGTAGCAATGGCTACGGATCCACTGGGATTGGTGGGAACCGATACATCGTCTATCTCGATGCCGCCCAGGTTTGCTCCTTTTGGCATGGCTCACCCGACCCGAACCCTTCACCGGGAGGTTGGCGCCGGCCCGCGGAACCACAGCCGTTGGGTGCTCGGATCCACCACCAGGGTGCCGTCGTTGACGAAGCTGGCCCCCAGCTGGCCGGCCGCCTCGCTCCAGGTGCCGATGCCGCCGCAGTGGGCGATCGCCGGCAGGCGATAGGCGCGCACCTGCTCCTGTTCGCCGGCCACGCAGGTGCTGAGGGCCTGATCGGCGCTGGGGTCGGGGCGCAGGATCACCCCTGAGCGCCGCAGTTGCTCGAACAGGGCGCGGTTGATGTTCAGCGAGGGCGGGTAGGTGGTGTCTCTGTAGCCGGTGTCCACCTGGGCCACGGCCGTCAGCGGGCCGATCCGCAGCGGGATCGTGGGGATGTTGGGGCAGCCGCCCCGGCGCGGCGCCGCGGGGCAGGTGAGGCGAGCCGGATCGCGGCCGAAATAGCCCCGGCTGGAGAGGGGCTGGAAGCCCGCCTGCCGCAGGGTGGCGTCGGAGCAGAAGCGCTCCGGGGTCGTCCGGTGGATCAGGCCGTTGGCGTAGTCGAGGGTCAGCACGTGCTCGCGCAGCAGGTCGGTGCCGATCAGCCCCGCCTGCGGCACCAGGCCCCGGATCCCGCTTTGGTTTTGCACCCGCAGCCTGAGTGGCGCCCAGGGGCCGAAAAAGTCGACCCCTGCGAAGAGATCCACGCTCCCCGCCAGCGGCGCTGGGCCCACCCCTCCGAGGAAGGTGGTGGGGGAAATGGAGCTGATGTCCGCCCCCAGGTCCACCACGAAGAAGCCGGTGCGCCCCTGCACCCGTACGGGCGTGTAGGGCATGCCGGCGGAGACGATCAAGGAGCGGGTGTCGCCGAGGCAGGCCGGAGCCTCCTGCGGCTGGGCGCGGCCTGGGGCTCCCGCCACGGCCCCCAGGCCCGCGAGGGCGAGAGCAGGGCGGCGAGGGCGGGCATGGCTCGGCTGATGGCCTTTACAGCCGGTAGTCGCATTCGGAGGGAGGAGTGGTTCCCAATAGCAGGCCGGTTACCTGAAAGGGCTGGTTGGGATCATCGGGCACCACCTGGATGATCGAGGCGTCCACAACCTTGAAATCTCCTGGTGCATTGAGGTGCCAGATGTTCTGGGCGTTGCCGAAGGGCTTGTCCAGGCAATAGGCGTTGGTGTCTCCGTGCAGGAGCAGCACCGGTTTGCCAAGGCCCTGGGACAGGCGTTCACTTGGTTGGCAGAAGCCGGCGTAGGCCGGCTTGGCCAGGCACTGGGAGAGGGGGGGTTCGTTTTTGCCGGCGGGAGTGAAGGGATCGAGCTGGGTGGCCACCACCAGCGCTTTGGTGTCCGGATTGGCGGCGATTTTGAAGGCTCGATCCAGCCATTGCTGGTTGCGGCGATCTCGCTGATTCACCAGGGCGATGGCCTTGCGAGGATCGTCGAGCAATATTTCCGATCGTCCATCATCTGTGCTGATCCTATGGACGGTGACGAACAGGACACCATCCCGCCACCAGATAGCATTTTCGGGTTGCTTGACTTGGCTTTCGTATCGCCATTCCTGGGCGAATTGCGCAGATCCCATCGCCAGCACCTTGCGGATCTCCTCCAGCGACTTTTCGGGCAGGGAGAGTTGGGGATCTTTGTTCAGAATCCTTTGTGTCTCCTCGAGTTGCCACGTGGGGGAAACGGTTTTGGGGCTGCTGAAAAGAATGTCCCGCAGGCGTTGCAGCCGTTGAACTTCACTTTGGCGTACGGCTAAATTCTTGCGATCGCAGTCGGCCCAGTCGTTGTCGCCGGGGGTGTAAAATACTGGCTTGACCAGCTTCTGTTTCCAGAAGTTGTTCGTTTGCTGGAGCCATTCGTCGGAGCAGGCGTACTCCGGACGGCTCAGATCTCCCAGGTGAATGATGAAGGGAATGTCCTCCCTTTGCCGGAGGGCTGGCGCGATTTCCTTGGTCAGAACCTCGTCGTCCCTGCGTCCGTCGGGCAGCTTGATCAGATAGGGAATGTCGCCATAGGCGGCGAAGGTCAGCACCGGCTTGGGGGAGGCCATCGCCGCTTTCGGAGCGACCAGGGAAATGGCGAGCAACAGGCAGGCGGAAAGGCCGCGGCGGCTATGCTTGCTGGGGAAGTTCATGGCCCGATCGCCTAGCCGGTGATTGTTTTGTTCAGCTTAGCCTTTTTTGTTCATCAGTGAGGGCTGGTGGGATTTTGGCTTCATGCTTAGTTGCCAACTGGCTCAGCTGAAGGCGTACCCATGAAAAAACAGCATCCAAGCCAGAGATGCCAGGGGTATTCGATTTTTGCGAAGAGCGAAGAGGATTGTGCCTTACTGTTTTCCTGTGCTTGGGCAATTGATCCTTGCGCGTGCACGTAGGCGACGCGCGCACGCAACGGTGGCCCCTACTCCAAGCAGGGGGAGGGGAGCCGGAACCGCCGGGGCTTCACTCTTCAAGACTCCAATTACATCCACCATCAAACGGCTCGGGGAGCTCCCCGGGGGTGTTCCGAAAGCAAAAAACGCTTCGAAAATGCCACTGCCGCCATTGTTGAAAATGCCAAAGGCGTTGATCGATGCGCCCGTGAGGGGGGCATTGGTCACGACACGCCAGCCGTTTGCCGCGTTCCCGGCATTGGGTCCTGTGAATTCCAATCCCATCCACCAACCGCCGAGCCCGGCATTGGAGGTTGTCTCCAGGGCTAGATCAATGCCCGAGAGGGCTCCCGTGTTTACAATCTGGGTTGTGCTAGTTGCCCCCGCCCCAAGCGATGCGGTCGAGAAGATGAGAGTGTTGGCGCCACGGCCAAAGTCGCTCCCGTCGAAGGTCATTTCTGCGGCGTAGAGGTTGAGGCCTACGTCGATTAGCGCGCCAGAGGTTGCCACCCTGCGGACTCCAAAAGCTGCACTCGTGATCTCGAGAACATTTTGCTCTGGAGTCACCGCATTGAAGTTGTTCATGTAAGTGATTGCTCCAGCCCCTGCATTGAAGCGAGTTCCCGTTTCCTGCCCTCCGCCATAAACAAGCGCTGCTTTGGTTGGGGTAACGAGCTGCGGGCCCATCGCAAGAGCCCCAATCAACATGCCAGCGCAAAGGTTTTTCATTGACAAAAACAGTATCTTTTAATTGTAGGGATCTGCGCGGCCTTTGTCCACGCTTTCCCTCCTTGTCGACGTGGGGCGGCGGCCCTTGTTCGGGCCCTGTGGTCGGCCGAACGGGTCGCATCCGTAGCGCTTGCTACCGGAAGCGGGTTCCCTGCGGCGCTGCAATGGGAAGCCCCGCCGCCGCCCCCCTGAGCGCCACTCCCCGCCCCAGCGCGGCCCTGCCCCCCAGCGCCACCCCCAGCGCCGCCCGGGCCCAGTGCCCCTACTGCGGCGTGGGCTGTGGCCTGGAGCTGCGGCCGCCGGCGAGTGATGGGCCCGCGAGTGACGGGGCCGAACCCATCTGGGGCGTGCGCGGCGACCGCCACCACCCCTCCTCGCTCGGCCAGGTGTGCGTGAAGGGGGCCACGGTGGGCGAAACGCTGCACCGCAACCGGCTCACCACGCCCCTGTGGCGGGAGCACACCAGCCAGCCGTTCAAGGCGATCAGCTGGGAGCGGGCCTTCACGCTGCTGGTGGCGCGGATTCGCGCCACCCTCGCGAGCCAGGGGCCGGGCGGCCTGGCGATCTATGGCTCCGGTCAGTTCCTCAGCGAGGACTACTACGTGGCCAACAAGCTGCTCAAGGGCGCCCTGGGCAGCAACAACTTCGATGCCAACTCGCGGTTGTGCATGAGTTCGGCCGTGGCCGGCTACGCCCGCAGCCTCGGCTCCGACGGCCCCCCCTGCTGCTACGACGACCTCGACCAGGCCGATCTGGTGCTGCTGATCGGCACGAATACGGCCGAGTGCCATCCGGTGCTGTTCCAGCGGCTGCTCAAGCGCAGGCGCAAGGGGGCTGGCCCGCGCCTGGTGGTGGTGGATCCGCGCGCCACCGCCACCAGCGCCGCCGCCGACCTGCACCTGGCGATCGCCCCCGGCAGCGACCTGGCCCTGCTCTGCGGCCTCGGCCACCTGCTGCTGCAGGGGGGTGGGGTGGATCAGGCC
>JBKDOZ010000154.1:0-6747 GCA_046342735.1 Synechococcaceae cyanobacterium
CGTCATCTGGTTACTCCTCCCGTCGGCGTCTTGCCGCTCAGCGTTCCAGCGGCGGTCAGCGCCAGCACCGCATCGGGGTTGGCCTGGCAGACGCGCTCGAACTGCGCCGGGCTCAGCCGCAGAACCCAGGGCAACCGCAACGGCTCCGGGTCCAGCGGCGCACTGGCGGATGGGGGGGCAGATGCGGGAGCCAGTGCCATCAGCCAGGCGATTCCTGAACGCAGGCTATGGCCATTTCACGGACTGTGCAGTTCTCGCCAATCAGGCCCCGCGCCATGGCTGCCAGGGTTTCTGCTTTAGCCAGAGCCGCAGACGGCACAGCTCCTTCCAGCCGGCCCCCAGCCTCAGGCCGGCAACGCCCACGGGTTGAGCCCCAGGTCGGCGCCGATGCGGTGGGCGCAGGCGAAGCCGCTGAAGGCCACGGCGTTGAGGCCCTGGCCGGGGAAACAGGAATCGCCCACGCAGTAGAGATCGCGCACGCCGGTGCGGTTGAAGGGCATCGGCAGCAGACCGGGCAGGCGCAGGGCCGGGATCGGGCCATAGCTGCCGCCCATGCGGCCGAGGAAGCGGCGGTGGCTGCGGGGGGTGCCCACCTCGCGGTGGCGGATCGCGCCGGCCAGGCCGGGCAGGATCGCCTCCAGGCGTTGGATGAGGCGGTCGGCGTCGGCTTGTTTTTTGGCGCGGTACGCGGCGGGGGAGAGTTGCCGCCAGGCCGCGATGTCGCTGGGGGTGAAGGTGTGCAGGATGTGGTGGCCCGCTGGCGCCAGGGACGGATCGAGCAGCGTCGGCATCGACACGAACACCACCCCCTGCTCCTGCTCCATCGCTGCCCAGTCCTCCAGCAGGAGGTGGTGGCAGTGGAATCCCTCGGGCACCACCGCCGCATCGATGCCTAGGTGCAGGGACAGAAACGAGGCCGAGGGCCGGTAACGGCGCCGCCAGGTGGCCTCGGCCGGTGGGGTGTGGGCGGCATCCACCAGCGGCCGGGCCACGGCGCCCTCGCTGCCGGGATCGCCGGCGAAGGTGTCCCAGCGGGTGGCGTTGCTCACCACGCGGCGGGCCCGGATCGTTTCGCCGCCCGCCAGCCGCACGCCCACCGCCCGGCCCGAGGCACCCTCACCCTCGATCAGCACCTCGGTGACACGCGCCCGATAACGGATCGCGCCGCCATGGGCCTCCAGCCCCGCCACCAGCTTCTCGGCGATCACCCCCACGCCGCCGCGCGGATAGTTGATGCCGCCGGCGTGGCGGTCGGAGAAGACCATGCCGGCGTTGATCATCGGCGTGCGATCGGCGGGCATCACGCTCCAGCAGAAGCACTCCATGTCGATGAACTTCAGCAGCTGCTCATCGCGGATGTGGGCGCGGGCCACATCGCCCACGTTGAACGGCAGCCAGCGGGCCAGGCCCAGGCAGGCCAGCGGCGCCTTGAAGAACACCTTTGCCAGGTAGGCGGGATCCTCCAGGGACAGCAGCGGCATCGCATCGAGGCAGCGAAACACCTGCCAACAGGTGTCGTAAAAAGCGCGGATTCCTTTGGCTTCGTGGGGAAACAGGGCGGTGAGATCGGCGAGGAAGCGCTTGTAATCGCGGTCGACCGCCACGTGCAGATCACCCGGCAGGTGGTAGGCGAGTTGGGCGGGATCGGGGATGGTTTCGCAACGCTGGCCTACATCAGCAAGGGCGCGGGTGAGCAGGTTGGTGTGGCCCTTCTCGCCGAAGCCGAAGATCATCGAGGCGCCCACATCGAAGGTGTAACCCTCGCGCCGGAAGCTGCCGCCGCTGCCGCCAGGGATCAGGTAGCGCTCCAGCACCAACACCTTCGCCCCTTTGGCCGCCAGCTGGCTGGCGGTCACGAGCCCGCCGATGCCGGAGCCGATCACCAGTACGTCCCACGCTGGATCGGCGGGGGTGCCGCCCGGATCGGCGGCGGGGTTAAGGGAGGTGGGGGCGGACACCGGGGGTGGGCAGGCTGCGGCGACCCTAGGTGGCGGGGCGGTGCCCGGCGGGGGCCGGCCAGTCATGCTAGGAGCTTGCGCCTTTTGGCAGCCGTGACCCCATCGCCCGTTTCCCTCCCCCCTGCCTTCTCCACCACTTGCCTTGATGACGATCTTCAGCAGCGCCTCGCGGAGGCTGCCGGGCGGGAGGGGATGAGCTTCAGCAGCCTGTGCGAACGATGGCTGCTGGAGGCGCTGCAACGCCACGAGCAGGCCCATGGGGTTGAGGGTGCTGGCCGCTGTTCGGTGCGCACTGGCCAGAGCACCCTCGGCCCGGTGCCCCTGCCCCTCCAGCAGTAGAGAGCTTCGTCGTGGCGGCCGGGGCCGTGCTGCCCTCAGCCGGCCGCACCCACGGGCTCGGGGATCGTGTCACCTGCCGGAGGCGTTGCCGCAGCGGCCTGGCTTGCGGCTGGCGCCACGCTTTCGGTGAGGACGATGAAGTTCTCGAGCTGGTGGGGGCCAAAGGTGCGCAGGAACGGCACATCGCCGGCGTCGCGCCCGCGGCCGATCAACACCCGGCCCGTGCAGGGCACGTTGTTGTGGGCATCGAAGACGTACCAACGATCTTCCAGCCAGGCTTCGAACCAGGCGGTGAAATCGATGCCGGCCTCACCGGGCCGTGGTGCCTCTTCCCCCAGGTAGCCGCTGCAGTAGCGGGCTGGAATGTTCAGTGCCCGGCAGAGGGTGATCGCCAGGTGGGCGAAGTCGCGGCAGACGCCACGGCCGTCCTGAAGGCTGTCGTAGGCGCTGCGGTCCGATGAGGCGGCGGTGGGGTCGTAGGTGAGGTGGTTGTGAACCCAGTTGCAGATCGTTTTCACCTGTCGCCAACCGGGGGTAAGGGTGCCGAATTCCTGCCAGGCCCAGCTCTGCAGGCTGTCGCTGTCGCAGTAGCGACTGGCGTTGAGGTAGCGGTAGCTCTCGATCGGCAGGGCGGCCACGGAGCAGGCGCGCGCCAGGGGAACCACCGGGTCCGCGCTGCCGTTGTCCCGCAGGAGGGCTTCATAACGCAGCGTGGTGCTGCCGGCGACGGCTTGGAAGCGACACCAGCGGTTGCCGTCCCGGTCCACCAACACCTCGGTGGTTCGATCCGGGCTGAGCTGCAGACGCTCCGGTGCACTGAGATCATCGCGGCGACTGCTGTGGGGATGCACCAGCACCAGCGCCGGGGTGGGCGCCGGGCAGTGGAGGGTGAGCTCGCAGCCGCGCCGGATCTGCATGGGCGGGGGGGAGAGGAGGGGGGTCAAACGCTGGACAGGGCCGCCAGCGGCTCGCTTGGATCGGCCGGGGCCGCCTCCGGCGGCTGCCATGGGCCGTGATATGGGGCCAGATCCGCCAGAGAGCGATCGCGATAGGCGCCGTAGCGGCGGCGTTTGTCGCGGATTCGTTCCGGCAGATCGGGCAACAGGCCGAAGTTGGGGGGCATCGGCTGGAAGCGCTCGCTCGGGGCTTCGGCGATGAAGTGGGTGAGCGCCCCCACCATTGTGCTGGTCGGCAGGGTGAGGGGGGTCAGGCCTCGGGCGAGACGGGCGGCGTTGGTGCCCGCCAGCCAGCCGCCCGCCACCGCCGCCGCGTACCCCTCGGTGCCCGTGATCTGCCCGGCCGCCAGCAGGGTGGGCCGGCGGCGGAACTGCAGGGTGGCGTCGAGCAGCTGGGGGGATTCGAGGAAGGTGTTGCGATGCATCACGCCGAAGCGCACGAATTCGGCGTTCTCCAGGCCCGGGATCATCCGCAGCACCCGCGTTTGCTCGCCCCAACGGAGGTTGGTCTGGAAGCCCACCAGGTTCCAGAGACGGCCATCGCGATCCTCCTGGCGCAGTTGCACCACCGCATGGGCACGACGGGCGCGGCGCACGTCGCGGTCGTTCACATCCCCCCAACGCGGATCCCACAGCCCGATCGGCTTGAGGGGGCCGTAGCGCATGGTGTCTTCGCCGCGGCGGGCGAGCTCCTCGATCGGCAGGCAGCCTTCGAAGAAGCAGGCGTTCTCGCGTTCGAAGTCCTTGAGTTCCGCCTGTTCCGCCGTGAGCAGGGCCTCGCGGAAGCGTTGGTACTGCTCCCGATCCATCGGGCAGTTGATGTAGTCGGCGTCGCCCTTGTCGTAGCGGCTGGCCCGAAAGGCCAGGTCCATGTCGATCGATTCCCCCGCCACGATCGGGCTGGCGGCATCGAAGAAGTGGCAGTCCGAGCGGCCGGTGAAGGCGCGCAGATCCTCGGCGAGCGGTTCGCTGGTGAGCGGGCCGGTGGCCAGCACCGCGATCTGATCGGCCGGCGGAAGGAACAGTTGCTCGCGCCGTTCCACCGATACCCGTGGATGGTTCTCCAGGGCGGCTGTGAGAGCGGCGCTGTAGCGGCCCCGGTCCACCGCCAGGGCGCCTCCGGCCGGTACCGCATGCCGGTCGGCCGTGTCGATCACCAGAGAACCCAGCCGGCGCAATTCCTCCTGGAGCAGCCCCGCCGCACGGTCACTGCTGAGGGCACCGAAGCTGTTGCTGCACACCAGCTCAGCAAACTCGGCACTGTGGTGGGCGGGGGAACGGCGCACCGGCCGCATCTCCACCAGCCGCACCGGCAGACCCGCCTGGGCGATCTGCCAGGCCGCCTCAGTGCCGGCCAGACCTGCCCCGATGACGAGGATCTCAGATTCGCTGCCGTTCACCCATGCCGAACCAGAGGTGAACCCAAGCTAGGGGGAAGCCCCGGGCTCAGGCGCGGGCTCGCTTGAGCATGAGTTGCAGCTGGCCCACGGCGGCACGGCCGATATGGAACACGGCCCAGGACGCCGCCAGCACGATCGGAGCAGCGACGAGCACGACCCGGAGATCCATGGCGGCGAGCAAGCAAGGTTCGGTGATCTTAAGGACCTACCCCTCCCAAACGCTTCGCCACGCACCCCCACCGTGGGATTTCGACGCAATTCCCCCTGGATTGTTCCCCGAACAGGCCCGATCGAGCGCCCCTGCGGGACTCGTCCCAGCCGTCAGAAGCCCGGATCCTCCCCGCGACCCGCATGCACCATCGCCAACTGGCGGTAGCGGCGGGCGTGATCGCGCTGGGAAGCGATCGCCTCCCGGCTCTGCTCCCGTTTCACCTGGGCCGGGGCCCCCATCACCACCGCCCCCGCGGGTACGTCCTTGGTGACCACCGCCCCGGCCGCCACCAGCGCCCCCTTCCCCACCGTGACGCCGTTGAGCACGATGGCCCCGATCCCCACCAGGCAGCCATCGAGGAGGGTGGCGCCATGGATCACGGCCCGGTGCCCGATCGTCACGTCCCTGCCGATCCGCACCGGCTGCCCGGGATCGCCGTGCAGCACCGCCCCGTCCTGCACGTTGCTCCCCTCCCCGATCACGATCCCGCAGACATCGCCCCGGGCCACCGCCGTTGGCCACAGGCTCGCCCCCGCCTCCAGGGTCACATCCCCGATCAGCACCGCCGATTCCGCCACCCAAGCCTCCGGGTGCACCTGCGGCGCCGGCCAGGGCGCAGAAGGGGACCCGTTGCCAAAACCGATCATGGCCCTTGCCTCACTGCCGCCCATCCTCTGATGGACCGCGAGCTCCCTCCCCGCCCACGGCTTGCGGGGGCCCCCCCCCTGGGTGATACGTTCTGGGGAGCCCTAAGGGGTTTCCCTCGGGCGGGTCGCTAGCTCAGCGGTAGAGCACTCGGCTTTTAACCGATTGGTCCTGAGTTCGAATCTCAGGCGACCCATTGTCTAAGAAACCTTGAGACGACTACTAAGTCGCTTGTGGGGCAATCGGTTTGACACCTAAGGCCGGGGTTCCAGTCTTTCCGGATTGAGTCCGTCCTGGTGCGCGGAAGATCGCAACTGCGTCACTTGTTTGGGGGTTTCCCCCAAACAGATGTCAGGCGCCAGCAACACAACCCGCTTTCAAGAGGTGCACGTCGGAATCCTCTACTGCTGCTCCGACGACCATGCCTCGCATCAGCCCCGCGATCGAGCGGGCCAACGCCATCCTTCGGGCCCACGGCACCCCCTTTCGTCTCCGGGAAGGGCATGGCAGTCGTTGGCTGAGCGTCTATGAGACCAGGCCCGGGAGAAGGGTGGTCGAGCGTGCCGCCCGCGGCTACGCCTCTCGGGATGATCAGGCTGTCGAGGGGCTGTGCAAGCGCTTGCTGGAGCTGGCCGCTGAGCCAATCCCGAGGGGGATTGAGAGCCTGCTTGAGCAGCCTTTGACAGCCGCGCCCCCCCGTCCGACCTCCGCCCCCTGCTGGCCCACGATCTGCGACGCAGTGGTGGCCTACCAACGCGGCCAGGGTGTGAACATGAACCTGGTGGGCCCGTTCAAGGGAAGCGGCTACTTCCGCCTGCTCCCCCCCGACCGCCCGGCGAGCGTGGAGGACGTGCGGCGCTTTGCCCTGCACACCAGCGAGAGCCTCAAGGCCCACCTGGAGGACCCGAGCGAGCCGCTGCTGCCGATGGCGACCCATCGCCAGGGCTTCCGGCAGAAACGGGAGGTGGTCTCGCTGCTGCGCCGTGCGGGCTTTGCGGCGCTGGCGCCGGAGGAGCTGAGCCACGAGCTCAAGGGCCTGGTGAACCGCAAGAAACAGGCGTTGGTGGCGGCCGGTCAGTCGAGAAGAAGGATCCCAAGCACCGAGGCGATCGAGGACTGGCTGGATGCGGTGATGGAGGAAGACCCGCTGTGGGGTTGGGTGTTCGCGATGGTCGCCACCTACGGACTGCGGCCCCATGAGGTGTGGCATGTGGACGGGCTACCGGATGAGAACGGCC
>JBKDOZ010000155.1:0-4763 GCA_046342735.1 Synechococcaceae cyanobacterium
ACTCAACACCTCCTATCGCGGGCCGAACATGATCGGCATTGTGCCTGCGGCCAAGCCCCATCTCAACGCCTACTACCACGAGATGGAGCGCTTCTTCGGCCGCTATCTCAAGGGAGATACCACCAGCTGGAATCCCCCCGGTCGTGTGTTGATCTATGTGATGGGAGCGAATGAATGGCGCTACGAAAATGAGTGGCCGCTCAAGCGTGCCGTAACAACGCCCATCTATCTCGGTAGCCAGGGAAAGGCGCAGACTGCTTCCGGTGATGGCGTTTTGAACTGGACCTCTTCACCCAACAGGCAGCCGGCAGACCACTACACCTACAACCCCTTGAATCCCGTGCGGACTGCTAAGGGATTTGGAGTGTGGCACGTGCTTTCCGACATGACGGACCGGGCTGAGGTGGAGAAACGCAATGATGTGCTCGTCTACACATCGCCTGTGCTCAAGGAGCCGCTTGAAGTCACGGGGGTGATCAAGGCCAGCCTCTATGCCTCCTCCAGCGCACCAGATACTGATTTTGTGGTGAATCTGATTGACGTCTATCCCAACGGTCACACCCAATATCTCACCAACGGCATCGTGCGGGCCAGTTACCGGGATGGCACGATGCAGCGCAAGCTCATTGAGCCCGGGAAAATCTACGAATACACATTCAAGCTTCGCCCTATCAGCAACTCTTTTCAGAAGGGCCACCGCATCCGTATTGAGGTGACCTCCAGTGATATGGACCGCTACGCCCGCAATCAAAATGTGGCTGATGCCCCTGGCACAACGGCTAAAGTAGCCATCGCTAAACAGGCTATCTATCATGGTGGTGCCTATCCTTCGCGCTTGGAACTGCCAGTAATTCCTCGGAAAAAGTGAGCGCATACTTTGTTTGGCTAAATTCCGTGCTCATTGCTTCTTGTTCATCATGACCATCCAATTCATCCCCAAAACAGCCGCCGAGCGCCAGGCTTTTCTGCGGCAGGCTGAGGCTGAGAAGCTGGAGGCCGACCTGGAGGAGCAGCGTCTCCGGCGCGAATGGTTACCCACGCTTACCTATCCGTTCCTGGAGCCGATGAGCCACCCGGAGATCGTGGTGGAGCGGGTGATGGTGCCGATGCGCGATGGCGTGGCCCTGCGTACCCACATCTACCGGCCAGTGGCGGAAGGCCGCTACCCGGTGTTGCTGTTGCGCGGGCCTTACGATATGAACGCTACGATCGACAAGGTCCCCACTCTGCTGCGGGAACTGGCCCGCCGCGGCTATGTGGGCGTAGCCCAGGATGTGCGCGGTCGCTTTGGCTCCGAGGGTGAGTTCATCGCCCTGTCGCATGAACACGACGACACCTTTGATGCGGTGGAGTGGTGCTCGGCGCAGGGCTGGTCCAACGGACGCGTCGGCGTCACCGGCATCTCCTATGTGGGATTCACCAGTTACTGCGCTGCGGTCACCAAGCCTCGCGGGCTGGTGGCCGTGATGCCGAGCTGCATCAAGTACGGGCCCGAGCATATCAGCAATGTTCCTGGCTTGGCAGCCATGTGCTCCTGGTTCTTCTGGGCTGGCCAACCCACCGCCACCCTCCAGAACTTTCGTCGCATCGATTGGCTGCATCTGCCGCTCAATCAGATCGGTGCTGAAGCTGGTCTCGACCATCCCAATGCCACCATCCAGCTTGAGGAGCGGGGTTTCCCCGGCAGTCTCAGCGCTGAAGAGATCACGCGACGAGTCCAGTCCATCGAGGTGCCCAGCCAGATTGTCTGCGCCTGGTACGACGAGTTCCTGACGGAGAATCTCCTCAACTACGAACGCCAGGCACAGGCCGGGCGCGATGTGCGCCTGCTGATCGGCCCCTGGCATCACAACCTGGAAGACCAGACTGAACCGAGGCTCGGCAAGGTTGCGATTCCGGAGCCCCCGGTAACTCGTTACTACGGGGAGATGGAGCGCTTCTTCGGCCACTACCTCAAGAATGGAGCCACGACGCCGCTCGAGGCCCCCGGCCCGGTGTTGCTTTATGTGTTGGGTAGCAATCAGTGGCGTTATGAACAGGAGTGGCCCCTCAGCCGCGCGCTGACCACGCCGCTCTATCTGGGTTCAGGCGGTCAGGCCAACACCGACCAAGGCGACGGCGTGCTCAGCTGGGAGCCTCCGCCGCAGCAGGCTGCCGATCACTACAGCTACAACCCCCTCGAGCCGATCCGCTCGGTGGAGGGAGTCACGATCTGGAATCTGTTCACCGACGGCCAGTTCGGCGATCGTGCGGCCATCGAAGCGCGCCAGGATGTGCTGGTTTATTCAACCCCGGTGCTCGAACACGATCTTGAGGTGACCGGCACCATCCAGGCCGTACTGCATGCCGCCTCCAGCGCCCCCGATACCGACTTTATCATCAATCTGATTGATGTTTATCCAGACGGCCACACGCAGTTGTTGTGCGGCGGTATCATTCGAGTTACCTACCGCGATGGGTTGAAGGAGCGCAAACTGATCGATCCCGGCCGGACCTACGAGTATCGCTTTGCATTGCGGCCCACCAGCAACTGTTTCCAGAAAGGCCACCGGATTCGCATCGAGATCACCTCCAGCGACATGGATCGCTACGCCCGCAATCAGAATGTAGCCGATGCCCCCGGCACCACCGCCAATGTGGCGATCGCCGAGCAGACGATCCACCACGGTGGGGCCATGCTGTCACGGCTGGAGCTGCCGGTGATCCCAGCAGGTTGACCACAGTCTTGCCTGTGCGACGTCCAGCACCAGGCCATGCATGCGACTTCATCAGTATTTTCAAGCTGCATCGGGTTGGATTGCAGGGGGTCACGATTCTTGGCATTTATGGGGCAACAAGGCTATGGGTGGCAAGCATGAACGCTTTTAAGGAGCTCCGCCTATGAAAATATATTGCACCCGCTGGCAAAGGCTTTGTGGTCATAGCATAATAGAAGAGGCGATTCTGATTTTGCCCGATGGCAATGACTCGGCGCGAGATATTGGCTTTGGCGGCCGCGGCAGCGGCTTCCTCCGCTGCCACCCAAATTCGTGCTGGGCAGGCGGCGGGCAAGCCAACGGCAGGCCCGCCATTGACTGATCGTGCGAATCAGACCGTGGGCTCTGAAGCGAGTGAGCACGTCTGGAACAGCATGGAGGGTGCTGGTCATCGTGAATTCCCTCTCAATGACCCCTCCATTGCTGAGATCTATGGCTATACCGAATGGCTGAGTTATGCCCCAGGTGAATCCGTCAAACTGTTCACCCACACCACCGCCAACACGTACGACATTGAGGTGGTCCGTGACGGCCTGAAGCCCCTCAAGGTTTGGTCCTCCACGGGGCAGCGCGGGATTCGCCAGCAGACGCCAGACAATGCCTACGCGGTCGGCTGCCGCTGGGTGGATCCAGTGGTGATCCGCACAGAGCCAACCTGGCCATCGGGCTTTTATCTGGTCATCCTGCGCACCCGCGACCAGGCCGGCAAGATCCTGGAGCGAGAAGCGGGCTTCATTCTGCGTGCCCCGAGCGGTAGGCGGACCCAGCGACTCGCATTGATCTGGACCTCAGCCACGGCCACTGCCTACAACGACTGGGGCGGCGCCAACTCCTATCGCACCGTGCGCAACGGGGTGTCCAAGAGCATCCTGGCACCTCGGTTGTCGCTGCAGCGTCCATGGGCTCGAGGTTTCCTGCGTTTACCCAGCGATGCGCCCCGCATCTCCGATGTGCCGGATCTTCCTCCTTTTGCGGCCCCCCAGTATCCCTATGTCGAATGGGCCCTGAAGAATGGTTATTCGCGCCACTACAGCGATGCGGGCTGGGCGTACTATGAGCGCCCATTTGTTCTCTGGGCTGAGCAGAATGGCTATCAACTTGACTATCTAAGTCAGCATGATCTGCAGCTGCGTCCTGATTCTTTGAATGGTTATCAGGCGGCTGTAATCATAGGGCATGATGAGTACTGGACGTGGGAGATGCGCGACACAATCGAGAGCTTTATCCGCAATGGTGGACGAGTGGCTCGCTTCGGTGCCAATTACATCTGGCAAACCCGGCTTGAGGATGGCGGTCGCACCCAGGTGAGTTATAAAACCACGCCGGATCCGATCTCCGCCAGCTACCCGCGCAGAACGACTGCCAGTTGGGATTCCAAGATTGTCAACCGTCCGGCCGCCACCACCTTCGGCCTGACAGGATTGGGAGGTGTTTATGTGCGTTTCGGAGGCACCACCCCCCGCGCCACGGGGGGCTATACCGTCTACCGGCCGGGCCATTGGGTGTTCCGTGGCACTGATGCCCACTACGGAGATGTGTTTGGAGCCGCACCCTCCCGCATTTTGGCCTTTGAAGTCGATGGCGTGGATTACACCTTCCGGGGTGGCCTCCCGTATCCCACCCATGTGGATGGTGCTCCCCAGAGTCTGGAAATCTTGGCGATGGCACCGGCCGTGCGATTTGAACCGCCCGCACCCAATCGCTCCATGGTCATGGCGCCGCAGTCAGACGCACCGAGCAAAGAGCATTGGCCGCTCTTCTATCCCATTGAAAACGTCGAATATGGTTCTGCGATGATGGCCGTAATGACCGCTGGAAAGGGTGAGGTTTTCAATGCTGGCTGCTGCGGCTGGATGGATGGATTGACACGTGGTGATTTTGTTGTGCAGCAAATTACCAAAAATGTGTTGGATCGCTTTACCGCCAAGGCTTGACGTCTACTAGTTCGCGCCCCTCCTCTCTCTCTCTCTCTCTCTCTCTCTCTCTCTCTCTCTCTCTCTCTCTCTC
>JBKDOZ010000156.1:0-2763 GCA_046342735.1 Synechococcaceae cyanobacterium
AACGCCGTGGCCTTCAGCGGCTTCGCCTGCGCCCACCGCATCGGCGCCGACCTGGGGCTCAACCCGTGGGCGTTGCCGGCCTGAGGCTGGGGGCCGGCTGGAAGGAGCTGTGCCGTCTGCGGCTCTGGCGAAAGCAGAAACCCTGGCAGCCATGGCGCGGGGCCCGATTGGCGAAAACTGCACAGTCCGTGAAATGGCCATAGCCTGCGTTCAGGAATCGCCTGGCTGATGGCACTGGCTCCCGTATCTGCCCCCCCATCCGCCAGTGCGCCGCTGGAGCTGGAACCGTTGCGGTTGCCCTGGGATCTGCGGCTGAGCCCGGAGCAGTTCGAGCGGGTGTGCCAGGCCAATCCCGATGCGGTGCTGGAGCTGGCCGCCGATGGAACGCTGATCGCCATGACGCCGACGGGAGGAGAAACCAGCAGCCGCAATGGCCAGATTTTGTATCAACTGCAGGATTTCTGCAGGCGGCGCAAGGGCTGGCGACTGTTCGACAGCTCCGGTGGCTTCCGCCTTTCGGATGGCTCCGTGCTGAGTCCGGATGCCTCGTTGGTGCGCGAGGAGCGGTGGCAGGCCCTGAGCCCCGAACAGCGACGCGGCTTCCCGCCCCTGTGCCCCGATCTGGTGGTGGAGCTGGCCAGTCCGAGCGATGAAGGACCCCGCGGGGTGTCGGCCCTGCGGCGCAAGATGGAAACCTACCAGGCCAATGGCGCCCGCCTGGGCTGGCTGCTGCTGCCCGAGGAGCGGGCGGTGGAGATCTGGCGGGGCGGCGAGTCGGGGATGGCGCAGCGGCTGGAGGAGGCCACGCGGCTGGAGGCGGCCATGCGGCTGGAGGGGGGTGAGGCGTTGGCTGGGGTGGTGCTGGAGCTGGAGGCGATCTGGACGGTGTGAAGGGTGCTCCGACAGGGCCGGTTGGCACACAACGTGATTGGGCAATAGATCCTGCACACCTCTGCCGATCCACGGCAGGACCACCTCCGCCCCCATCCCGTGGACGCTCCCGTAAACGTTGCCAGGGGTGCTTGACCTCGGCCGGGGTTTGACCCGGAGGCGCTTCGCGGAGGCGCTTCGCGGAGGTCTGGAAGCGCTCGCCGAGCGCAACGATGGGAAGGCCCTGGTGGTGTTCGGCTCCAGGGCGCGCGGGTGCACCCAGCCGGAAGAGCAGATCCAACGCTGGCCTGTGCTCGGCAGGGATCGAGCTCACGCCGATGTCGCTGGGACAGCAACCCCTTGCGGTGAAAGGGCGTACCAGCGCGGAGTACACGCCCTTGCCTGGGGATCACCTGCTCCTGCTGCGAGAGATCGAGACGATCACCAATGCCCTGGTGGCCCGGTGGATCCGATGGGTTGTCCAGGCTGTCCCTAAGCAGAAGGGCTTCGTGATCAGACGGAATCGTGAAGCGCCTCTCGGGCCAAGAGCACAAGCCCGCTGCGAGGCCGTTCTCTTCGGCCATGGAAGTGCAAATGAATTAGTGACGGAAAGCCGTGCGCGTCATTGGCTCTGGCATCGGTGTGGTGAGACCCTCAAACCAGGTCACATCGCGGCGGAGATCGGCGAGGAGCTCATCGGCCAGTGGCCGGGTGAAGCCGGCGCGCACCACGAAGCGCAGGACCGCCCGCTGCTGCTGGTTGGGTGGCAGCGTGTAGGCGGGCACCAACCAGCCGCGTTCCCGCAACTTGTCCGAGAGGTGGAACACCGTCCAGGGGCGCGGGGATCCTGGCAGCTCCGCACAAAACACCGGCAACTGACCGCTGGGATGGCTGACGAGCTGTAGCGGGGCAATGGCGGCGATCCCATCCGCCAGGTAGCAAGCCATTGCCTCCAGGGCCTGCATGCGGTGGCGGTAGCCGCGGCGGCCGAGGTGGAGAAAGTTGAAGTACTGCCCCACCACCTGGGCTCCGGGGCGGGAGAAGTTCAGGCCGATCGTTGGGGTCACGCCCCCGAGGTAATTGACATCGAAGCGCAGTTCAGCGGGCAGTAGGGCGTCGCGGCGCCACAGCACCCAGCCCACCCCCGGCAGCACGCCGCCGTACTTGTGGCCGCTGGCGTTGATCGACCACACCCGCTCCAGCCGGAAATCCCACACCAGATCGGGCGACAGAAACGGGGCCACAAACCCGCCCGATGCCGCATCCACATGGATCGGCACCGCCCAGCCGCTTCGTTGCTCCAGCCCATCGAGGGCGGCGGCAATCGCCGCCACCGGCTCATAGCTGCCATCCACCACGCTGCCCAGTACCGCCACCACACCGATCGTGTCGGCGTCACAGGCGGCGAGGGCGCCGGCGGGATCGAGATGGAGGCCGTCGTCGCGCAGCGGCACGAAGCGCGGCTCCACATCGAAGTAGGTGCAGAACTTGTCCCAGCACACCTGGCGGTTGGCGCCCATCACCAGATTCGGCCGCCCCGTGCCCTCACCACCGCCGGCGCTACCGCTACCGCTGGCACTGGCGGCACCGGCCGCACGCCGCTGCCGCCAGTGCCAGCGCAGCACCAGGCCCGCCAGCAGGCAACCCTCGCTGGAGCCGGTGGTGGAGGTGCCGACCGCATCGGCCGGATCGGGGGCGTGCCAGAGATCGGCGAGCATGCGCAGGCAGCGCTGCTCAATGTCGGTGGTCTGGGGATATTCGTCCTTGTCGATGATGTTCTTATCGGCGCACTCCACCAGCAGCCGGCGTGCATCGGGCTCCATCCAGGTGCCGACAAAGGTGGCCAGGTTCAGGCGAGCATTGCCGTCGAGCATCAGGTGGGCATGGATGAGC
>JBKDOZ010000157.1:0-27082 GCA_046342735.1 Synechococcaceae cyanobacterium
GCCAAAGCGGCGCAGCGCCTCGGCGGCCTCCTCCTGGATGCCGAGCATCAGCAGGTTGTTGTTCAGCTGGGGGCCGATCAGAAATTCGGCCGACAGATAGGCCACCACCCGCGTGGGGGTGGCGCCGATCGCCTCGATGCCCGCCAGGTAGCGGGTCATCAGCCGATCGCGCACCGCATAGCTCAGCGCCATGTAAAGGTCGTGGCGGCTGGCGGTGGGGGCGAGCTTGCCGAGCGTGTAGAAGAGGTGCTCGGTCATGCCGTCGAACACATCCGCCGCCTGCAGGCCACTGCGGTCCGCGTCGGCATAACAGCCGGGGGTGGGGAGCCGCAGATTGAGGGGCGGATGGTCGGTCATGGCGGAGTCGCGCGGCTCGGGGGAGGAGAAAGCCCCTTGCAGGAACGGTAGCCAGAGATCCGCAGCCGCCCAGAGCCGTCCTTGGGGAACCATGCGCCCGGGGGAGGGGGCCTAGGTTCCCCCCGACGCACCCAGCCCCATGGTTCCTCCCCTGCTGCTCGAGATCGGCAACCACCCCGTGGAGGTGGCCGAGATCCTGATCCAGGTGGGGCGCTTCCTGGTGCTGTTCATCGCCGCCCGGTTGATGGCCGAGCTGATGGTGCGCCTCTCCCTGCCCGCGATCCTCGGCGAACTGCTGGCCGGGGTGCTGATCGGCGTCAGCGGCCTGCACTTCCTGCTTCCCCCCGAGACCGGGGCCCAGATCAACCGGCACCTGCTCGAGCTGGTGAGCTTCCTCTCCAGCGTCCCGCCCGCGCAGGTGCAGGAGCTCTACAACGAGAACTTCTCGGGGCTGCAGCAGGTGTCGCTGCTCGGCCTCTATGCCCTGCTCTTCCTCACCGGGCTGGAGAGCGACCTCGACGAGCTGATGGCGGTGGGCGTGCAGGCCACCACCGTGGCGGTGACCGGGGTGGTGTTGCCCTTTGCCCTCGGCACCCTCGGCCTCTACTACTTCTTCCACCTGCCCCTGTTCCTGGCGATCTTCGCCGGCGCCGCCATGACCGCCACGAGCATCGGCATCACCGCCAGCGTGTTCGGGGAGCTGGGCTACCTCAAGACCCGGGAGGGTCAGATCGTGATCGGCGCCGCGGTGCTCGATGACATCCTCGGCATCGTGATCCTGGCGGTGGTGGTGGCCCTGGCCGGCGGCGACGCGCTCTCGGCCGGGCCGATCCTGCGGCTGCTGGGGGCCGCGGTGGTGTTCGTGGTGCTGGCCCTGTTCCTCAGCCGCACCGCCGCCCCCGCCTTCGACTGGCTGATCGACAACCTGCGGGCTCCCGGCGAGGTGCCGGTGGCGGCCTTCGTGGTGCTCAGCCTCTGCTGCTTCGGCGCCCAGGCGATCGGCCTGGAGGCCGCCCTGGGGGCGTTCGCCGCCGGCCTGATCCTCAGCGCCTCGCGCCACACCGAGGCCCTCCAGGAGACCGTCAAACCGCTGGTGGCCCTGTTCGCCACCGTCTTCTTCGTGCTGATCGGCACCGGCATGGATCTCTCGGTGCTCAATCCGCTGGATCCGGCCAACCGCGAAGGGCTGGTGGTGGCCCTCTTCCTGCTGGTGGTGGCGATCATCGGCAAGGTGGCGGCAGGCTGGGGATACCTGAGCAGCCAACCCACCGATCGCCTGATGGTTGGGCTGGGGATGCTGCGCGGCGGCGAAGTGGGCCTGATCTTCCTCTGGCTCGGCACCCAGGCCGGCCTGCTCACGCCAGCCCTGGAGGCGGGCATCCTGCTGATGGTGATCGGCACCACCTTCCTGGCGCCCCTCCTGCTCAGACTGGTGCTCTCCAACCGCGAGCGCGCCGTTGCCGACCCCGCCACCTGAGCCGTCCGCCCTCGTCTCCTTTATGGGCCGCTGGGGGTTCAGCTGGGCCGGTTGGCTCGACAACCGCCGCGGCGAGTGGTGGCTGGCCGCCCAGGCGCTTCTGATCGCCGCGGTGGTGCTGCTGCCGGCGCTTCCCTCCCCCCGCCAGCTGGCGGTGGCCTGGCCGCTGGCGGCGCGGGTGGGCGGCGGCCTGCTGCTGTTGGTGGGGCTGGCGCAGGCGCTCCAGGCCCTGAGAACCCTCGGAGCGAGCCTGACGCCCCTGCCGGAGCCGATGGCCGGCGCGCCCCTCGTGCGCCAGGGCCTGTACGGACGCTGCCGCCATCCCCTGTATCAGGCGATCCTGATCTGCGCCCTGGGGGTGGCCCTGCTGCGGGGCAGCCTGCTGCACCTCGCCCTGCTGCTGGCCCTGGCGTGGTTGCTGGGGGGGAAGGCGCGGCGGGAGGAGCGAAGCCTGGCCCGGATCCATCCCGACTACGGGGCCTACCGGGCCGGCACCGCCGCCATCGTGCCCCGGCTCCCCTGGCTCGACTGGCGGGCCTGAGCGGCGCTGGATCAGGCGGGGGGATCGTCGGCGCGACCGGCCAGGCTCCAGAACAGGCCCGCCAGCACGGCGATCAGCCCCAGGCTGGAGGCCCAGCCTGGCCCGAGCACCCAGCTCAGAACGAACTCGCACCCGACCCCCACCGCCAGGGCCAACCCCACGCCCGCCGCCACGAGCAGAACCTGCTGGGCGGGCGGGGCCAGGGCTCCGGCCGCCAGGGACCGCTCCAGGGGGGCCAGCAGGGCGCTCAGGGGCAGGGCGAGGGCGAGGGCCCACAGCGCGATGCCCGCCAGCAGGGGCGCGAGGTCGCGGAGGGAGAGAAGCATCGGCGCGCCGGGCTGGCTCCCTAGCATCCCGCAATCTTCCCGCCCCCGCTGGCCCGCGCCGATGTCCCCGACCCCCGAATCGGCTGCGCCCTGGTGGCGATTCCAGGGGCACACCGTCCATGGCCTGCGGGTCGCCCCGGAGAAGCCGGAGGGGCCTGCGGTGCTGCTGGTGCATGGCTTCGGGGCCTCCACCGACCACTGGCGCCACAACATCCCGGCGCTGGCCCTGCGCCACGAGGTGCACGCCATCGACCTGCTGGGCTTCGGGCGCAGCGCCAAGCCCGAGGGTCCGGCCTACGGGGGGCCCCTCTGGCGCGACCAGCTGTCGGCCTACGTGCGGGAACGCATCGGACGGCCCACCGTGCTGGTGGGCAATTCCCTCGGGGGCTACGCGGCTCTGGCCGCGGGCGCCGCCCTCGGCTCGGAGGCGGCCGGGGTGGTGTTGATCAACGCCGCCGGCCCCTTCGCCGACGAGCAAGGGGAACCCCAGGGCTGGGGGGCGATCGCCCGCCGCACGATCGGGGCGGCGCTGTTGCGCAGCCCGGTGCTGCAGCGGCTGCTGTTCGAAAATCTGCGGCGGCCGGCCACGATCCGTCGCACCCTGCGCCAGGTGTACCTCGACCACACCAACGTGGACGAGGCACTGGTGGAATCGATCCGCCAACCCTCGCTGGATGCCGGGGCGTTCGGGGTGTTCCGCACCGTGTTCGACATTCCCCGCGGCCAGCCGCTCGATGAGCTGTTCGCCACCCTTCAGGCTCCGCTCCTGCTGCTGTGGGGCATCCGGGATCCGTGGATCAACGCCGCCGGCCGCCGGGCCAGCTTCCAGCGCCACGCCCCGGCCGGCACCCGCGAGGTGGTGATCGAGGCGGGTCACTGCCCCCACGACGAGGTGCCAGGCCCGGTGAACGCGGCGCTGCTGGAATGGTTGGCGGCGTTGCCGGAGGGGGCGGCTAAGGTCGGCTCGGAGACGGAACCCGCCCATGCCGCTGGCGCGCGCCCCTGAGATTCCCGGTTCCTGGCGGTTCAGCAATGGCCGCAGCGACGACAGCCTGCTGCTCGCTCCCGAGCGCGGCGGCCTCCTCTGTGGCTGGCGCTGCGAGGGCCGCGAGATCCTCTACTTCGATACCCAGCGTTTCGCCGATCCAACGCTCTCGGTGCGGGGCGGAGTGCCGGTGCTGTTTCCAATCTGCGGCAACCTGCCGGACAACCGCCTGCCCCTACCCCAGGGCAACTTCCCCCTGCCCCAGCACGGCTTCGCCCGCACGATGCCCTGGGCGTTGGAGGAGCTGAGCGAGGGCGACGGGGTGCGCTTGACGCTCTGCGACGACGCCAGCAGCCGCGCCCACTTTCCCTTCGCCTTCCGCCTGGAGCTGGAGTACCGGCTGGAGCCCGGCGCCCTGGCGATCACGGCGCGGGTGCACCACGGGGGAGCGGCCGGGGAACCCGCGATGCCCTTCAGCCTCGGCCTGCATCCCTACCTGGCGGTGAGCGATCCGGCCGCCGTGGCGATCGAAGGGCTGCCCCCCCGCTGCCTCGACCACTCCACGCTGCAGGCAGCCGCCACCGACCCGCTGCTGGAACGCCTCGGGGCCGGCGTGGATCTGCTCTGCCAGGCGGAGGGACCAGTGCGCCTGCTGGATCCCGCCGGCGGCCGGGCCATCCAGCTGGAGACCACCCCCCCGTTCGACCTGGTGGTGGTCTGGACGGAGCCGCCGCGGCCGATGGTGTGCCTGGAGCCCTGGAGCGGCCCGCGGGGCTCGCTGATCAGTGGCGATCGCCGGCTCGAACTGGCTCCGGGCGAGCATCGGGAGCTGCAGGCCCGCTACGCCGTGGAAGCGCTCTGAGCCGCGGATGGGGCGGGAGCAGGGGCGGCGACCCCGGGGAGGCGACCGGGGGCCAGCTGGCCGAGGGGATCGAAACGCCGCTTGAGGGCTTCGATCACGGGCCGGGCTGGCGCGTCGGTCCAGGCGGGCAGGGCGGCGCCGGGCGGCTGGAGCAACACGGTGAGCCAGCCCCCCAACTCCCGGCACCGGCGGCGAAGCTCCTGCACCCGGCTCACCCCCAGGGCGGCGGCCGGGGCCCAGGCGGTACCCAGGCCGCTGCCAGCGGCAAGATCCACCGGCAGCGCAGCCAGTTCGGGGGCCTCAAGCAGGGTGAAGCTGGCATCGGGGGGCACGCCCAGGCGCAGCAACCAGCCGGCGGCGACGGCCCCGGGAGCCGCGCCCCGGGCGGTGGCCAGCAACGGCGCCAGGGCCTCCGCGGCCACCGTGCGCAGGGGCAGGGAACTGCGCTCGGCGATGGCGGCGGCCTGCTCCTCCAGGCTGGCTTCGGCCACGCTGGCCAGGGCGATCAGCAGCAGGGGCTCCGGCGCCAGGCCGGCCGCCGCGGCCAGGGGAGCGCTCCAGAGGTCGACGCGCTCGGGGGTGAGGGTGGATCCGAGCAGCCAGCGGGCGAGGGGGGCCAGGGCCTCCGGAGGCCCCTGCACCAGCAGGGCGGAGCGGTGGGGCGGCAGCGGCAGGGTGCGCAGGGTGAGCTCGGTGATCAGGCCCAGGGACCCCCAGCTGCCGCTGAGCAGCCGCATCAGGTCGTACCCGGCCACGTTCTTGACCACCCGCCCGCCGGCCCGGGCCGCCACCCCATCCGCCCGGAGCAGCCGCACGCCGATCAGCTGATCGCGCACCCCGAGGTAGCGCTGGCGGAAGCCGCCAGCTAAGCCGCGGGCCACCAGGCCACCGACGCTGCTGTCCGCCTCGCCCCAGGCCGGATCGAGGGCCAGCCACTGGCGATGGGGGGCCAGGGCCTCCTGCACCGCCGCCAGGGGAGCCCCCGCCTCCACGGTGAGGGTGAAATCGCCGGGGGTGTGCTCCACGATCCGGTCCAGCCGGGCGCAGCTCAGCACGGGGCAGGGTTCACGCACGGGCGGACCCCAGGCGATGCGGCTGCCGAGCCCCGCCGGCAGCCAGGCGCTTCCCTGCCGGTGCAGCTCCCGCACCAGCTCCGGCAACTCGTGGGCTTCGGGGCGCATCACGGCACGATGGTGCCATGGCGCAGGGGAAACGGCCGATGGCCGCGGAGGGAGAGACGGGAACCAACTCAGCCGCCACCGGGGGCGGGCCCGCGGCCGCCGGAAACCGCAACGACGGGGGTCTGAAAATCGTGGTGATCGACGACGATCCCACCGGCTCCCAGACCGTGCACAGCTGCCCCCTGCTGCTGCGCTGGGACCCCGACACCCTGGCGGAGGGGCTGGCCCACCCCTCGCCCCTGCTGTTCCTGCTGGCCAACACCCGCGCCCTGGCGCCGCCGCAGGCGCGGGAGCGGGTGCAGGAGATCTGCCGCGCCTTGCATCCGGCCCTGGCGGCGCGGGGGGGGCCATGGCTGGTGGTCAGCCGGGGCGACTCCACCCTGCGCGGCCACTTCCCGCTGGAGGTGGACGCGATCGCCGCGGAACTCGGTCCGTTTGACGCCACCCTGCTTGTGCCCGCTTTCCTGGAGGGGGGGCGCACCACGGTGGACGGAGTGCATCGGCTGCACGGCCGGCCGGTGCATGAGAGCGAATTCGCCCGCGACCGCCTCTTCGGCTATCGCACCAGCCACCTGCCCGACTGGGTGGAGGAGAAAAGCGGCGGCCGCATCCCGGCGGCGGTGGTGCCGCGGATCGATCGGGCGGAACTGGAGGCGGGCGGAGCGACGCTGCGGCGGCGGCTGGCGGGGCTGGGCGACAACGTCACCGTGGTGGTGGATGCGGAGCGGCCGCTCCATCTGGCGGCCCTCGGGGCGGCGGTGCGCGAGCTGGGTGGGCCGCAGAGCGAGGGCCGACCACGACGCTTCCTGTTTCAGAGCGCGGCCTCCCTGCTCAACGGCCTGGCGGACCTGCCCCCGCCGCCGCGGGACGCCGCCGCCCTGGCCGCCCTGCGGCGACGGGGAGGCGATGGGGCCGGCGCGCCCGGGCTGGTGCTCGTGGGGTCCCATGTGCCCCTGGCCGACGCCCAGCTGGAGCGCCTGCTGGCCGAACCCGGCTGCGGCGGGGTGGAAGTGCCGGTGGCGCGGGTGCAGCGGGTGCTGGAGGGTCCCCTGCCGGAGCCTCTGCTGGCCTCCCTGGAGGCCGAATGGCTGACGGCATTGGAGCAACGGCTGGCGGCGGGCCTCACCCCCGTGCTCTTCACCAGCCGCGGTGAGCAGCGCTGCCGCCATGCCGCGGAGCGACGGGCCCTGGGGCAGGCCCTCGCCGCCGCGATGGCGCGGCTGGCGGCCCGGCTGGCCCCTCGCCTGGGCTATCTGATCAGCAAAGGAGGGATCACCAGCCAGACCCTGCTGGCCGAGGGGCTGGGCCTGGCGCAGGTGGAGTTGCAGGGCCAGCTGCTGCCGGGGTTGTCGCTGGTGCTGGCGCGGGGCGGCGGGGTACCCGGCGCCGTGGGGCTGCCCGTGCTCACCCTGCCGGGCAACCTGGGGGAGGCGGGCACCTTGGTGGAGACCTGGCGACGCATGGAGGCCGCATGACGCAAGCACATCTGACCTTGGCCATCGCGATCCTCGCGGAGGTGGTGGGCACCTCGGCGCTTCGGGCCTCCGAGGGCTTCCGCCGGCCTGGCCCGACACTTCTGGTGGTCGTGGGCTATGGCGTGGCCTTCTGGTGCCTATCGCTGACGCTCGAAACCCTCCCGCTCGGGGTGGTGTATGCGATCTGGTCGGGGGTGGGGGTGGCCCTGATCACCCTGGTGGGCTGGCTGCTCTATGGACAGCGGCTTGATGGCGCCGCCGTGGTGGGCATCGCCCTGATCGTGGCCGGGGCGGTGGTGCTGCAATTGTTCTCGAGCAGCCGGGCCCACTGATCCGGACGGGTCGGGATGGGTCGGGATGGGTCGGGATGGGTCGGCGCCATCAGGGTGGGGCCGGCCCCTCAGCCGCGATCCATAGCCAACAGCGGCGCCAGGGCCGTACACAGCCGGGGAGCATGCAGTGGCAGCTCCAGCAACCCATCCCAAGGGGGTTGGAGCTCCGCCGCGTGGGCCTCCCGATTCAGCCGACGCACCAGGAGTGCGATCGGGACCTGCGTGCCCAGCTCCCGGCGCAGATCCTCCACCCGAGCACGGCTAGCGCGAGGCGAAGAAGCGGCATCGGCTACCACCAGCGCCCAGCCCCCCTCCCCAGGAGCCTCCCTGGGCACCAGCCCGAGAGGCGCCAGCAGCAGGGCCAGGCGCTGCCGCTCGCCGCGGGCAATCGGGCCCACCAGCTGCACAGCGCCGGATGGGGCAGGGGCAGGGGCAGGGCTCGGCAGCGACGGCGCGGCGGCCCGCACCGGCAGCCAGCAGGTGATGGACGTGTCTCCACCATCGGTGGCGCTCACCTCCAGGCCGCCGCCCATGCCCTCCAGTAACTCGCGGCTGATCGCCAGGGCGAGTCCGCCACCAGGCTCGCCGGCCGAAGCGGGATTGCGCAGGGTCAGCCGCAGCCGCAGTCGGCGATCGTCACCATCCAGCTCCGCGGCGGCCGCGGTGGTCGCGGGCTCCGTGGCGACGATCAGGGCGATCTCGCCGGCCCCGCCCGGGCGGATGGCGGCGGAGAGAACCTGGAGCAACACCTGGCGAAGCCGGCGCCCGTCACCCACCAGCAGATCCACCGTGCCTGGAACGATGGTGAACGTGAGGGCCCGCTCCCGCAGCTGGGCCTGGGGGGCCACCAGATCGGAAACCTCCTGCAGCAACTGGGCCAGCGCGAAGGGCGCCTCCTCCGGCGCCGGCTCACCGCCCGGGAGACCCGAAGGGTCGATGGCGTCCTCGAGAAGCTCCAGCAGCATCAGCAGCTCCCGGGTGGCGCCCTCAATCGTCCGCAGGTGGCGATGGACCGGCTCCGACCCGGCTTCGGCGAGGGCCAGGAGCGTGGTGCCCTGAACAGAGATCAAGGGGGCGAGGATCTCCTGATGGAGATGGGCGAGATAGCTCTGGCGCGCCTCACTGCTGGCTTCGGCCCGCTGCTGGCTCTGGCGTGAGAGCTCCAGGGCGTGCTCTTTGTGCAGCACTTCCCGCAGGAGCCGCTGACCGGAGCGACGCTGGGCTGTGACCAGCCCGTTGAGGTTGTTCACCAGGGTGGTGATGGCGCTTCCAAGGCTCTGGAGCTCCAGGGCACTGCCCGGAGGCAGGGCGGCCTGGAACGAGAGGGTTTCGCCAGGGGAACGCCGAACCGTGTCTGCCAGCTGGGTGGCGGCGTCGGAGACGCGGCGCAGCGGCTGCAGAATCCAGCGGGTGAGGCGGGCGCTGACCAAGATCGCCAGGATGAGGGCGACCAGGTAGAGCACCAGCGGCAGCCAGCCATGGGGCTGGAGGGAGGCCGCCAGGGCGGCCCGGGGGAGGAGCACCAGCACGAGCCAGTCGAGGCCCGTGCGATCGGCCCACGGGATCACCTCCAGGTAGGTGTCGGCGTGGGTGAGGCGCTGGGGGCGGGCACTCAGGCGACCTCCCCGGGCTTCAGCTAGCAGCAGGGCGCCTGCGCTCTTGACGATGGGATCCGGACTCTGATCGATTCGCAGGCGGCGGGGCGGCGTGCCGGGCGCTCCAGGGGCCAGGGAGTGGCCGTCGGAGCTGGCCACGAGTAGCCCATCGCGCTCCATGATCAGCAGCACCCCGGGGCCAGGCCCCCAGATGCTGCGCAGCGTGGCATTGAGCTGGCTGAGGATCAGATCCACCCCGATGACGCCCCGCAGGCGGCCGCGGCGATCCCGCACGGGCTGGTTATGGGAGATCGAGAGCACCTCGGGCTTGTCGTCCCACTGGTAGATCGAACTCCAGGTGGGCCGGTTCCGCTGCACCGTCTCCCGGTACCAGGCCTCCTCACGGGCGGTGCCGATGTCCTCGAACACCTGCACCGGCCGGGGGCCGGGACCGGTGGGACCCAGATCGAACACAAGCTGGCGGCGGGGACCGAGTGCCCGCTCCATCAGGTTGAGCCGCAGGCCGCCATGGTCGAGGCGCTCGATGCCGATGTATTCGCCCTGCTCATTGCCGTAGTTGATGTAGCCCACGGGGAAGAGCCCCATCTGGCTCTGAAAGGTGCGGCGCAGCTGGGGGAAATTCTCCGGGTCGAGTTGGCCATGCTCGATCGCCTCCCCGTTGAGCTGGTTGATCAGCCGCGGCGCCGCCAAGAACTGGTCGAGCTCGCGGCGCACCTTCGCGCTGATCGATTGACCGAGGGCCCCGGCCAGGGCATCCAGGCTGCGGCGGTTGTTGATGGTTGAAATCGTGCCGATGCCGAGGGCCAGCAGGGTGAGCTGCAGGCTGGTGGCGAGCACCAGGGCATTCGCCAGGCGCCAGGGTCGTGGGCTGGTGCGCGGGCGAGGGCTGGTGCGGGGGCGAACGGTGGTCACCCGCTGTGCGGGACCACCGCGGCTGGGGAGGGATCCTCGAGGCTGTCGGCCAGGAGCTGCACGGGATGGCGCACCGGCAGCGGGCGGGGCTCCTCCTCCATGTGTTGGCGGCTCTGGAGCGTGCAGCCGATGTTGGCGCTGACCGCCACATCGGCGCCGGTGCCGCTGAGATCAGCCGCCTTGAGACGGCCCAGCGCCGCGGCCTCCTCCGGTTGCACCAGGTTGTAGATGCCGGCGCTGCCGCAGCTGACCCCCGCCTCGCTGGCCTCCCGGTTCTGCACGTGGGGGATGCGGCGCAACAGCGCCCGCGGCTGCTCGCGGATGCCCTGGCCATGCAGCATGTGGCAGGCATCGTGATAAGCCAGCCGCAACGGGCGCTCCGCCGTGGCGGGGCTGCCGTCGGCGTGGCGCAGGGGCCGCAAGGCTCGGGCAAAGGGTTCGCTCAAGCCCACGCGCTCCAGATACTCCTGGATGTCCGCCACGGAGGCGGCGAAGCGCCGGGCCTCGGGCTCCTGCTCCAGCAGGTGGGCATAGGCCTTGAGGGTGTGGCCGCAGCCGGAAGCCGCCACCACGATCGCGTCGAGCGGTTCGGGACCGGCCGGCCGGCCGGGGCCCACCACGGCCGCAAAACTGGCGATCAGGGCCCGCGCCAGCTCCCGCGTCTGCGCCTCCTCTCCCTGGTGGTGGGTGACGGCGCCGCAGCACCCCTGGGCGGGCGGGATCACCACCTCGATGCCGTTGGCGCTGAGCACCCGCACCGCCGCCGCATTCACCGCCGGATCGAACAGGCGTTGCACGCAACCCAGCACCAGGCCAACCCGCTGGCGCCGCTCCCCCTGCGCGGGCACGAGCACCGGCAGATCGTCGCGGAAGGCCTCGGGCGCCAGGGGGGGGAGGAGCCGCTCCCTCGCCTCGATCTGGGGACCGAACAGGCGGGTGAAGCCGCTGCGCCGGGCCAGGGCCTGCAGCGGCGTGCCGGCGTAGGTCCGCAGCGGCTGCAGCAGCGCCCGCAACCGCTGCGGGTAGGGCAACAGGGCGAAGAGCAGGCGTCGAAAGGCCCGCTGGGCGGGGCTGCGCAGCTCCGGCGCGTTGAGCTTCGGGCGGGTGGCCTCCAGCAGGGTGTCGTACCGCACGCCGGAGGGGCAGGCGCTGACGCAGGCGAAGCAGCCGAGACAGGAATCAAAGTGCTGGGCCACCGTTGCGTCGAGCTCCAGCTCGCCGGCCTCGATCGCCTTGAGGGTGTGGATGCGACCCCGAGGCGAATCCATCTCACTGGCCAGCACCCGGTAGCTGGCGCAGGTGGGCAGGCAGAAACCGCAGTGGACGCAGGGGTCTGCGACCTGGATCGGCAGGGGGGCCGGCGAGGGGGATGCGCTCATGGGCGCAAGTCTGCCGGGGCCGGCGCTCAGCCGCCGAAGTGGCGCACCACCGCCTCGGCAAAACCGGAGCAGCTCACGGGCTCAACGGGCGGCTCCATCAGCCGGGCCAGGTCGTAGGTGACCTCGCGGTTGGCGATGGCGGCGCTGAGGCCGGCGGTGATCAGGTCGGCGGCTTCCTGCCAGCCCATGTATTCGAGCATCATCACGCCGCTGAGGATCACCGAGCCGGGGTTGATGCGATCGAGGCCGGCGTGCTTGGGGGCGGTGCCGTGGGTGGCCTCGAAGATGGCGGCGTTATCGCCGATGTTGGCGCCGGGGGCCATGCCGAGGCCCCCCACCACGGCCGCAGCCGCGTCGGAGATGTAATCGCCGTTGAGGTTGAGGGTGGCGAGGATTGAATAGTCGGCCGGGCGGGTCTGAACCTGCTGAAAGATGCTGTCGGCGATGCGGTCGTCGACCATCACCATCTGCTTCCACCGGCCACCGCCATGGCTGGCGCCAATCGCATCGAGCACCTCGCGCACCTCGTTGCACACCGCCGCCTGCTTCTCCGGGGTGAGGGAGTCGTAGCCGGGGTCGATCTTGCGAGCATTGGCCTCGATGCTGAGGGAGGGGTCTCGATCGAGGTTGTCGAGGATCCAGCTCTCGCGCTCGGTGACACACTCGGCACGAAATTCACTGGTGGCGAGCTCATAGCCCCAGTCGCGGAAGGCACCTTCGGTGAACTTCATGATGTTGCCCTTGTGCACCAGCGTGACGTGGCGCTTATCCCCCTCCAGGCGCAGGGCGTGCTGGATCGCCTTGCGGATGTGGCGCTGGCTGCCGTGCTTGCTCACCGGCTTGATGCCGATGCCGGAGCCGGCAGGGATCTGGCGGCTGCCGAGCTTGCCGTTGGCCGGGATCACCGTTTCGTTGAGGTGGCGAATCAGCTCCAGGCACACCGGATCATTGGCCTCCCACTCAATGCCCATGTAGATGTCTTCGGTGTTCTCGCGATAGACGATCACATCGAGATCCTGGGGCCGCTTGTGGGGGCTGGGGGTGCCTTCGTAATAGCGGCAGGGGCGCACGCAGCAGTAGAGATCAAAGATCTGCCGCAGGGCCACATTCAGCGAGCGGATGCCACCGCCCACCGGGGTGGTGAGGGGCCCCTTGATCGCCACGCCGTACTCGCGGATCGCCGTGAGGGTGTCCTCCGGCAGGTATTGGTATGTGCCGTAGAGCTCGCAGGCCTCATCGCCGGCGTACACCTTGAACCACTCGATGCGACGCTCGCCGCCATAGGCCTTCGCCACCGCCGCCTCCAGCACCCGCTGGGTGGCGGGCCAGATGTCCACGCCGGTGCCATCGCCGCGGATGAAGGGAATGATCGGGTCGTTCGGCACCACGGGCAGGCCGCCCTCAAAGCGGATCGCGGTGCCGCGGCTGGGGGCGGTGAGCTTCTCGTAGGTGGCCATGGAATCGGGGGCAGCCCTGGGGCAAGGGGGCTCGCTTCCAGCGAAGGCTATGCCTGCGGCGTTCTGCGGAAGGTTTGCCTGGATCAGCGGCGACCCCCCTCGGTGTGCTGAGCTCGTGGGGGCTTTCGCTGGCATCCGCCCACCGTGGCTTGCCGCCAGCGCCAGCCTCAGCAGGATGGGAGGCATGAATGCCGCCGACCAGGCCCACAGCGTCGAGCTGGCCCAGGCCATCGCCAGGGCCGTGACCCTGTTTCGCGGGCGCTTTCCCGCCTCGCGCGCCAATCTCACGCCTTGGCGGGACGATCCGCTGACCCGCGCCTTCGACGAGCGCGAATCGCTGGATCTCTCCTTCCACTTCCCGGGCTGGAGCCCCCGCCTGCAGTGCCGCTCCCTGCTGGTGCAGCTGCGGCTGGAACGGCCACCGGCCGGCAGCGGCGGGGGCCGGCCCCGGCTGCTGGGGGTGCTGATCCGCGGCCTCACCTACGAATCCACCTCGGAGCGCTGGCGGCTGGCCACCGTGGGCGACTGGCAACCCTCGGGCAGCCACCTGCCGCACCCGGAGGTGGCGGACCAGCTGCAGGGGTTCTGCCGGGAGTTGTTCGCCCTCTTCCGCGGCGAAGCGCGCCCCCAGACGGAGCCTCCGGCCGATGGCGAGGAACGCGCTGCGTAACCCTTCGCAACCTTGAGCGCAGGGCTGGGAAGTCGGCTCCTACCTTGATCCCTCAGCCCGTGCCCACCCAAGGACCGATGCCCGTCGCTCTCGCCTCCCAGCTGCGTGAGGGAACCAAAAAGGCCCACACGATGGCCGAGAACACCGGCTTCGTGAGCTGCTTCCTCAAGGGGGTGGTCGACAAGGCGAGCTACCGCACCCTGGTGGCCGACCTGTGGCATGTCTACAGCGCCATGGAAGAGGAGATCGGCCGCCTGAGCGACCACCCGGTGGTGGGAGCGATCGCCTTCCCCGAGCTCAACCGGCGCGAGTCCCTCGAGCAGGATCTGGCGTTCTATTTCGGAGCCGACTGGCGCGCCCAGGCCGGCGTCACCCCCGGCGCCCGCGACTACGTGGCGCGCATCCGCCAGGTGGCCCAGGAGGCCCCTGAGCTGCTGGTGGGCCACCACTACACCCGCTACATCGGCGACCTCTCCGGCGGCCAGATCCTCAAGAACATCGCCCAGAAGGCGATGAGCCTCGGCGAACACGACGGCCTGCGCTTCTACGAGTTCGACAACATCCCCGACGAGAAGGGCTTCAAGGCGAACTACCGCGCCACCCTCGACGCCCTGCCGATCGACCAGGCCACCGCCGACCGCATCGTGGCGGAGGCCAACGAGGCCTTCCACTGCAACATGAAGATGTTCCAGGAGCTGGAGGGCAACCTGATTGCCGCCATCGGCAAGGTGCTCTTCGGCTTCCTCACCCGCCGCCAGCGCACCGGCAGCACGGAAACCGTCGCCGCCTGAGGCGCAAGCGCCCCTCCGCAGTCCCTCCCCTGAGTTCCACCGGCCTGCGTCCCGTTCGCTTCCTGGTGCCTGGCACCAGCGGCAGGTTCCGCTGCGGCGGTCTGTTGGTGGAGCTGCAAACCGCCCGATTGGTGGGCCAGCTGCGCCCCACTGAGGTGGTCACCTACCGGCAGCGGGAGCCCGGCCAGCCCTTCCTGGCCGACCTTCTGCGGCGGGAGGCCGCCCCGGGGGAAGCCCTGTGGGTGGTGAGCTGGGGCTTCGATGTGCCGCCGCTGCTGCGGCGCCTTCGGGGTCGGCCGGTGGCTTACCACGCCCATAGCAGCGGCTATGGCTTCCACCTGCCCGCCGGCGTGCCCGTGCTGGCGGTGAGCCGCAACACCCTTGGCTACTGGGGGGATCGGGCCCCCCGCAACCCCCTGTTCCTGGTGCCCAACGCCCTCGAACCGATGTGGCTGGAGCGGGGCGACCGGGGTCTGGCCGAGGCCGGAGCCGGCCCGCGCCGGCCGATCGATGTGCTCGTGCAGCAGCGCAAGAGCAGTGGCTACGTGCTCAAGCGCCTGGTGCCGGAGCTGCGCCGCGCCGGCCTGCGGGTGGAGGTGCAGAGCGGCTGGGTGGACGACCTGGTGGACCTGTTCAACCGGGCCACGGTGGTGCTCTATGACTCGGCCGACTACTGGCGGGGTCGGGGCGTGAGCGAGGGCTTCGGGCTGCCGCCGCTGGAGGCCCTGGCCTGCGGCTGCGTGGTGTTCAGCAGCCTCAACCACGCCCTGGCCGACAGCCTCGATCCGGGGGTGGTGGGCCACCAGATCGGCTGCGGCACCCTGGCCGGCGACGTGCAACGGATCCGGGCCGCCGTGGCGGATCCCGGGGCCTGGCGGGCGCCGCGGGAGCGGCTCAGCACCCTGCTGGAGGCCTGCACCGAGCCGGTGCTCCAGGAGCGTTGGCGCGGGGCCCTGCAGGCCATCGACGACCACTGGCAGCAGCGGCACAGTGGCGAGCCCGCCCTGTGCCCGCCGCCGCTCTGGTGGTTGCGCACCGCGCCGCTGCGGGGGCGGCTCAGGCGCTGTCTGGCGCGGGGATGAGCCGGGGGCTGTTTCCCATAGCGTGACGCGATGGGTGCACGACCAGCCATACTCCGACCCCTCTCCTGGATCTTCCCCCGGAGCCGCACTGCCCGGCAGCTGAGGGCCCTGATGGCCTATCTGCCCCCGGAAAGGCTGCGGCAATTGCGGCGTGTGGTGGCCTTCTCCCTGATCCCGGGCATCATCGATCTGGCCTCGGTGGCCGTGATCGCCCGGCTGATGGGATCGCTGGTGGGCTCCGACCTGGAGGACCGCCTGCCGGGGGTGAAAGTGTTCGGCGGCGATGCGATCGACCAGAGCCTGTGGTTGATTCTGATTTTTGTGATCCTTTCCTGGATCGCCTCGGCTGGCAAGTTTGGCCTGCAGTTCCTGCAGCAACGGCTGACGGCACGGATCTGGATAGACCTTTCCAATATGATCCACGCGCGCGTTTTGGCGCAGGGCTATGAATATCACCTTTCAAAGAGTACGGCCAAGCTCTCCACGATGGTGCTGAGCCACATCAAGAAAACATCAAATTCCGTGGTCAACCCGCTGCTCAAGATGGTGGGCAGCATCTTTTCGATTACCCTTCTCTCCGTCGGCATTCTGGTGATCGGACGCTGGTCGGCGGTGCTGCTGATCGGATCGCTGGTGGGCTCCTATCTCGTGATCTCCCAGCTGATCACCCCCTACCTACGCCACGCCTCCAAGCAAAAGATGCGCCTGGAGTCGCGCACCACCCACATCCTGCTGGAATCGCTCGGATCCATTCGCGACATCAAGCTCACGGCTTCGGAGGACCACTTCCGACAGGCCTTTGTTCGCACCGGAGAAAAGGCCAAGAGCCTGGCCTGGACCACCGAATTGCTGCCGACGATCCCACGGGTGTTGATCGAACCCCTCGGCATCACCCTGATCTTCGCGGTCGGGGCCGTGCCCGCGCTGCTCAGTGGCGACCGCTCCGACATTCGCTCGATCCTCCCCTTCCTCGCCTCGCTGGCGGTGGCGGCCCTGCGGCTGACCCCGCCGCTGCAGGAGTTCTTCGCTTCGATGAACCAGCTGCGCGGCGGCCTGCCGGTGATCGACAACACCCTGGAATACCTGCGCCTTCCCAGCGGCCGGCCGGTGCTGGGCGACCCCGGCGTCCCCAGCCCGCAGGGGGTGTTCCCGAAGCGCACCATCAGCTTGCAGGACGTTTGGTACGCCTATCCCGGAGCCAACGATTGGGTGCTGAAGGGCATCGACCTCACCATTCCCGTGGGCTCGCGCGTCGCCTTCGTGGGCACCACCGGCAGCGGCAAGACCACCACCGCCCAGATCCTGCTCTCCCTGCTGGATCCGGGCAAGGGTGCCCTCGCCCTCGACGGCATTCCGGTCTCGGACCAGGACGTGCCCGCCTGGCAGGCCTGCTGCTCCCAGGTGCCCCAGTTCATCAACCTCCTCGATGCCAGCGTTCTGGAGAACGTGGCGTTTGGGAAACGGGAGGACGAGGTGGACCAGGACGCCGTCTGGAATGCCCTGGAGGCAGCCCAGCTGGCCGAGTTCGTCGGCGAACTTCCCTATGGCCTGCACACCCCGATCGGCGAGAACGGCCTGCAGCTCTCCGGCGGCCAACGCCAGCGCCTGGCCCTGGCGCGCTCCTTCTACCGCGGCTCGGAGTTTCTGGTGCTGGATGAGGCCACCAGCGCCCTCGACAATCGCACCGAAAATGAAATCATCCAATCCCTCGAAGTGATCGGCCGACGCTGCACGACTGTGGTGATCGCCCATCGCCTCTCCACGGTGATGCGCTGCGATCGCATCTATGAATTTGAGCGGGGTCGCATCAAGGCCTGGGGCAGCTTCGAAGAATTGCAGCTGCGCTCCGACAGCTTCCGCGATCTCGCCTCGCTCGAGCGACGCCTGGTGGGTTGAGGGGTTGGCTGTAGAGTTCATTCCACAGTTCATTCGATCCGCATGGAAGCCGCCGGCTCCTCTCTCACACTGATCGCCGGCCCCTGCGTGATCGAGAGCGAGGAATTGGTCTTCACCATCGCGGAACAGGTGCAAGCGATCTGCCAGCGTCTTGGCATCGATTACATCTTCAAAGCCAGCTTTGACAAGGCCAATCGCAGTTCCGGTCGCTCCTTCCGCGGCCCCGGGGTTGCCGACGGCCTGGCGGTGCTGGCGGAGGTGAAGCGTCGCTTCGGCCTGCGGGTGCTCACCGACATCCATGAGAGCCACCAGGCGGGGCCGGTGGCCGAGGTGGTGGATGTGCTGCAAATCCCCGCCTTCCTCTGCCGCCAGAGCGATCTGCTGCTGGCCGCCGCCGAAGCCACCCGCGGCACCGACAAGGCGATCAACGTCAAGAAAGGCCAGTTTCTCGCCCCCTGGGACATGGCCCAGGTGGTCAACAAACTGCGCGATGCCGGCGCCGGCCAGGTGCTGTTGACGGAACGGGGCAACAGCTTCGGCTACAACACCCTGGTGGTGGACTACCGCAGCCTCCCCCAGCTGCGGGAGCTGGGCTGCCCGGTGATCTTCGACGCCACCCATTCGGTGCAGCAGCCCGGCGGCCGGGGCACCTCCAGCGGCGGCCAGCGCGAATTCGTTGCCCCCCTGGCCCGGGCCGCGGTGGCGGTGGGGGTGGATGGGCTGTTCCTGGAGGTGCACCCCGATCCGGATAACGCCCTCAGCGACGGCCCCAACATGGTGCCGCTGCACCGCCTGGAGGCGCTGTTGGCCCAACTGGTGGCCATCCGCGCTCCCCTCGCCGCGGGTGCCGCGGTGAGCACCCTCTGAGCCTGTCGGTGGCGAACGGCCTTCTGTCACGCTGGCGCCACGCGGCGGGACGGCGGCGTTGCCGCAGCCAGTTACGGTCACTGCGGCTGCTGGTGCTCGATGTCGATGGGGTGCTCACCGATGGCGGGCTGTGGACCACCGAGACGGGGGAGGTGATCAAGCGCTTCGATGTGCGCGACGGGTTGGGGATCCGCCTGCTGCAACAGGCCGGCCTGGAGGTGGCCTGGCTGAGCGGCGGCAAGAGCGGCGCCACCGAGCAGCGGGCCCGCTACCTCGGCATCCGCCATGTGCTCACCGGCGTGGGCGACAAGCCCGCCGCCCTGGCCGACCTGCAGAGCCGCCTGGGGGTGGCCGCGGCCGAGAGCGCGTTTGTGGGCGATGACCTCAACGACCTGGCGGTGCGGCCGGCGGTCGGGTTGCTGCTCTGCCCCGCCGACGCTGTGGCTCCGCTGCGACGGCGCGCCGATTGGGTGCTGGATCGCAAGGGCGGCCACGGTGCCGTGCGCCGACTGGCGGAAGAGATCCTGCAGGCCCGGGGCGACTGGGCCCCCCTCGCGAACCAGGGCTGGCGCGACCGCAATGGCTGAGCGCTCCGCCGGGCTGAAGGAGCAGCTGCGGGGCCAGCTGCGGCGGGCTCTGCGGGCCGGCAGGCTGGGCCCCCTCGGCCGGCTGGAGAGGCTCGACCGCGACCAGTGGCAGGCCCTGGCCGGCTACCGGGGGCTGGTGCACCAGGCCTTCGCCAGCCGTCCCCTGGCGCCGCAGGTCTGCGCCGATCTCTGGGACCGCGGAGCGTTCCGCCCCTCCAGCGACCGCAAAGCCTTCTTCAGCCCGGCCCGGCGGGAGCTCGAAAACTCCTCCCACCACTACGGCCACGATGTGCAACTCAAGCGCCAGGCCGGCCTGCCCCTGATCGGCCCGCCCCTGCCCTGGCTGCTGGAGCATGGCCTCAAGGTGAGCCGCACCGCCACCTTCGAGAGCCCCCGCCCCTGGACCCGCGGCTATCTCTGCATGGGCCCGCAGCGGGCGGCCTGGCTCCGGGAGCGCTTCGGGCTCCCCGCCGAGGCGATCGGCCCCTGGATCGCCTACGCCCGCCCCGTGCTGGGGGCAGACGAGATCCGGCAGCTGCGCCGCAGCCTGGGCCCCACCCTGCTGGTGGTGTTGGCCCACAGCTGGGACCAGGTGGAGCGCCGCATGGACCATCAGGGCTGCCTGGAGGCCGTGGCGGCCACCGCCGCCGCCGGCGGCTACCGCTCGGTGATCTGGCTGCGGCACTGGAAGGATCCCCAGCTCCCCGGCCTGCCGCCGGAGTGGATCGTGGCCTGCAACGGCCACCGCTCCAACCCCTGGTTCCTCGACGCCATGCGCACGCTGCTCGAGCTCAGCGATGGGCTGGCCAGCAATGCCTTCGGCACCCACCTGGGCTATGGCGTCGCCCTGGGGCTGCGGCTGCACTGGATCCCGGTGGAGGCCGAACAGGATCTCTCCGGCCTGGAAGGCGCCAAGGCGGAGGAGGAGGCGGCCGAATGGGCGGAGCGTCAGCGGCTCAGCGCCGCCCTGCGAGAAGCCCTGGTGCGGAGCGCCGACGACGCCACCGCGGCCGTGCGGGCCCTGCTCGATCCCTACTGGGGCTTCGAGCGGGTGCGGCAGGGGGAGACCCTGCGGGCCCTGCTGCAGGGTTCCGGGTCGCGCCGCGCCTGAGGTCGGCGATGCTGCCCTTCCCCGAGAGCGCCCCCTTCCGGATCGACCAGGTGACGGCGGCGCCCTTGGGCATGGCGGCCCTGAGCCTGGCCCTGGTGGCAACGGCGGCGGGAATGACGGCGGCGGAGCAGGCCGGCCGGCGGCGGCTGTGGAGGGTCGGGGCCCTGCTGCTGCCCGCCCTGGTGGTCCTGCAGTTCGGCCTGGCCTCCTGGGGCACCAGCGACGTGACGAAATTGAGCCACTTCCTGGCGTTCGACACCAGCCGCGTGCGCGGCGAACCCTTCTGGCTACTGGCGGCTCCCCTGATCGTGCGCCTGCCCTATCGCATGGCCCTGGTGCACGGGCTGGTGGCGGCCGGCTATGCCAGCGCGCCGATCCTGCTGGCGCGACTCTGGGGGGCGCGGGCCTGGGCCGGCTGGTGGGCCCTGCTGGTGGTGTTCAGCCCGCTGTTGCGCAATTTCCTGCAGAACGGCGTCAGCCGTCAGGCGCTGATGACCCTGCTGCTGGTCCCGCTGCTGCTCTGGGCGGGGCGATTGGCGCCGGTGCGGCGGTTGCCCCTTGCCGCGGCCACCCTGGCGGCGGCGACGGTGCACACGAGCTTCGCGGGAGCGGTGCTGCTGGCCCTGGTGCCACGGGTCCTGGCGCCGAGGGCCCTGGCAGCCAGGGGCCTAGAGGAGCCCAGGAACCTGGCGCCGAGGAGCCCAGCGAGGCCGCGCAGGAAGCTGCTGCTGCTGGCTCTGGCGGGCCTGCTCGCGGTGGCGTTGGTGGTGGCAGCCCCGATGGTGTGGGAAAAGCTGCGCAGCTATACCCAGCAGGAGAGCTTCTTCAGCGGCTACGCCCTGGCGCTACCTGTGGTGCGCCTGCAGCTGGCGATGGCGATGGGGGTGATTCTCGTGTGCTGGCGACGCCGCCTGGGTTGGCGGCAGCTGCTGGCCTGTGGCCACTCCCGCCAGCTGGCGGTCTTCGCGCTGCTGTTCGGGCTGATCCAGCAGTGCCTGCGCCAGGGCTGGGTGCCCCCCCTCACCAGCCGCTTTGCCGATACCGTCGGCCTGTTCCTGCTGATCGTGTGGCTCGCTTGGCTGGAACGGCACCGGGCCCGCTGGGCGGTGCTGCCCACCCTATTGGTGACCCTCGACTACTGGCTACTTGATCGCCTGCCGGAGGGCCTCACCCTTCGCTGCGGCCGCGACGATGCCTTCCTGTGCGCCCCGGATCGTTGGCCATGGCAGGTGCACTGGGGTCGAGGTCCCTGACCCTGCCGCCCCCTCTCCCCTTTCTCCGGCCCCCCTCGCCCTCTCCAGGATGACCGTTCCGGCCTTTCCCCTCTCCGCCCCGTTCCGGATCGATCAGGTCACCCAGGCGCCGGGGCTGCTCGTGGGGCTGTTCGTGGCGGAGGTTCTGGTGGCGATGCTGCTGCACCTGGCCGCGCTGCGGCACTGGCGGCGGCTCTGGTGGACAGCGCTGGCGGCGTTGCTGACCCTGGTGGCGGTGTTCTTCACCCTGGCCAGCTGGGGGAACAGCGACACCACCCGCTTCTCCCATTTTCTTCAAACCGATCCCGCCCTGGCGCCACCCGAACCGCTGTGGCGCCTGCTGGGGCCGCTGATCCTGCTGCTGCCCTACCGCATGGCGGCGGTGCAGGGCCTGGTGGCCGCCGGCTTCGCCGCCGCTCCCGCCCTGCTGGCCCGTCTGTGGGGGGTGCCGGCCTGGGCGGGCTGGTGGGCCCTGCTGGTCACCTCCAGCCCGATGTTGCGGGGGTTCCTGCAGAACGCCCACACCCGCCAAGCGCTGGCGACGCTGCTGCTGCTGCCGGTGTTCCTGCAGACCGCCCGGCTGGTGAACCTGCGGCGGCGCTGGCTGGGGATGGGGGTGGTGCTCTCGGCCCTCACCCACAACACCTTCGTGCTCAACCTGCCCTTGAGCCTCTCGCCCCTGCTGCTGCGGCTGCCGGAGCTGGGGGCGCGGCTGTGGGGCCCCGCCGCTGGCAGCCCCGGGCCCGCCTCGCCTGGGGCGGGGCCTCCGTGGCTGCGGCGCGCCGCCCCGTGGCTGCTGCTGCTCGCCGTGGCGGGGCTGTTCCTGCTCGTGGCGCCGGTGGCCTTCGACCGCTTTCTGGATTACGCCCAGGACGACTACTACAACCGCTATCCGGTGCGCCGGGTGGTGGGGCGGCTGCAGCGGGCCCTGTTCTTCGGGCTGCTGCTGGGTTGCGTGCAGCGGCGGCTGACGCCCCTCGCCCTGCTGCGCTGCCCGATCACCCTGCTGCTGCTCGGCTTCGGCCTGCTTTATGTGGGGGTGCAGCAGTCGATCGCCCACCTGTGGCTGCCCCAGATCACCAGCCGCCTGGCCGACGGGGTGGGCTTCTTCCTACTGATCCTCTAACTGGCCTGGCTGCAGCGCCATCGCTGTCTCTGGTGCGTGCTGCCCGCCCTCTACGTGACCGTGCAGTACTGGCTGGAGGGACGGCTGCTTCCCTCCGGCGGCCTGCTCTGCGGCCGCAACGATGAATTCCTCTGCATCCCCGATCGCTGGCCCTGGCAGGTGCGCTACTGAGGCGGCCGCCGCGGCACCGGCGGCGCCGACCCGGTGATCCAGGCCATGCGGGCCACCCGCAGCCAGCGGTGCAGGAACTCCAGGGGTTGGCGGCGGTAGAGGGGATTGCCCCACCAGAGCGGCGCCAGGGCCAGCCACACCACGTTTGCGGCGGTGAGGCGCTGCACGCCGTAAAGGGCGGAGGTGAGCCCCGCCACCACCACGGGGCGCTCGGGCCGCGCCTGCTGCAGGCAGGCCACCAGCACCTCCAGCGCCACCCCCGTGCGGAACGGACCCGCCAGCCAAGCCTCCGGCCGGGGCCCGAAGCTGCCCTCGGGGGGGGCCTTGGGATGGTCGATCAGCACCAACCGGTCGCGGGCGGGGTCAAAGCCATGGCGTCGCTGCAACTGCCTCCGCCAGGCCTCCAGCACCACCGCAGGCAGGCGGGAGCCCGGGAACTGGTGGGCCAGATTCGGCACCGAGCAGAGCCACAGGGGCCGCTCGGGGACGGTGGCCTCAAGGCAGAGCCGCACCCACGGCTCCGCCGCCGCGCGCTGGCTGGCCACCAGGGTGGCGAAGATCTGCCGACGACGCCCCTCCGGCACCGCGACGGCGGCAACGGGAGGGCGATGCCAGCGGGGATGGGGGCCGCTGAGGATGTAACGCACCCGCCGGCCGGGTTCGGGGATCGGGCGCCGCAGCAGGCTCGGCAGCAGGGCCCGCAGCTCCCGTGCGCAGCGGTAGTAGATGCCGAGTCCGTCGCCGCACACCACCAACTCGCGCAGGTCGAGGGACCCAAGCCAGCGGCGCTGGCCCTCCTGCCACTGGCTATTGAGGCAGGCGATGGTCCAGCGCTCCGCGGGCACCTCCCCCTCCTCCCGCAGCAGGCGCAGGCCGCCGAAGGCGGCCGGATCCAGCTGGCGCAGGGCCGGCAACCAGCGCTCGATCGCCTCGTGCACCGCCGCCAGGGCGAGCGGATCGCGGCGCAACACGCCGGTGACCAGCAGGCCAATGGCCGGCGGCCCCTCGGGAGATCGACCTGGGGAGGCGGCCGCCAGCTCCGGCAGATCCCGCACCACCGCCAGCTGATGCACCAGGTGCACCAGGCCGCCGGTGAGCACCAGCACAGCCGGGGAGGGTCCTGCCCCGCCGGCGGGGCGATCACTCACAGGCCGTCGCCGGGCAGGGGCTCGATCGGCGCCAGGCGGGGATCGAGGATCTTCGGCCCCATGCCCTCGAACTTCACCGCCACCGACACCCGCTCGCCCGAACCGAACAGGTGGGTGATCGTGCCCTCCCCGAAGCTGGCGTGGCGCAACCGGTCGCCCACGGCCCAGGCGCGGGAGGGGGCCCGGCGGCGAACGGCATTGGCGGGCGTTCCGGCGGCGCCCCCGGCGGCCACCCGCTGGCTCTCCTCCCGATCCACACGGGTGAGGCGATCGAGCCGCTGCTCCCGCCGGATCGCGGCGCCGCCGCTGCGGGGCAGATCCCCCTGGATCAGCTCGGGCGGCAGCTCGGAGAGGAACACCGAGGGCACCGCCGGCTCGCGCATGCCCCCCCAGAGGCGCCGCTCACTGGCGTGGGAGAGGAACAGCCGCTCCTTGGCGCGGGTAACCCCCACATAACAAAGGCGGCGCTCCTCCTCCAGGGCGGCCGGGTCGTCGAGGGAGCGATAGCTGGGGAACAGCCCCTGCTCCATCCCCACCAGGAACACCACCGGAAACTCCAGCCCCTTGCTGGCATGCAAGGTCATCAGGGTGACCCGATCCTGCTGGGTGTCCTTGCTGTCGGCGTCGCTGGCCAGGGCGGCGGAGGCGAGGAAGTCTTCGAGGCCGGCCTCGTCGTTTTCCTCCTGGAATTGCAGGGCGGCATTGACCAATTCCTGCAGGTTGCGGCGCCGGTCTTCCGCCTCATCGGTGCCCTCGGCGATCAACTCCGCCAGATAGCCGCTCTGCTCGATCACCCGTTGCACCAGCTCCGAGGGCGGGGCCTCGGCGGCCCGGCGCTGCAGATCGTTGAGCAGCTCGCAGAACTGCAGCAGACCCTTGGCCGAGCGCCCCCCGAGCGAGCGCACCGCCTCCGCATCGCTCACCACCTCCCACAGCGGCACGCCAAGCTGGCCGGAGGCATCGCTGAGCCGCTCGATCGTGGTCTTGCCGATGCCGCGCCGGGGCACGTTGAGCACCCGCAGCAGGCTGACGGTGTCGGCGGGATTCACCAGCAGGCGCAGATAGGCCAGGATGTCCTTGATTTCGCGCCGGTCGTAGAAGCGCAGGCCCCCCACCACCAGGTAGGGGATGCCCCAGCGCACCAGCGATTCCTCCAGCGCCCGGCTCTGGGCGTTGGTGCGGTACAGCACGGCCATGTCGCCCCAGGAGAGCTCGGGGTGGGCGGCCTCGAGCATGCGCATGCGATGCACCACCGCCTCGGCCTCGGCGATCTCGTCGTCGCAGCGGGTGAGGTGAATCGGCTCCCCCTCGCCGCGGGTGGGGCGCAGCACCTTGTCGATCCGCTCGCTGTTGTGGGCGATCAGGGCGTTGGCCGCCTCCAGGATCGTGGCGGTGGAGCGGTAGTTGTCCTCCAGCTTCACCATCGTGCGGGTGGCGGCGTCGGACTGACCGTCGCCGAAGTCGGCCTGGAAGCCCATCAGGATCTTGAAATCGGCCGCGCGGAAGCTGTAGATGCTCTGGTCGGCATCGCCGACCACGAACACCGAGCGGCCACTCCAGTCGTCGAATCCCCCCGGCTCCTGGCCATCGGCCACCAGCAGCTTGATCAGGTCGTACTGGGTGCGGTTGGTGTCCTGGTATTCATCGACCAGCACGTGGCGGAAGCGGCGGTGCCAGTAGCGGCGGATCTCCGTGTGCTGGCGCAGCAGCTGCACGGGCAGGAGCAGCAGGTCGTCGAAGTCGAGGGCGGTGTTGGCGGCCAGGGCGCGGCGATAGCTGCGATAGGCCTCGTCGATGCGGCGCTCGCGCGGGCCGTCGGCGTTGGTCTCCATCTCGTCGGGCAACCAGCCCTGGTTCTTCGCCTGGCTGATCGCCCAGCGCACCTTTTTGGGTTCGAAGCGCTTGGGGTCGAGGCCCAGCTCCTGGGTGACGATCTCCTTGACGAGGCTTTGGGCGTCGTTCTCGTCGTAGATGGAGAACTGGCGGGTCCAGCTCAGGCCCTCCGGATCGCGGTATTTGTCGATGTCAAAGCGCAGCAGCCGCGCAAACAGGGCGTGGAAGGTGCCGATCCAGAGGTCCTTGATCACCTCCCGGTAAATGCGGCTGCGCAGCTGGCGTTGGTCGGCCGGCCCGAGGGTGCTCCAGGGCTGGCCGAACTGGCTCTGGGCCAGCCGCTGGGCGAGCAGCAGCTCGAGACGCTCCTTCATCTCACGGGCGGCCTTGTTGGTGAAGGTGACCGCCAGCACCTGGTCGGGGTCGACCCCGTGGTGCCCCACCAGATGGGCGATGCGGTGGGTGAGGGCGCGGGTCTTGCCGCTGCCCGCGCCTGCCACCACCAGCAAGGGGCCCGTGTGGTGATCCACCGCCCGGCGCTGGGCGTCGTTGAGACCGGCAAGGAAGGCGCTCATGGGCTCGACCCTAGGCAAGGTGGCGCGCCAGCCCCGCAGGCAGGCGCTTGCTCAAGCGTTGCCGCCAGCGCCGGGCCCGCAGCGCCAGCAGCGACGGCGCCCGCAGGGGAGCCTCCCCGGCCTGGAGGCGATCGAGGTGGGCGTTGATGGCCTCCAGCGCCTGGCGCCAGCGCTCCCGCAGCCGCGGCTCGCTGAAGTCCTCCAGCAGGTCCTCGAGGCGCCGCGGCGACGGCAGCCAGGGGCCTGGGTCAGCCACCGCCGCGGCGATCCGCTCCACGTCGGCGGCCAGGCTGCCTGCTCCGATCTGGTGGGCGCTGTCGCCAAGATCAAGGGTGTCGGCCAGGGCGTGGTTGAAGCTGCTGAACAGCACGCAGCCGCAGGCCAGGGCTTCCAGCGGCGGCAGGCCGAAGCCCTCGCTCACGCCGCTGCACCGCCAGTGGTCCGCCGAGTCGTAGAGCACCACCCTGGCGCTGTTGAACAGGTCCACCAGGTCGTCCACCCAGCCGTCCTGCACAAGCACCGTGACGCCCCGGGCGCGCAGGGCGGGCACCAGCCGCTCGAGCACATAGGCGCTGGTCTTGCGCTGCTGCACCAGCACGTCGATCGTGCGGCCGCCGGGGGCCGGCTCAGCGCCCAGATTGTGGGGCCGGTCGCCCCGGGCCAGCCAGCGCTCCTCCAGGGCATTGGGCACCAGGAACAGGGGATTACGGCTGGCCCACTGGCCCCAGTAGCCGAGGGTGTTGCGGCTCACCGCCAGCACCGGCACCCCGGGCGGCAGGCGGAAGCCATAGCCGCTGCTGTGGGCGTGATAGGCCACCGGCCGGCCGCGCAGGGCGCGCAGCTGGCGCGGCACATCGAAGCCCCAGCTCACGATCCAGAGCGCCTGCGCGGCGGCTGCGCTGCCGCGGGGCTCGCTCTGCAGCAGGTCGGCCAGGAACGGCAGGCCAGACTCGCGCTGGCGGTAGGTGACCAGTTCCACCGGGCGCTCACCCAGGCCCGCCAGCAGCTCGGCCGTCTGCAGCTCCACCAACAGGCCACCGCAACGGAAGCGATCGCCGGTGCCGGGCAGCAG
>JBKDOZ010000158.1:0-4645 GCA_046342735.1 Synechococcaceae cyanobacterium
GTGAACGTCACCGCCAGCACCTGGTCGGGGTCGACGCCGTGGTGGCCCACCAGGTGGGCGATGCGGGGGGTGAGGGCGCGGGTCTTGCCGCTGCCCGCTCCGGCCACCACCAGCAGGGGACCGGTGTGGTGATCCACCGCCCGGCGCTGGGCGTCGTTGAGGCCGGCCAGGAAGCTCATCACCCCCACTCTATCGAGCCCCTCCGATGCTCCCGGGCTCGGGGGGAGAGCCGCCGTACATTGCCCCGGAGTCTCCACGCCGATGCAGACCCCCACCCCCGACACCGCAACGGCCCCCGGAGCCTCCACCGCCAGCGAGCCGATCCGCATCTTCATCGGCTACGACCCCCGCGAGCGGGCCGCCACCAATGTGCTGATCGACAGCCTGTATCAGAACAGCAGCCGCCCGATCGCGATCACCCCCGTCGTCACCGCCCAGCTGGGGGAGGCCTACCGACGGGAGCGCGATCCGAAGCAGAGCACCGCCTTCTCCTTCACCCGCTTCCTGGTGCCCTACCTCTGCGGCTACCAGGGCTGGGCTTTGTTCATGGACTGCGACATGCTCTGCCGCGGCGACATCGCCGAGCTCTGGGACGCCCGCGACGGGCGCTACGCCGTCCAATGCGTACAGCACGAGCACATCCCGAACGAGACCCGCAAGTTCCTGGGGGAGGTGCAGAGCGCCTACCCAAAGAAGAACTGGAGTTCCCTGATGCTCCTCAACTGCCCGCGCTGCACCGCCCTCACCCCCGACTACGTGAGCACGGCCAGCGGCCTGGAGCTGCACCGCTTCCACTGGCTGGCCGGCGACCAGGACATCGGCGCCCTCCCCGACCGTTGGAACCATCTGGTGGACGTGCAGGCTCCCCCCGAGGCCGCCCCCGCCGACGGCGGACCCACCCTCCTGCACTGGACCCTGGGGGGCCCCTGGTTCCGCGAGCAGCGCTCCATGGGCGGAGCGTTGGCGGCGGAATGGTTCGGCGCCCGCGACGACGCCATGGGCCTGTGGGACTGACGACCCTTCCGCCTTGGGCCTGAGCGTCGTCACGGTGTGCATGAACCGGCGGGAGCACCTGCTGGCCACCGTGGCGCGCCTCGCCGCCTGGCCCCACCACGATGAACACCTGATCGTCGACTGGAGCAGCCGCACCCCCCTGCGCCGCGACGAACTCCCCGATGACCCCCGCCTGCGGCTGCTGCGCGTGGTGGGGGAAGACCGCTGGAACCTCTGCCGCGCCTACAACTTCGGCCTGGCCCAGGCCAGCGGAGCGCGGCTGCTCAAGCTCGACGCCGACGCCTGGCCCACCGATCGCTTCGATCCCGACGATCCCCGCCTAAGGCTGGGGGAGGGCGGCCCCCTGTGCGCCTTCGGCAGCGGCCCGGAGGGACGCAAGGGGCAGATCCTGATCGACGCGGCCTTGCTGGCGGCGGTGGGGGGGTTCCACGAGCTGATGGTGGGCTACGGCTTCGACGACAAGGACCTGCAGGCCCGCTTGAGCCGGCACTGCGGCCAGGGGCCGGCCAGCCTGCCGCCGGACTGGCTGGAGGTGATCGAGCACGGCGATGAGGAGCGGGCCGGCCAGGGGCGGGCCAGGCGGCGCAGCGGTCTGGAGATGGCCCAGGGTCAGGCGGCCATGCGGGCCAGCCGTCGGGCCAACCGGGTGGTGGCCGCCCACTGCCCCTGGGGTCCCACCAGCCCCGCCTCCCGCTACCACCCGGAGGCCCCGGGGGTGTGGCGGCTGGCGAGCGAATCGCTGCCGCGGCCGCCGGCGGGGGTGGCCGCCGAGCTGCGCCACGAGCGGCGCATGACCTTCTGGGGGGCCCTGCTGGCGATCCCGGAGGTGTGCCTGGAGGTGCTCCCCTACAGCCTCTTCCCCCCCAGCGAGAAGGGCCGCTGGCCCGTGCGCTGGTGGCATCGGCTCTGGTGGCACAGCGGGCGGCGGCTGGTGCTGCTGCCGGTGAACGCCCTGGTGGGGGGGCGCGCGGTGATCGAGGCGCTGCGGGGGCGCGGATGAGCGGCGAACCCCGGGGGTTGAGCGTCGTCACGGTGTGCATGAACCGGCGCGAGCACCTGCTGGCCACGGCGCCGCAGGTGGCCGCCTGGCCCCACCACAGCGAGCACCTGATCGTCGACTGGAGCAGCCGCACCCCCCTGCGCCGCGACGAACTCCCCGATGACCCCCGCCTGCGGCTGCTGCGGGTGGAGGGAGAGAGCCGCTGGAGTCCTTCCCGCGCCTACAACTTCGCCCTCGGCCAGGCCCGCGGCGCCTGGCTGATGCGCATGGATGCCGACTGCTGGCCCACCGAGGCGCTGGATCCGGGGGCACGCATGGCGGCAGGGCCCCTGTGGGTGGGCCAAGGCGGTGAGGGTCGCTTCGGCCAGTTCCTGATGGCGCGGGAGCGGTGGGAGGCGGTGGGCGGCTTCAACGAGGCGATGCGTGGCTGGGGCTTCGAGGACAAGGACCTGCGCGCCCGGCTGGAGATCCAGCAGGGTTGGCCGCTCGGCGCCCTGCCGGCGGAGGCGATCGGGGTGATCGAGCACTCCAACGAGGAGCGGATGGGGCAGGCGCGGGCGGGGGCGGGCCAGGCGCTGCAGCGCTGCCTGGGCCTGGCGACGATGCGATCCTCCCGCCTCGGCAACCGCCTGCTGGCCGCCCACCACCCCTGGGGCCCCCGCACGCCCGCCAGCCGCTACGAGGAGATCGGGCCGGGCACCTGGCGCGTGATCGCCGCTTCGGTGCCGCGTCCCTCCCCCGAAACCGCCGACGAGATCGACCACGCCCGCCGCCTGGCCTTCTGGGGCTGCTTCCTGGGCATCCCGGAGGTGTTCCTGGCCGACCTGCCGCTCAAGCTGGTGCCCCCCTCCCGCCAAGGCCACTGGCCGGTGGCCTGGTGGCACCGGCTCTGGTGGCAGACCGGCCGGCGGCTGCTGCAGGCGCCGGTGGCGGTCCTGTCGCTGGGGCGGGGGCGGCTGACGGACCTGCGCCGTGGGCTGGGGCGGCGGTGATCCGGCTGATCCTGGCCAGCAACGCCCTGCACCTGGAGGCGGCGCGCCGGCTGCGGCTGCGTCCTGAGTTGCGGGCGATCGCCGGCCGCGGGCCGTTGGTGGAGGTGCTGGTCTGGGAGCCGCAGCGGATGCACCTGAGCGCCCAGGACCGACGCCTCTGGCCCCTGCGGCTACCGGTGGCCCCCCTGAGCCTGGCGCTGCTGGTGCCCCTGGCGCTGCTGGGGCTGGTGCGGGAGCTGCGGCTGGCCCACCTGCGCAACGCCGGCCTCGCCCTGCGCCACCTCGCCAACCACGCCCGATCGCTGGTGCTCCTCGACGACGGCCTCGATCAGTACCGGCAGCAGCCCCGCGCCGTCGATCCCATGCGCTTTCCCCCCGGCACCCCCTACTGGCTGTTCGCCGATGCCCCCCAGGCCCGGGCAGCCTGGTGCGAGCGCTTCCGCTGCCATTCCCTCGGCCCCCTGTACGAGCCGCCGCCGACCCCACCGCCACCCCTGCCCGACAGCCGGGGCACCCTGGTGCTCGACGCCCCCGGCCTCGAGCGCCTGACGGCGCGGGCGTCGACTCTGCCGCAACCCTGGCTGGTGGGGGCCCATCCGGTGGCGAGCAAACGCTCCTGGTCGGCGGCGGCAAGTCCGGGGGAGCGGCGGGTGCAGGGCCCGCCTGAGGCGCTGATCCCCCGCTTCTGCGGCTCGATCCTGGTGGGGGAAAGCATGACCCTGCTGGCCGCCGCTCGCCTGCACCGGCCGGGGGCACGGGTGCTGATCAGCCTGCCGGCAACGGTGGATGCCGGGGTGGAGCGGCTCGCGGCCTCCCTGGCGGAGCGGGATGCGGCCCTCACCCTCCTGGCGCCCGATTCCTGAGGCACCTGAACAATGCGGGGCACGGGGGCCTCAGGCGCACGCCTCGAGCAGGGCGGTGACCTGGGCGGCGGTATCGCTCCAGCGAAAGAGGGCCGCCCGCTGCGGCCCGGCCACCGCGAGGGAGGCCGCCAGGGAGCGCTCCCGACCCAGCCGGGCCATGGCATCGGCGATCGCCGCCGGTGAGCGGGGATCCACCAGCAGGGCGCTGTCCCCCACCACCTCGGGCAGGGCGCCGGCCCTGGCGGCAATCACCGGGGCACCGCAGGCCATCGCCTCCAGGGCCGGCAAGCCAAAACCCTCCCAGAGGCTCACCATCACCAACGCCCGGCAACGGTTGAGCAAGTCCAGGCGCTCGGCGTCACTCACCCAGGGCCGCCAGTCGCAGCGGTCAGCGATGGCCAGCTCGGCCGCCAGGCGCTGCAGCTGCGGGGTGGTGCGCCGGTCCTGGGGGCCCACCAGCACCAGCCGCAGCTCCCGGGCCGGATCCGGCACCGCGGCGAAGGCCCGCAGCACCCGCGCCAGGTTCTTGTGGGGATCATGGCGGCCCAGCACCAGAAAGAAGGGCTCCCGCTCCAGCCCCAGGGGCCGCAGCAGGCCGGGGTCGAAGCCCAGCCGGATCGGCACCAGGCGCCGCGCCGGCACCCGCAGCCGGCCATGCACCTCCCGGGCGGTGGCCTCCGAATTGCACAGCACCCGCACGGCCCGATGCAGCACCAGGGGCACATAGGCCAGGTGGTAGGCGAGCAGGGGGCTGAGCTGGGGGTAGCGCAGGGGCA
>JBKDOZ010000159.1:0-5057 GCA_046342735.1 Synechococcaceae cyanobacterium
TTTCGCCTCAACGACGACTGGTTGCTCGTCTCCCGCACCATCGTGCCCGTGATCCAGCGGCCCCTTGCCGGCAGCACCGATGTGATCGGCCTCGGTGATATCAACCCCACCGTGTTTCTGGTGCCGCGCAGCAACAGCCCCGTGCAGTTCGGTCTCGGCCCCACGTTGGTGATTCCTTCCGCCACCGACGTGCAACTCAGCTCCCAACGCTGGAGTGCCGGCCCCGCCGCCGTGGCGGTGCTCACCCGCGGCCCCCTCGTGGCCGGGGTGCTCGCCAACAACGTCTGGTCGTTCGCCGGCGACGGCGGCCGCAGCGTGAACGCCATGCTCATTCAGCCGTTCGTGAACGTCAACCTCGCCCGCGGTTGGTACCTCGCCAGCTCCCCCATCCTCACCGCCGATTGGACCGTTCCCAACGGCAAGGGCTGGACCGTACCCATCGGCGGTGGCATCGGCCGCATCTTCCGCCTCGGCAGCCAACCCTTCAACGCCTCCCTCCAGGGCTTCTGGAATGCCGTGCGGCCCGAGGTGCAGGGCGACAATCTCTTGGGGCCCGTAACCATCCGGTTCCAGATTCAGGCGTTGTTTCCGACGGGGGGCTGACGGTTCAGACCACTGTGCCCCGCCCGTTCCGCCCGTTCCGCCCGTTCCGCACGGCCCCGGGCTTCGCAATCGCGACCGTATCCGCCGCACCTTTCGTACCATCAGCGATTATGCATTAGGTGACGGTCTTGACGTTGACGGCTCTTTCAATCTTGATGCCATCCTTGGTTGTTTTGTACAGCCTGTAGACCTCATCAAGCTGGGTATTGACATTGCGATTCCTGTCGTTGATCTGGCGGGCTTGGTTGTTCCAGTCGTTGCGAATGGCTTCTTGCTTCTTGGAGCGCTCCGCAATCCCCTGGTTGATCGCTTCGATCTGGGCGGATGGTGCCAGCACAGGCATTTGGGCAAGACCGATGATTTCAGCGAACTTGCGGCGTGAACTCAGCGATGACCGATCCAAATACGACGGCTTTACAGCTCTGATCACATACTGCTTGTTGGCTCGCTCGACAATGCTATTGAGTTCTGACATCTGAGCCTGGTATCTGCTGATGTTGTCTTTGTATGCCTGCAGGCCCTGATTGAAGCGATCCACGCTGGCTTGGGAGGTTCGATCGACCTTTTCTGGATGCTTGATCAGGGGGGCGAGTTCGATGAGGCGTTTCGAGGTAATGAGTGCGCTTGCCTGTAGATCTGCGATCACCTTAAGGTCGTTCAGGGCGATGATCTGGGATTCGAGAGCCTTGAGTTCCCTGTCGGCTGTTTTTACTTTCTGCTCGTACGCACTGATGAGAAGGGCGTTGGCGTTTCTTTCGCTTTGGATGTCTGCGTCGCGGGGGCGAATCGTGTATCCGGCCACAATAGATGCGGTGGCGAGAATGACCGCGGGCCAGATCCACTTCTTCTGCTGTATCATTGGCCTCCTCTCGGGTAGGGCTGATTTCGGGGTATCCTATCCCGTTTAGTCGGTTTGTGCAGGAATGACACCAGCTTATGGCGCCTTTCGGTCTGTAACCGTCAGTATTTCATTGGCTAGGCATCCCTGATTCTGGTCGCACGTTGGACAAGCTTTGATCCCCTGTTCTGCAGAAGAACCAGGGGCTGCGCGTCAAGCTTGCCTGCTGCGCTAAACCCGCCGCAAAAAGAATGGAATCAACACCGCATTCAGCAGGTCGATGAAAAATGCCGACACCAGCGGCAGGATCAGAAAGGCCCGCGGTGCCGGGCCGAAGCGGTCAGTTACCGCCGTCATCGTGGCCATGGCGGTGGGGGTGGAGCCGAGGGTGAAGCCGCTGAAGCCGGCGGCGATCACGGCCGCGTCGTAGGTGCCGCCGAGGAGCGGAAACACCAGAAAGATCGTGAGAAAGAGCACCAGCACGAACTGGGCCGCCAGGATCAGCAGCAATGGGCCGGCCAGGTCCACCAGGGTCCACACCTGGATTGTCATCAGCGACATCGCCAGGAAGGCCCCCAGCGAGATCTCGGCGATCAGCGCCACCGCTGGCGTGCGCGCCGGCCAGCCGAACGGCAGATTCGCGCCCCGACGTGGCAGCAGGTTGCTCAACAAAATGCCCACAATCAGGCACGGCACAAACAGCGGCAGGAACAGGCCCCGCTCGCGGATCAGGCCCTGCAGCAGCGTGCCCAAAATGATGCACACATTGATCGCCAGCACCGCCCCCAGGAATTCATCGGAGCTGAGCATGGGGCTGGCAGGTGCCGCTGGCCTGTCCCCACTGCCTGCCGTTGCTGGCGCCACCGCCTTTGCCGTGGGCGCCACCGCCGGTGCCGTTGGTCCCTCCAGCCGGTAGCGGCGGATCAGGAAGCGGGCGATTGGCCCGCCGCTCGCGCTCGCCAGGATCAACCCGAAGGTGGCCGCCGCGATGCCGATCTCCAGCGCATTGCCTACCCCCTTCTCGCCAGCGATCTGCGGGGCCCAGGCGATTGTGGTGCCATGGCCGCCGATCAGCGACACCGTGCCCATCAGCAATCCGGTGGCCCCCGGCAGTCCCTCCCAGCGCGCCAGGGCGATGCCCAGGCTGTTCTGCGCCAGCATCAGAAAGATCGTGAGCGCCAGCAACACCAGCAGCGAACGGCCGCCGCGGCGCAGATCGGCGAAGCTGGCGTTGATGCCCACCGTGGTGAAAAACACCACCAGCAGCACATCGCGGGCCCTCATTCCGAACTCCATCTCCAGCCCGAACCATCCATGCAACACCGTGAGCACCGCCGCCACTAGCAGGCCGCCGCTCACGGGCTCAGGGATGGTGAATTCCCGCAGCAGCCGGATGCGGCGGTTCAGCACCTTGCCCACAAACAACACCAGAATTCCCAGGGTGGCGGTCAGGAAAGAATGCACCTCAATGGGCGTACCGCTAGGGGACATCGTTATGGCGCCTGCTGGCATGAATTGGCCTAAGACTCCAGTTTAGCTGGGCGCCCATGGAATGCCGCCACCGCGGTGGGCAGGGTGGGGAAGAAGTGATCGGCACCCACCAGCGCCACCACTCCGGCCCGGCTTAGTTGCTGGTACAGCCCCTGTTTCACGCGCGCAAAGGCAAACACAACGCCCTGTTTGGCCAACGTGGCCTGCAGCTCCAGTAGCGCATCGGCGGCGGTGATATCGATCTCCACAATCGCCTCCGCATTGAGCACAAACCACTGCGGGCGGATGGGCTCCTGCTCCACTGCCGCCAGCGCCCGCCGCAGAAAATGCTCGGCATTGGCAAAGCACAGCGGCGCGTCGTAGCGGTAAATCAGGAGGCCGGGAATCGTGGTGGCCCCCTCCCAATCGCTCACATCATGCAGGCCGGCCAGTTGGGGCACCTGCCCCATCACCGCATCGTGGGGGCGCATCAATCGCGCAAACAGATCCATCACCGACAGCGCCACCGCCAGCGCCACGCCCGTGAGGATATCGGTCAGCAATACGCCGGCGGTGGTGATCAGCGCCAGCTGGAATTCGCTGCGCTTGAAGCGGCGCATCCGCTCGAATTCCCCCAGATCGATCAACCGCAACGCCGCCGCGATCACCACCGCCGCCAGCGCCGCCCGCGGGAACAGCATCAACAACGGCCTCAGCGCCACAAGCACCAACACCACCACCCCTAGCGCCACCAGCGAAAATCGCTGCGAGCGGCTCCCCATCGCATCCCCCAGGGCAGTGCGGCTGCCGCTGCTGCTCACCGGGAACCCCTGCAGCAACCCATTGGCCCCATTCATCACCGCCAGGGCCAGCAGTTCCCGGTCGGCGTCGATGCGGTAGCCGCCGCGGGCGGCGAAGGCCCGGGCTGTGAGCACGTTGTCGGAATAACCCACCACGGCGATGCCCACCGCCGCCACCAGCAGCCGCTTGAACGCCTCCAGCGACACGCCGCTCGGCATCCCGAAGCGCGGCAGTCCGGCGGGGATCGCGCCGATCACGGCCACCCCGTGTTGGTCGAGCCGGGCCAGCGCCACCACCGCCACCGCCAGCAACACCGCCAGCAGCGGCGCCGGGGCCCGTGGTGCCAGGCGTTGCCCGATCAACAGAAACAGCAGCACCCCCAGGCCCAGCGCGGCCGTGGGGCCATGGAGGGTGGGCAGGCCCAGCAGCTGGCGGGCCTGCGAGGCGACCATGATCAGCGCCACCCCGGCCATGTACCCCACCAGGATGGGCCGCGACAGCAGGTCGGCCAGGAAGCCGAGCCTGGCCAGGTAGGCCCCCCCGCACACCACACCCACCAGCAGCGCCAGCAGGGCCGCCAGGGTGGCGGCGGTCGCCGGATCGCCGGCCGCCAGGGGCGCAATCGCCGCCGCCGTGAGCAGGGCCGTGGTGGATTCGGGGCCCACCGAGAGCTGGGGGGATGAGCCGAGCAGGGCGTAGAGCAGCAGCGGCGGCAGGCTCGCCCACAGGCCCTGGATCGGCTCCAGGCCCGCCAGTTCGCCGTAGGCCAGGCACTGGGGGATCAGGTAGGCGGCCACGGTGAGGCCCGCCAGCAGGTCGGCGCGGGGGCCGAAGTCGCGCCGCGCGAATTCCGCCAGCGGCGGCATCGGGCTCAGGTGATCACCGTGGGCCGCTCCATGCCCGTGCGCTCCCGGATTTCGGCCAGCCCATCGATGGCGCTGATCAGATCGGCCAGGGCGCTCTGGGGATCCTGGTTGAGGTTGCCCTCGGCGCCCACATAGCTCTCCAGATACACCCGCAAGGTGGCCCCCTGGGTGCCTGTGCCGGAGAGGCGCAGCACCACCCGGCTGCCGTCGTCGAGCAGCAGCCGCAGCCCCTGGCCCTCGCTCACCGAGGCATCCACCGGATCGAGATAGCTGAAGTCGTCGGCGGTGCGGATCAGACGGCCCGCAAACGATTGGCCCGCCAGCGACGGCAGCATTCCCTTCACCCGCCCATAGAGGCCGTGGGCAGCATCGCTGGCGATCGCTTCGTAGTCGTGGCGGGAGTAGTAATGGCGGCCGTAGGTGCGCCAGTGGTTGTCCATCACCTGCGCCACCGGCTCGCCGCGCACCGCCAGGATCTG
>JBKDOZ010000160.1:0-18984 GCA_046342735.1 Synechococcaceae cyanobacterium
CAGCCGCCGCGATGTGTTCGACGGTCTGATGCTCGGTCGCCTCGATCCCTCTTCGTTGCAGGCGGATGCTTCCCGAGATCCCCTCGCCGCCCTGATCGCCAGCAGCTTCGATCCCGCTTCCCGATCCATGCGTGTGCAAGAAACGATCGCCGGGTTCCCGGCCTGCTCAGCCCTGCGCGAGGAGCTGGAGCGGCAATGGCGGGTGGGCCTCACGCCGGAAGCCCCCCGCTGAAGAAGGCAGGGGGCTGTCAGGGGAACGGAGAGGGAGGGATTCGAACCCTCGACAGAAGTTGCCTCCTGTAACTCCTTAGCAGGGAGCCGCTTTCAACCACTCAGCCACCTCTCCAGTGGCTCCGCGAGCTTACCTGACCAGATGGCGGCCGGCCTTAGTCCCCCCGGAACAGGCGCTGCACCCGGCGGCTGTCGATGTTCACCAGCAGCTCGTAGGGGATGGTGTCGGCGCGGGCAGCCACCTCCTCGGGCCGCAGCACCTGGCCCTCATGGGCCCCCAGGATCAGCACCTCATCGCCCACCGCCGCTTCGGGCACCGGGTCGAGATCCACCGCCATGGAGTCCATCGACACCCGACCCAGCACCCGCACCCGACGCCCCAGCACGATCACCTCGCCGCGGTTGGAGCTGCGCCAGGGCACGCCGTCGTTGTATCCGACCGCCACGATCCCCACCCGCTGCCGCTCGGCCTCCACCACATAGGTGCCGCTGTAGCCCACCCGTTGGCCCCGCGGCCAGAGCGCCACCTGGGCGAGGCGGCTGACGAAGGCCACCGCCAGGTTGAGCTCCATCGCCGCCGCCACCGCCGGGGAGGGGGGGATGCCATACAGGCCCAGCCCGAGGCGCACCATGTCGAGCCGGGCCTCGGGAAAGCGCACGGCGCCGGCTGTGGCGGCGGCATGGAGCAGCAGCGGCCGCTCGTCGTCGCCGGCTTCGGCCCGGATCGCCGCCACCGTTGCCTCAAAGCGCTGCAGCTGTTCCCGGCTGTGGTCGTCGGCGGTGGGGTCGTCGGCACTGGCCAGGTGGGTCATCAGCCCCGTGAGGCGGCTGACCCCGGAGCCGCGCAGCAGGCGGGCGGCCGCCAGGGCCTCGTGGGGGGCCACCCCCAGCCGCCCCATGCCGCTGTCGATCTCCAGGTGCACATCGCAGCGGGCCTGGCTCTGCCGCAGGCTCTCCACCAGGGAGCGGGCGAAGGCCAGCGAGTACACCACCGGCGTCAGCCGCCAGCGCACCGCCTTGTCCACCTCGTCGCCGTCCATCAGCATCACCAGGATCGGCCGGTGGACCCCGGCCCGCCGCAGGGTGGCCCCTTCATCCGCCGCCGACACACCGATCCAGTCGACGCCGCTCTCCTGCAGGGCGGTGCCCATGCGGGCCAGCTCGCTGCCGTAGGCCCAGGCCTTGAGCACCGCCAGGATCGCCACATCCGGCCCACAGAGGGTCCGGAAGCGGGCGATGTTCTCCCGGATCGCGTCCAGGTCCACCAGGAAGCGGCGGGGCGCCATCGATTCCCAGATCGCGCAGGCCGCCGCCGCCAGCCCCTGTTGGGCCGGCCCCTTGAGCAGCAGGGTGTCGCCGCGTCGGGCGAGCTGCCGGAGGGTGTGGCGCAGCGCCCCGGGGTCGGCCAGCTCCAGCACGGGGGCCTCGGGCCGCGCTGCCCGCCAGGCCGCGGCGGTGTGGGTCTGCGCCGGGTGGGGCAGCAGGAGCAGGTGGCTGAAGTCCCGCTCCGCCGCCAGCCGGCCGATCAGGGCGTGCTCGCTGGCCTCCCGCTCCCCCAGCTCGTTCATGCCCCCGAAGACGAACAACCGCCTGCCGCCGTCTGCCGGTGCCGCCGCCACCGCCTCCAATGCCGCCTGCACCGAGAGCGGATCATCGGCGGCCGTGTCGTTGATGATCGTGATCCCCTCGGGTGTGCGCCAGGTTTCCAGCCGGGTGGGGCCGAAGCGGTGGTCCGCCAGGGCGGCGAGCGCCTCCTCCACGCTCACCCCCAAACGACGAGCAGCGGTGAGCGCGATCACCAGATCGTCCAGCAGTGGCGCTGATCGGGTGCGTACGGTCAGCGACTCGATGCGGCCGCCGAAGTCGAGCGTGAGCACGGTGCCCACCGCGCAGGGGCGCCGCTCCAGCTCCAGCGGATCCTCCTTTCCCGCCTGCAGCCGCTGGCAGGCCAGGGGGACGGCATCCACCAGGGGGTCGTTCGGGAGGATCACCCAGCCCGTCGCCGGCAGCGCGCGGAACAGGACCAGCTTTTCGCGGGCGGTACTCTCCCGGCTGCCGAAGCCGGCGATGTGGGCCAGGCCGATGTTCACCAGCACCCCGTAATCCGGCTGGAGGATCGCGGCGAGCCGCTCCATCTCCCCCGGAGCGGAAACCCCGGCCTCGAACACGCCGATATCCGTGCCCGGTGGGGCGGCGAGCACCGCCAGCGGGACCCCCACCTGGCTGTTCCAGCTGCCCGGGCTGGCGGCTACCCGCCAACGACTGGCCAGCAGCGCCGTGAGGGCGTTCTTGACCACCGTCTTGCCGTTGCTGCCGGTGATGGCCACCACCTGGCCGATGTGCTGGCGGCGGTGCCAGGCGGCGAGGGCCTGCAGGGCGTCCAGGGGGTCATCCACCGCCAGCAAGGTGCCCGCGGCGGCCGCCTCGCTCCGGCCAGGCCACGATCGGCGGACGATCACCAGCCCCGCCCCCGCCGCCTGGGCCCCCGCCACGTAGGCATGGCCATCGTGGCGGGGGCCGGAGAGGGCAAAGAACAGATCGCCAGGATCCACCCGCCGCGAGTCGATGCATGCCGAACGCAGCGGCCCCTTGGGGGAGGGACCGCAGAGGTCCCCGCCCAGCAGGTCGGCCAGCGCGGCGGGAGCGGGAAGGGCCATGGCTACGGAACGCTAGCGGCAGGTCCGGGTCGGTCATGGCCGACACCAAGGAAGCGGTTCGTTCTGCCTACATTGGCGTTATTCAGAGGCATGGTATGGGCCAAGCACTCGCAGTGCTCGTTCTCAACGCCTCCTATGAGCCGCTCAACATCACCACCTGGCGGCGGGCGATGGTCATGCTGCTCAAGGGCAAGGCCGAAGGACTCGAGCACAATCCCCACCACCATATTCGCCCCGATCTGCTGCTGCCCACCGTGATTCGCCTGCGTCAGTTCGTCAGGGTGCCCTACAAGCAGGTGCCGCTCACCCGCCGCAACGTCCTCCAGCGCGATGGCCATGTGTGCATGTACTGCGGCTTTCAAGGGGAGCCCCTCTCGATCGACCATGTGCTGCCCCGCAGCCGGGGCGGCGGTGATGTCTGGGAGAACGTGACCACCGCTTGCCTGCCCTGCAATGTGCGCAAGGGCAATCGCACCCCGCGGGAGGCCGGCATGGCGCTTCGACGGGAACCGCGCCGCCCGCAGGAAAGCCTGAGCTTTGAGGCGCGCCGCCGCATCGGCAGCGGCCTCAACCTGGAGTGGCAGAAATACCTGATCGGCGGTTGAGGGCGAGGCGTTAGGCGGCGGCACCCGTGGCCTGACGACTGAGCTCTTCGAGCTTCTCCCTCTGCTCGGCGGCGATGCAGCTTTCGATCACGTCGTCCAACCCACCGGCGAGCACGCTGTCGAGGGAGAAATTGCGTCCCAAGCGGTGGTCCGTCACCCGGTTGTCTTTGTAGTTGTAGGTGCGGATCTTCTCGCTGCGATCGCCGCTGCCCACCTGGGCCCGACGCTCGGAACTCTCCGCTGCGGCGGCCTCCGCCAACTGGCGCTCATAGAGCTTGGCCCGCAGGATTTCGAGCGCCCGCTCCCGGTTCTGCAGCTGCGAGCGCTCCTGGGTGCAGAACACCCGAATGCCCGAGGGGCGGTGAAACAGATCCACGGCCGTTTCCACCTTGTTCACGTTCTGGCCGCCGGCCCCGCCGGAGCGGGCGGTGCTGATCTCCAGATCCTTCGGATCGATCTGCACCTCCACCGGATCGGCTTCGGGCATCACGGCCACCGTGGCGGTGGAGGTGTGCACGCGACCCTGGGATTCGGTGGCCGGCACCCGTTGCACCCGATGCACCCCGGCCTCGAACTTCAGGCGGCTGTACACCCCGTCCCCCTGGATGGAGAGGATCAGCTCCTTGAACCCCCCCAGTTCGGCCTCCGACGCGCTCAGCGGTTGCACCTGCCAGCCCCGGCTTTGGGCGTAGCGCTCGACCATGCGCGCCAGATCCCCGGCCCAGAGTGCGGCCTCATCGCCGCCGGCCCCCGCGCGGATCTCCAGCATCACGCTGCGCTCGTCGCGGGGGTCCCGCGGCAGGAGGGCCACCGTCAGCCGGGCCATGAGGGTCGCCATCGAGGCCTCCAGGGACTCCATTTCCTCGGCCGCCAGGGCGGCGAGTTCCTCAGCGGCCGGATCCCCGGACTGGGTGCTGCGCAGCAGGAGGCGGGCTTCCTGGTGCTCGCGTTCGAGTCTTTCGAGGTTCCGGTAGTCCTCCACCAGCGGCTCCAGGCGGGCCCGTTCGCGGGCCAGGTGCTGCAGGCGGCTGGGGTCGGCCGCAATGGCGGGATCCGCCAGTTGGCGCTCCACCGCGTGGAAGGTCTGGAAGGCCGCGTCCAGTCGTTCGCCCAAGAGGGTGCGATCCATGGCGGCGGCGAGGCTGGCGGGAGAGTGGGGGAGGGGGCTGGAGATCGACGGCTGGAGACAGGCGGCTGGAGACAGGCGGCGGCCATCGCGGACGTCCAGCAAAAAGCCGGATGCCCAGGGGCATCCGGCCGCTGGTGCCATCCGAGACTTCAGGCCTGGGCGACAGGGGCCGCTTCGGCAGGCTTGGCGGTGGCCTTGTCGGCGCCGCCCATGCCGTACTTGCGCATGAAGCGATCCACGCGCCCCTCGGTATCCAGAATCTTCTGGGTGCCCGTGTAGAAGGGGTGGTTGCCGCTCCATACATCCACGTGGATTTCCGGCTGGGTGGAGCCGGTGGTCATCACCACCTCTCCGTTGCAGATCACCTTGGCCTCGGGATACCAGGTGGGATGGATGTCGGGTTTCGCCATGGCGAGGAGAGGGCGGTCGGAATGGGAGGCACCGCGCACGGAGGGGAGCCGTTGCGGAGGAGGAAAAGCGCAGACTCAGCGCTTGGAGAACTGGGGCGCCTTACGGGCTTTCTTGAGGCCGTACTTGCGACGCTCCTTGGCCCGGGGGTCACGGCTGAGGTGCCCCTCCACCTTGAGCGGCTTGCGGTTGTCGGGGGAGAGGTCACACAGGGCCCGGGCAGCCCCCTGCTTGATGGCGTCGGCCTGGCCGGTCAGACCACCACCCCGCACGTTCACCAGCAGGTCGTACTGGGTTTCGACACCGAGGGTTTGCAGGGGCGCACGCACGGCGGCCAGGTAGACGGGGTTGTAGTTGAGGTAGTTGTCACCGGGGCGTCCGTTGATCGTGACGACGCCGGAACCGGGGACAACGCGCACGCGGGCCACGGCGGTCTTGCGACGGCCGGTTCCCCAGTACACGACGCGGTTGGAGGAGCTGGTCATCAGAGGGCTGAGGCGGCGGGATCGAGGGCGAGAGCCTGGGGTTTCTGGGCGGCGTGGGGATGGTCCGCACCGCGATAAACCTTGAGCTTGCGGAACAACTGGCGGCCCAGGGCGTTGTGGGGAAGCATGCCTTTGATGGCCTTCTCGATGATCCGCTCCGGCAGACGGCTCTGCAGGTGGGCGAAGGTTTCCGTCTTCATGCCCCCGGGGCGGCCGGAATGACGGCGGTAAAGCTTCTGGGTTTCCTTGTTGCCGCTCACGCGGACCTTGTCGGCGTTGATGACGACCACGAAGTCACCCGTGTCCAGGTGCGGCGTGTAGGTGGGCTTGTTCTTGCCCCGCAGCACGCTGGCCACCTCGGTGGCGAGGCGACCGAGGGTCTGATCCGCCGCATCGACCAGATACCACTGGCGTTCGAGCGTGTCGGGGGAGGGCAGGGTTGTCTTGTTCATTGCGCCTGAACGGCACCGGCAGACCGGTGGGATGGAAGACCCATCCCGGCCGGATGGGTGGAGAGCTCGTGTGAGCGTGGGTAGGGAGGGGCTGAAAGGATTGGCGCGGAGCTTGGTGCCCCGGCCACCTGAGCCGTCCCGGTCCTGACGACCCTACCCTGTCGGTGGACCATCCCGGCCCTCGGGCCCGGTGGTCTACTCCGAGGGGGGGGCGCAGGGCACTCCGCATTCCACGGGTGAATCCTGCGATCCCAACTGAAATCGCGGTTGACTATCGTACCACGCGCTTCGGGTGAAAAGTTCTTCGGGGTAGCCCACCCGCAGCAGGCATAGCCCCTGGGGAGGGGCGGCCTCCTTGACCTCCCAGCGAGCTCGCTGCTGCCATCGCCGGCGGAACGTCTCCGCCGCAAGCCGCCCCTCCCCCACGGCAACGAGCTGACCCATCAGCAACCGCACCATCCCATACAGAAAGCCGCTGGCCTGCAACTCCACCACCAGCAGGTCCCCCTGGCGCTCGAGGCGCAGATCCTGCAGCGTGGTGATCGCATCCGCCCTACGGCTGCCGGCTCTCTGGAACGCCGAGAAGTCGTGTTCGCCGCGCAGTTCCTGCAGCACGGCGTTCATCCGCGCTTCATCGAGCCGCACGCGGTAGCGATGCCAGCTCCAGGGGGCAAGGAAGAGGTTGGGGGTAACGCCGTTGTAGAGCGTGTAGCGGTAGCGGCGGTAGCTCGCGCTGAAGCAGGCATGCCAGTGCTTCGGCACGGCGGCAGCGGCCCGCACCCGGATCGTCGCCGGCAGGCGCCCGTTCAGGGCTTTGGGCCATCGCGACGGGGGGATCGGCCCTGCGGCATCGAAGTGCACCACCTGACCCGCCGCGTGTACGCCCGCATCGGTGCGCCCTGCCGCAAACGTTGTCATCGGCCGGGCCGGATCCAGGACCGCCAGGGCCTCCTCCAGCGTCTGCTGCACCGTGCTCAGGCCGGGTTGGCGCTGCCAGCCATGAAAAGCCGAACCGTCGTACTGCAGGCAGAGCGCGATGCGCTGGCTGCAGACCGACGGTTCCGAGCTGGTGGGCTCTTCTGGTGGCGCTGAACCGGGCGAAGACGGGGTCAGACCAGTTCGATGATCGACATTTCGGCGTTGTCGCCACGGCGCCGGACGGTGCGCACAATGCGCGTGTAGCCACCATTGCGGTCTCCGTAACGATCGGGAGCCTTGTCGAAGAGGGTGTGAACCAGCTGTTTGTCGTAGATGTAGCCAAGGGCGCGACGGCGGGACGCCAGGCTGCCCTCCTTGGCCAGGGTGATCATGCGCTCGGCTTCATCGCGCAGGGCCCGGGCCCGGGCTTTGGTGGTGGTCACGCGACCCTCTCGGATCAGCTGGGTGGTCAGGCCACGCAGCATCGCCTTGCGTTGGTCGGCGGGGCGCCCCAGCAGGGGGACTCGGCACTGGTGTCGCATGGATCGGATCGGGTCGGGGGCGTTTCGCGGAACAGAGGGAGGGCCAGGACCGGCGGTTCAGGCGCTGGTGCGGCTTTGGGGCAGGGAGATGCCGATGCGCTCGAGCGCTTCGATCACTTCGTCGGCTGACTTGGAGCCGAAATTCTTGATCTCCAGCAGGTCTTCGTAGCTGTAGCCCATCAGGTCGGAGACAGAGTTGACCTGGGCGCGCTTCAGGCAGTTGTACGCGCGTACGGAGAGGTTGAGCTCCTCCAGCGGAATCTGCGCTTCCGCGGAGGGTTCGGGCTCCAGGCCCGGCTCCTCGGCCATGGTGAGGCTGGCCAGCGGCTGAAACAGGGCGATCAGCTGGTTGGCCGCCTGGGCCATCGCGTCGTCGGGGGTGATGCTGCCGTTGGTCTCGATTTCGAGGCGCAGGCGCTCCCTCGCCGAGCCGCCCTCGGCGACGGCGGTTTCGTCAACGCTGTAGTTGACGCGACGCACCGGCATGAAGACCGCATCGATTTGCAGCAGATCGATGGCACTGGTCTCCTCGTTGTGGCGGTCGACCGGCCGGTAGCCCACGCCCCGCTCCACGTGGACCTCCATCTCCAGGGTGTGGCCTTCGGCCACGGTGGCGATCGGACGGTCGGCGTCGATCACCTGAACCTGCGAGGAAAACTGCAGATCGGAGCCGGTCACGATGGCGGGGCCATTGACCACCAAACGGCCGATCTCGGTCTCACGGCTGCGGCTGACCACAGGGATCGACTTGCAGTTCAGCAGGATGTCGAGCACATCCTCCCGAACGCCGGGCACGGTGGCGTATTCATGGTTGACCCCGCCGATGCGCACGGCGGTGATGGCACTGCCCTCAAGGCTGCCGATCAGCACGCGACGCAGGGCATTGCCCAAGGTGGTGGCCTGACCACGGTCGAGGGGACCGATCACGAACACCCCGGTCTGGGAGCGGTCGTCGGCCACCTGATGCTCGACCCGGTCGATCTGGTATTGCAGCACGGTCTGTGGGAGGAAAGGAGTGGACGGAACCAGCAGGAGTCAGACGCGACGGCGCTTGGCCCGGCGGCAGCCGTTATGGGGCAGGGGGGTGACGTCGCGGATCAGGGTGATCTCCAGGCCAGCGACCTGAAGGGCTCGGATGGCCGTTTCCCGGCCCGATCCCGGCCCGCGCACCAGCACCTCGATCTGTCGCATGCCCTGCTCCAGGGCACGGCGGGCGGCGGCTTCCGCGGCTGTCTGCGCCGCGAACGGGGTGCCCTTGCGCGCACCCTTAAAACCGCTGGCTCCTGCGGAGGACCAGCTGATCACTTCACCGGCGGTGTCCGTGATCGAGACGATGGTGTTGTTGAAGGTGCTTTGGATGTGGGCAACGCCGTTGGGCACGTTGCGCTTGGCCTTCTTGGGACCGGTTTTCTTGGCTGGCTTCGCCATGGCGGGGAGCCCTGCTCAGGCAGGGAGGTGATCGGGGAACTGGGGAAGACCCTGGTGACGCCGGTGGTGGGCGGTGGCCCGCAAGGCGGGACCGGCGGCAGGGTGGTGGTGGGGCGGTGGGACGTGGGAGGGGTCGGAAGAAATCCGGCCCGGATCCTCACTTCTTCTTGCCGGCCACGGTCTTGCGGGCGCCGCGGCGGGTTCGGGCATTGGTGCGCGTGCGCTGACCACGCACGGGCAACCCCGCGCGGTGGCGGCGACCCCGCAGGCAGCCGATGTCCTGGAGGCGCTTCAGGGCCATGCCCTCCTCCCGCCTCAGGTCGCCCTCAAGGGTGAAGCTCTCAGCGGCACCGCGCAGCTTCTGCACGTCCGCGTCGCTGAGGTCCTTGACGCGGATGTCAGGATTCACCCCGGACTTGGCCAGGATTTTGCGGGCCCTGGTGAGCCCGATTCCGTACACGTAAGTGAGAGAAATCTCGACCCTCTTGTCACGAGGGATGTCGACACCGGCGATCCGAGCCACGTTGGGGAAAACAATCAGGGGGGCAAGGGGTCAAGCGTCCAAGGGTCAGCTGGCGGCAAAGCCAGCGCCACTGGGGCCTGGGGGAAAGGGGCGGGTCTGCGCCCGTCCCTGGGGCGTTCGGAGCTGGGGTCAGCCCTGACGCTGTTTGTGCTTGGGATTGGTGCAGATCACCATTACCCGGCCGTGGCGACGGATCACCCGGCACTTGTCGCACATTCTCTTGACTGAGGCGCGCACCTTCATGGTCTTGGTGCTCTCCGCTTTTGCAAACCGCCAACCTACCACATGGGTCAACCGCTTCCTACGCGGGAATCTCAGGGGAGCAGGGCCTCGATCCGCGCGCCGATCTCCTCGATCGAGCCGGAGGCCTCCACCGGCTGGAGCAGGCTCAGCCCGCTGTAGTGCTCGATCAGGGGGGCCGTTTGCTCCCGGTACACCTGTAGGCGGTTGCGGATCACGGCTTCGTTGTCGTCGCTGCGGCCTCGGGCCAGAAGGCGTTGCAGCAACACAGCGTCGTCGAGCTCCATCAGCACCACCAGTTCAATGCCCTGGCCGAGTTCGGCCAGCAGCCCATCGAGTGCCTCGGCCTGCGCCAGGTTGCGAGGAAAGCCATCGAGCAGCCAACCCCCTGGGTGCCCTTCCAGACGGCTGCGCACGATCGCCAGGACCAGGGCATCGCTCACCAGCTCGCCACGGGCCATGACCGCTTCCGCTTCCTTGCCGAGATCCGTGCCTGCCTGGACCTCGGCCCGCAGCAGATCGCCGGTGGACAGATGCAGGAGCTGGTGGGAGACGGCCAGGCGCTGGGCCTGGGTGCCTTTGCCGGCCCCGGGGGGACCGAGGAAGAGGAGGCGTTGCTTCATCGCGGATAAGAGGCGAATGGGGATCGCGCGGTGGTGCCCCTAGCGGCGCACCATGCCCTCGTAACGCTGCGAGATCACGAAGGTCTGGACTTGCTTGGCAGTGTCGATGGCCACCCCAACCAGGATCAGGAGGGAAGTGGCTCCTAACCCCTGGAAGGTGCGCACCTGAATGGCTCCCTCCACGGCCGAAGGGATGATGGCGACCGCGCCGAGGAAGATACCGCCCAGAAGGGTCAGGCGGTTCTGGACTCCAGTGAGGTAGTTGGCCGTGGCCGATCCGGGCCGGACCCCGGGGATCGCAACGCCCGTGCGCTTGAGGTTGGTGGCAATGTCCACCGGATTCACGGTTAAGGAGGCGTAGAAGAAGCCGAACCCGCAGATCAGCAGGAAATACACCAGGGCATAAAGCCAGGGGATGCTGCTGTTCGGACTCAGGTAGCCGGCTACCTGCACCAGGGTTGCATTGCGGGTGAGGTTGGCGATGGTCAGCGGCAGGAACACCACCGCAGAGGCGAAGATGATCGGCATCACACCGCCGGCATTGAGCTTGAGGGGCAGATAGTTCTGTCGAGAGGTCAGCATGCCCGCGCCACCGCCCACCTGCCGTTTGGCGCTGACGATCGGGATCCTGCGGTTCCCTTCCTGGACAAAGATGATGCCAACGATCGTGACCAGGAAGACCAGGACAAGAATGGCGATGCCTCCCACCGTGGCCCGGTCGCCGCTTTGGGCCAGCTCAATGGTGGAGCCAAGGGCTCGGGGCAGGGTAGCCACGATGTTCAGGAAGATCACAAGGGATCCGCCCTGCCCGATGCCTCGCTCGGTGATTACCTCAGAGATCCACATCACCACCATCGAACCGGCCACCAGCGCCAGGCTCGTTTGCAGCACGAATTGCCAGTCGGGAATCTCGGCGATCTTGTATTGGCGCAGGATCATCGAGAACACCACACTCTGGATCACGCCCCAACCGAGCGCCACATAGCGAGTGATTTGCGCGATGCGGCGTCGTCCAGCCTCGCCTTCGTTCTTTTGCAGATCCTCCAGTTGCGGCAGTGCGGCGGTGAGCAGCTGCAGGATGATGGACGCATTGATGAACGGCAGGATCCCGAGCGCGAACACCCCGAGGGTGGAGAGGCCGCCGCCGGTGAAGATGTCGAGGAAGTTGAGCAGCTGTCCCCCCTGCTGCAGGAAGCCCTGGAAGGCGGCCCGGTCGATGCCGGGCACCGGCACGTAGATTCCCAGGCGCACCAGAAGCAGGAGTCCGAGGGTGGTGAGGACCCGGTCACGAAGTCCCTTGGACTGAAACACCTGGCTCAGGATTTCAGCGGCGCTGGGGTTGCGCCCCCGGCTGACGACCATGGCGGAAGAGGTGGGGAGGGACAGAGATGGAAACAGCCGTCCTCCCCGCGGGGTGGCGGGGTGAACGGCTTCGAACTTAGGGGCTCAGGGGCACCGGCGATCAGCCGAGGATCTCGCAGCTTCCGCCGGCGGCCTCGATCTTCTCACGGGCCGATCCCGAGAAGGCGGAGGCCTGAACGGTGAGCTTCACGCTCAGATCGCCATGGCCGAGAACCTTGAGGGGGTTGCGGCTGTCGGTGAGCACGCCTTCCTTGACCAGGGAATCGAGGCTGACCGTGCTGCCTGCCTGGCAAGCCGCCAGGTCGCCCACGTTCACGATCGTGAAGGCGCGGGGATTGACCAGAGGGAAGTGCTTGAGCTTGGGAACACGCCGGTAGAGGGGCATCTGGCCGCCCTCAAAGCCGGGGCGAGTGGGTCGGCCGGACCGCGACTTCTGGCCGCGCATGCCGAAGCCGCAGCTGGCCCCCTGACCGGCGGCAATGCCGCGGCCCTTGCGGGTCTTGCGGCGTCGGGCGCCGGGGTTGGGCTTGAGAGATTGCAGGGTTTGTGTCATCGGGAGCCTCAGGAGTAGATCTGCTCGAGGGGGATGCCCCGCTCCTTGGCGGTCTCCTTGTGGGTACGCAGGGCTTCCAGGGCCTCCATGGCGGCCCTGGCGTTGTTGAGGGGGGTCTTCGATCCCAGCCGTTTGGCCAGCACGTTTTTGATGCCTGCCAGCTCCAGGACCGTGCGGATCGAGCCGCCGGCAATCACGCCGGTGCCTGGGGCAGCCGGACGGATCAGGACGCTGGCGGCACCATCGCGGCCGCGGCTTTCGGTGGGAACGGAGCTATGGCGGGTGAGGGGCACTTTGACCAGGTGTTTCTTGCCATCGGCGACGCCCTTGCGAACGGCGCCAATCACATCACCAGCCTTGCCGACTCCGACACCCACCTGGCCCCGTTCGTTGCCGACCACCACGATGGCTCGGAAGCTCATCTTCTTGCCGCCCTTGACGGTTTTGGAGACGCGGCGGATCTGCACCACCCGCTCCTGCCATTCGGAGTCGCGTTCCTGGCCGCGCCGGTCTCCCCCACGGCGGCCACCCCCGCGGCGATCGCGGTCGCCCTTGCCTTCGCCGCGCCCGCCGCGGCGCTCCTGCTGTCCCTCGGCTGCTGCGGGCACATCGCTCGCTGCCGGGATGTCGCTGGTCTGGAGCTGGTCGTTGGATTCGGTCATGGTGAGAGCAGGATCAGAACTGAAGGCCCGCTTCCCGGGCGGCATCGGCCAGGGCCTTGACCCGACCGTGGTACAGGTTGCCGCCGCGATCGAAGACCACCTGCTGGATGCCCTTGGCCAGGGCGCGTTTGGCCACCAGCTGACCGACGGCCTCCGAGGCATCGCAGTTGGCGCCGGATTCGAGGCCGCTGCGCAGGTCCTTGTCGAGGCTGGAGGCGGCGGCCAGGGTGTTCTGGGCGTCGTCGTCGATGACCTGGGCGTAGATGTGATTGTTCGAGCGGAACACCGACAGCCTGGGCCGATCGGCGGTGCCGCTGAGATGGCGACGCAGGCGCCGGTGGCGCTTCTGGGTCTGCAGTTTGCGGGAGAGAGAAGACATGGGAGTACTCGGGAACGTCGCTCAGGCAGACCTCACTTCTTGCCGGTCTTGCCGGCCTTGCGCAGGATCCGCTCGCCTTCGTACTTGATGCCTTTGCCCTTGTAGGGCTCGGGGGGACGGATGGCGCGGACCTTGGCGGCTTCGTTGCCGACCAATTCCTTGTCGGCACCGGAGACCAGCACCGTGGTGTTGTTCTCAACGGCGAAGCTGACGCCGTTCGGCGGATTCATCTCCACCGGGTGGCTGTAGCCGGCGCTGACCACCAGCTTTTGACCCTGGACGGAGGCGCGGTAGCCCACGCCCACGATCTCGAGTTTGCGCACGAAGCCTTGGCTGACCCCTTCCACCATGTTGGCGACAAGGGTGCGGCAGAGTCCGTGGCGCTCCCGGGAGCGGCGGTGGGAGCTGGTGGGGCTGACCACAAGAGAGCCCCCCTCCTCGGCGACGGCGACGCCATCCGGGAGAGTGCGGCTGAGTTCCCCCTTGGGGCCCTTCACGGTGACCGTCAGCCCATCGAGGCTGACGCTCACTTTGTCGGGGATGGGGATCGGAGCCTTGCCGATGCGTGACATGTTCGGGTCCTCCGGGGATCAGTAGATGTAACAGAGCACTTCGCCGCCGACGCCCTGGCGACGGGCATCACGGTCGCTCATCACCCCCTTGGAGGTGGAGATGATCGCCACTCCCAGACCGCCGAGAACCTTCGGCAGCTGGCGGGTGTTCTTGTAGATGCGCAGGCCGGGGCGGCTGACGCGCTGCACCCGGCGGATGGTGGGCTGGCGATGCTTGCCGCTGTACTTGAGCTCGAGAACCAGTTGCTTCTCGTAGCCCTCGCCCTCCTCGCTGATGCCAGCGATGAAGCCCTCCTGCTGCAGCACGCTTGCGATGCTGCGGGACATCCGTGAAGAGGGAATCCGGGTGTTCTCGTGACGTTTCTCACTCGCATTGCGGATGCGGGTGAGCATGTCGGAAATCGGGTCGTGGTTGGCCATGGTCGTGTCCGGGAGAGGGCTCAGTTGCTGCGGAACGGCATCCCCATTTCGCGGAGGAGGGCCCGGCCCTCTTCGTCGTTACGGGCGCTGGTCACGATCGTTACGTCCATGCCCCGGATGGCGTCGATCTTGTCGAAGGAGATTTCGGGGAAGATGATCTGCTCCCGAATCCCCAGGGTGTAGTTGCCGCGGCCATCGAAGCTCTTCGGGCTGACGCCACGAAAGTCGCGAATCCGGGGCAGGGCCAGGTGAATCAGACGCTCCAGGAAGGCGTACATCCGCTCTCCCCGCAGGGTGACGGCCACGCCAATCGGCATGCCCTGGCGAATTTTGAAGCCGGCGATCGCCTTCTTGGCGCGGGTGACCACGACCTTCTGGCCGGTGATCTGCGCCAGCTCGGCGATCGAAGCCTCCAGGGCCTTGGCGTTTTGGGCAGCCTCGCCGAGTCCCCGGTTGACGGTGACCTTCACCACCTTGGGAACTTCATGGATGTTGGAGAGGTTGAGATCCTTAAGCAACTTGGGCTGGATCGTCTCCCGGTAGCTCTGTTTCAGTGACATGGCGGAGGGGGGGAGCAGCGTTCCTGGACGTGGTCAGAAACGGAGAGGAGTGGGTTGGGGAGGAGGGTGAGGTCAGTCGAGGAGTTCACCGGTTTTCTTGAGCCGCCGCTTTTTGTTGCCTTCTTTGTCGATAAAGATCTCGACGCGGCTGGCCACTTTTGCGGTGGTGGAGTACAGCATCACGTTGGAGGCATGCAAGGAGGCCTCCTCAGTCACGATGCGACCCGTCTCCCCTTCTTGGGTGGGTTTGACATGGCGGGTGCGCAGGTTGATGCCCTCCACCACGATCCGGTTCTGGTAGGGGAGGGTGCGCAGCACCTGGCCGGTTTTGCCCTTGTCCTTGCCGCTTATCACTTGGACGGTGTATCCCTTGCGGATGCGCATCTTGATGCGCACGGGGGTTTGGGCCTTCGGGGTGGCGGTGGCCATGGTCAGATCACCTCCGGAGCGAGGGACACGATCTTGGTGAAGTTGCGCTCACGCAATTCACGGGCGACAGGGCCGAAGACGCGGGTGCCCTTCGGATTGTTGTCGGCTCCGAGGATCACGGCGGCGTTGTCGTCGAAGCGAATCGAGTTGCCCGTTTCGCGGCGAAGGGTGGCGCGGGTGCGCACCACAACCGCTTTGACCACATCCGACTTCTTGACACCCATGTTGGGCATCGCGTCCTTGACGGCAGCCACAATCACGTCACCGACGTGGGCGTAGCGACGGTTGGTGCCCAGTACTCGGATGCACTGGATGCGCTTGGCGCCGCTGTTGTCGGCGACGGTGAGGAAGGTTTCCTGCTGAATCATGGGGAGTTCCTCCTCAGGTGTGGGAGGTGGGGAGCACTTCAGCCACGGTCCAGCGTTTGGTGCGGCTGAGGGGTCGGGTCTCGGTGATGCGGACCCGGTCACCCACCTTGCAGCTGTTCGCTTCGTCGTGGGCTTTGTAACGGGTGGTGCGGCTGACGGTCTTCTGATAGATGGGATGGGGGAAGCGGTTTTCCACCGCCACCACCACCGTTTTGTCCATCTTGTCGCTGACGACGGTGCCGACCCTTTCCTTGAGTGCCATGGGGTTCTCGGGGGGGATCAGGAGGCGGAGGAGCGCTGGCGCTCCCGTTGCACGGTCTGGAGGTGGGCCAGGCGGAGGCGGGCCTCACGGAACCGGTGCGGTTGCTCCAGCCGACGGGTGGCCTGCTGGAAGCGGAGATCGAACAGTTCACGGCGGGTGCCGTTGATCTGCTCGAGGATCTGGTCGTCGGTGAGCTTGCGCACCTCGGCGATCGCGGGACGGGCCATGGTCAGGACTCCACGGAGACGGCATCACCGGCTGCCACGACGGCAGCGGCCGGGTCTGGGGACGCCTCGGGCTCAATGCCCAGGGCTTGTTGCTCCTCCAGGGAGAGGAACTTGGTTTTCAAGGGCAGTTTGTACTGCGCCAGGCGCATGGCCTCCCGGGCGATCTCCGGAGTGATTTCGGTTCCGCCCATCTCAAAGAGGATCCTGCCCGGCTTGATCACCGCGACCCAGAACTCCGGGTTGCCTTTGCCGGAGCCCATGCGGGTTTCGGCTGGGCGCATCGTTACAGGCTTGTCTGGGAAGATGCGGATCCAGATTTTGCCTCCCCGCTTGACGTAGCGGGTCATGGCACGGCGACTGGCCTCGATTTGGCGCGAGGTGATCCAGCCGCACTCCTGGGCCTGAAGGGCAAACTGCCCGAAGGCGATGGTGTTGCCGCGGGTGGCGATGCCGCGCATGCGGCCTCGCTGTTGCTTGCGGAACTTGACGCGTCGTGGACTCAGCATGATTCAGGCCTCCCTCACTCCTCGTTAGAGCGATCTTCGAACTGCTGGGGACGCCGGTTGACCCGGCGTTTCGGCGCTCCCCCCACCGGCAGCTGTTCCTGCTGACCCGGGAGCACCTCCCCTTTGAACACCCACACCTTGATCCCGAGCACGCCGTAGGTGGTGCTGGCCACCTTGGAGGCGTAGTCGATGTCGGCGCGGAGGGTATGAAGGGGAACGCGGCCCTCGCGGGTCCATTCCGTGCGGGCGATTTCGGCGCCATTCAGACGGCCGCCCACCTGGATTTTCAGGCCGAGCACCCCGGCCCGTTGGGCCCGCTGCACAGCCATGCGCATGACGCGGCGGAAGGCGACGCGCTTTTCCAGCTGCTGGGCGATGTATTCGGCCAGCAGATAGGCGTCGGCGTCGACGCGCTCCACTTCGACAACATTGATGCGCACCTGGCGAGCCGGATCGCCAAGGGTTTTCTGGATGCCCTGTCGGAGCTCTTCGATGCCGCTGCCCTGTCGGCCGACGAGGACGCCGGGGCGGGCGGTCTTGAGTTCCACTTCCAGTTGGTCAGCCTTGCGGGCGATCAGCACATCGCTGATGCCAGCAGAGGCGTACTTCTTGTGGACGAACCGGCGAATGCGGTCGTCCTCCTGGAGCAGGGTGGGGTAGGTCTTGCTGGGGGCATACCAGCGTGAGCGGTGTTCCTGGGTGATCCCCAGGCGCAAGCCCGTTGGATGGATTTTGTGTCCCATCGGTCGGTGTCCTCGGGAATCAGGCGGAAGTGGCCGCCACACCGATGCTGATGTGGCAGGTCTGTTTCTTGATCGCGTAGGCGCGACCTTGGGCGCGGGGGCGGAACCGCTTAAGCGACGGCCCCATGTCGGCAAAGGCCTCGCTGATGACGAGGCTGGCAGGGTCAAGGCCGAGGTTGTTCTCGGCATTGGCTACGGCGGAGCGCAGCACCTTGGTGATCGGGCCGGTGGAGCGGTAAGGCATGAACTCGAGCATGATCAGGGCGTCGCGGTAGGAGCGACCCCGGATCTGATCGAGCACACGGCGCACCTTGGACACGGAACCGCGGATGTAGCGGCCGTGGGCAAGGGCTTGGCTTGTGGGTTTGTTGGTAGCCATCGGATCAGCGGCCTCCCTTTTTGTCCTTGATGTGGCCGCGGAACGTGCGGGTGGGCGCGAATTCGCCCAGCTTGTGGCCCACCATTTGCTCCGTCACGTAGACGGGCACATGGGCCTTGCCGTTGTGAACGGCAATGGTGTGACCGATCATCATCGGCAGGATGGTCGAGGCGCGTGACCAGGTTTTGATCACGGACTTGTCGTCGGCGGTGTTCTGCTTCTCGACTTTGCGGAGCAGGCTGTCGGCGACGAACGGACCTTTTTTGAGTGAGCGTCCCATGGCGGATTAGGCGAACTGCGGTGCGGTGTGGGTCATCGTCATCAGGAGTCGCGTCCGCCACGGCTCCGTTTGGAGGTGCGGCGACGTTTGCGCAGCACGAACCGGTTGCTCGGCTTGTTGCGCTTCCGCGTCTTGTAGCCGAGGGCCGGTTTGCCCCAGGGAGTGACAGGGCCGGATCGACCGATGGGGGCCCGCCCTTCGCCACCGCCATGGGGGTGATCGCAAGGGTTCATGACGCTGCCGCGCACCTCTGGCCGACGGCCCAGCCAGCGCTTGCGCCCGGCTTTGCCAAGGCTGGTGTTGCGCTGCTCGGAGTTGCCCACTTCACCAAGGGTGGCGTAGCACTCGCGGCGGACCAAACGCACTTCCGTGGAGGGGAGCTTCAGGGCGACGTAGTCGCCCTCCTTGGCCATCACCTGGGCGCTGGCACCAGCCGTGCGCACCATCTGGCCGCCGCGGCCGGCATAGAGCTCCACGTTGTGGACGCTGGAGCCGAGCGGGATGGCCGAGAGGGGCAAGGCATTGCCGTTCTCGATCGGGGCTTCGGGGCCGGAGACCAGGGTCTGCCCCACGCTGACGCCTGCAGGGGCAAGGATGTAGCGCTTTTCGCCGTCCACGTAGTGGAGGAGCGCCAGGCGCGCATTGCGGTGCGGGTCGTAGTGAATGGCCGCCACCTTCGCCGGCACGCCGTGCTTATCGCGGCGGAAATCGACGATGCGGTAGAGCCGCTTGTGGCCGCCGCCGCGGTGGCGACAGGTGATCACACCGCGATTGTTGCGGCCCTTGCGGCGGTGCTTGGCCACCACCAGCCCGCGCTCGCGGCTACGCCCCGTGATTTCGCTGAAGTCGGTGACGACCAGCGTGCGGGTGCCTGGGGTGATGGGCCTGTAGGTACGGATTGCCATGGATCAGGCCCTCAGGATTCGGGGAAGAGCTGGATGGCGTTGCCATCGGCCAGGCGCACCACGGCTTTCGTCACCTGCGCCCGCTTGCCGGCGAACCGGCCGACCCGACGGGTGCGGCGAGGTGGATTCATGGTGC
>JBKDOZ010000161.1:0-17249 GCA_046342735.1 Synechococcaceae cyanobacterium
GGAGAGATCGCAGGCGAGCCAGGTGAGGCAAGACCGAAGCTCGGCAACGGGATCGCTGCCCAATTTACTGGGCCCTCTCCCCGGATCCCTCCAGGCGAGGCGGTGCCAAATCCGTCAGGGGCTGCTCCAGCTGCAGGGCCAACAGACGCTCGGATACACAGTCGCGCAGGGACGCCAGGGCGATCCCCAGCGCCACCGCACCGCAGGCTTGCAAGCGACCGAGGCCCTCCCCCATCAGCATGGTGGCTCCGCGCCGGTTGCCCCGCTCCAGGTGCAGCTCAGCCACGGCGATCTGGAGAAAGCCCTGAAGAACCGGGCGCATGGCGCCCTGGGTTTCATGCCAGAGCTCCTCGAAGCCATCGTGGCAGGCGTACCAGTCGCCCGCATTGAAGTGGCGCACAGCCTCCTGGAAGCGGGGATCGGAGACCAATCTCTCCTCCTCCCCGCCAGGGGACACAGGCCCCGCTGCGCTCAACGCTTGGCTGGTTTGCGGGCAGGCAGCTTGCGAAGCCGGATCGATTCGGGGGTGACCTCAAGCATTTCGTCGGGCCCGATGTATTCGAGCGCGCGCTCCAGGGTCATCTGCATCGGGGCCTGCAGGGTGTCGAGTTCCTCAGCGCCGGCGGAGCGCATGTTGGTGAGCTGCTTGGTCTTGCAGACGTTGATCTCGAGGTCTTGGGGACGGTTGTTTTCGCCCACGATCATGCCTTTGTAGACCTTTGTGCCAGGCGTGATGAAGTACTGGCCGCGATCCTCCGCGTTCTTGAGGGCATAGAAGGTGGCGGTGCCCTCCTCGAAGGCGATCAGGACACCATTGCGACGGGCATCGAAATCGCCCTGCATGGGGCGGTAATCCAGGAAGGAGTGGCTCATGATTCCTTCGCCGCGGGTGGCGCGGATGAATTCGCCCCGGAAGCCGATCAAGCCACGGGATGGGACCACGAACTCCAGCTGGGTACGGCCATCGTTGCTGGTTTCCATGTTTTGCATCTCGGCCTTGCGGATGCCCAGCTTTTCGATGCAGGCGCCCACCGACTCCTCGGGCACATCGAGCACCAGGGTTTCGAACGGCTCGGAGGGGGTGCCGTCAATCGTGCGGAAGATCACCTGCGGTTGGCTCACCTGGAATTCATAGCCCTCGCGTCGCATCGTTTCGATCAGGATGCCGAGGTGCAGCTCGCCCCGACCGCTGACGGACCAGCGGTCCGGAGAGTCGGTGTCTTCCACCCGCAGGGCCACGTTGGTGAGCAGCTCTTTCTGCAGGCGGTCGCGCACCTGACGGCTGGTGACGAATTTGCCTTCCTTACCGGCAAAGGGCGAATCGTTGACCACGAAGGTCATCTGCAGGGTGGGTTCATCCACCTTGATCAGCGGCAGCGCCTCCGGGTTGTCGGGGCAGGCAATGGTTTCGCCGATGTTGACTTCATCAAAGCCAGATACGGCCACCAGATCGCCGGCGGATGCCTGTTCAATCTCCACGCGCTGCAGCCCTTGGAAGCCAAGCAGCTTGCTGATGCGGCCCCGTTTGACGCTGCCATCGTCACGCAGCAGAGCCACCGGCTGGTTGGCTCGGATCTGGCCGTTGTGGATGCGGCCAATCATGATGCGGCCGAGGAAATCGCTGTAATCGAGGGTGGTTACCTGCATCTGCAGGGGTTTGTTGGCATCGCCTACCGGCGGTGGAACGTGGCGCAGGATCGCATCGAACAGGGGGCGCATCGTTTCGCTTTCCGTGGCCATATCGGGCTTGGCATAACCACCCATGCCACTGCCGAACAGATAGGGGAAATCACACTGATCGTCGTCGGCTCCGAGTTCGAGGAAAAGGTCAAGAACCTTGTCCACGGCTTGTTCGGGATCAACGCGTGCTCGGTCGATCTTGTTGACAAACACGATCGGGCGCAGGCCCTTCTCCAGGGCTTTCTTCAGCACAAACCGGGTTTGGGGCATCGGCCCCTCATTGGCATCCACGATCAGCAAACAGCCATCCACCATGCCCAGCACCCGCTCCACCTCGCCGCCGAAATCAGCGTGTCCGGGAGTGTCAACGATGTTGATGCGGATCCCCTCGTAATCCACCGCGGTGTTCTTGGAGAGAATCGTGATGCCGCGTTCACGCTCCAGGTCGTTGGAGTCCATCACGCAGGTGGGCACGGCCTCGTTGTCGCGGAAGATGCCGGACTGGGCGAGCAGGGCGTCCACCAGTGTTGTTTTGCCGTGGTCGACGTGGGCGATGATCGCAATGTTGCGAATCTTGGCGCCTTTGTGCTCGCCGCTCATGGGGGTCGGGGTCCTGGGAGTGGATAGGGTCTGGAGGGAAGGCTTCTGGCGACTGCGGCCGCGGAGCGGGCGAATCTGAAGCGATTCTTGACTCTAGACGCTCGCCTCCCGATCCGGGATGCCGAACCGCCGCTTCGCCGGCTGCCTCACCGGGAGACCAATCGCTGCGCAGGCTCAAACAGGCGAAGGGCTTCGGTGGAGCCTTCGTAGCGCCAGTGCCATGGCTCGTAGCTCACCCCCTGGCGGTTGTTTCGCGGGAAGGAGAGGGTGAAGTGGTAGCGGTTGGCGTTCGCGGTTAGCCAGCGGAAGGCGGGGCTGGCCTCGAAGCTTTCCGAGAGATTCGTGGCCGGCAGGCGGCCATCGCCGAAATCCACCGCGTAGCCGGTGCTGTGCTCGGAGAAGCCGGGGGGGGCGCTGACCCGTGCCCGGGTGCGGGCGTCCTGGTTGCGGTTGGCCTTCACATCAAAGAACAGATGTTGTTGCAGCGATCGATCGCGGAAGGCGCTCAGCACGCTCAGCTCCACCCCATCCCTGGCGGCGGCCCTGCGCATCTGCCGTAGCGCTTCGGCCGCCTCGTGCCGCAGCGAGAGGCCGGGAGCGATCGCGGTGAGGCTGGTGGGAGGGGCCTCGGGGTAGGGGAAGTGGCCGAGCAGGCGACCGTCCGCGGCTGGGCGTACCGCCAGCCCCTCCACCGGCGGAGCTGGCAGCCGCTGACGCAGGGGGGAGAGCAGCAGCAGAGCCAGCACGGAGCCGCCCACACCGCAAACAGCCAGGAGCCAGAGACGGCCCGGGTCTCCCCTGCGGCGTGGCGGGGCCTGGGGCTGGGTGCGCCGCGCAAGCGGAATGTCGTCCAGGGGAGGCGCCCCGGGGGATCGGGCGCTCCTGGAGGGGCGGCCGCTGCGGCCGGTGCGGGGAGCCCGTGGGGACACCGATGCGAAGAGTCGGCCAGCGCCGATGCTACGGACCCTCGGCAAGCCAGCAACCAACATCGGCCTGGCTTCCGGTGTTAGCTTCCAATCAAGGATCCTTTGCCTGGAGCGAGTTTCAAGATGTTGCGAGTCGCGGTGGTCGGTGGTGGCCCGAGCGGATCCTGTGCAGCCGAGGTGCTTGCCCGAGCCGGCATTGCCACCTGGCTGTTTGAGCGCAAGCTCGACAACGCCAAACCGTGTGGCGGGGCCATTCCTCTCTGCATGGTGGAAGAGTTCGACCTGCCCGAATCGATCATTGATCGCAAGGTGCGCAACATGCGCATGATCTCCCCCTCCAACCGCGAGGTGGACATCCATCTCGAGAATCAGGCCGAATACATCGGCATGTGCCGCCGTGAGGTGATGGATGCTTTCCTGCGCAATCGCGCCGCCGACCTGGGTGCCCAGCTGATCAATGGCCTTGTCCAGAAGATCGACACCGGCAAAGATCGCCAGGGACCTTACACCCTGCAATATGCCGACTACAGCAACGGCGAAGCCACCGGTGAGCTCAAATCCCTCGAGGTGGACCTGATCATCGGTGCCGATGGGGCAAATAGCCGTGTGGCCAAGGCCATGGATGCCGGGGATTACAACGTGGCCATCGCCTTCCAGGAGCGCATTCGCCTGCCGAAGGAGGAGATGGCCTATTACGAAGATCTCGCCGAGATGTATGTCGGCACCGATGTCTCCCCTGATTTCTACGCTTGGGTCTTCCCGAAGTACGACCATGTGGCGGTTGGTACTGGCACCATGCAGAAAAATCAGTCTTTGATCAAATCCTTACAGCAAGGCATTCGGGAGCGGGCTTCCAAGCGCCTGGTGAATGGGGAAGTGATCAAGGTTGAGGCCCATCCGATCCCCGAGCATCCGCGCCCGCGAAGGGTGGTGGGGCGCATGGCGCTGGTGGGTGATGCGGCTGGCTACGTAACCAAAAGCTCCGGTGAGGGCATCTATTTTGCCGCCAAGAGTGGCCGCATGTGTGCGGAAGAGATTGTGGCGGCCAGCGCCAATGGCAGCCGTATCCCCAGCGAGAAAGACCTCAAGGTATATCTGAAAAAGTGGGACCGCAAATATGGTGCCACCTACAAAGTTCTGGAGATACTTCAGAACATCTTTTATAGCAACGACGCCGCTCGCGAGGCCTTCGTTGAAATGTGCGACGACAAAGACGTGCAGCGCCTCACCTTCGACAGCTACCTCTACAAGCGTGTGGTGGCCATGAACCCGTGGCAGCAGCTCAAGCTCACCGCCAAGACCTTGGGTTCCGTGCTGCGCGGTCAGGCGCTGGCCCCTTCTCGTTATCAACCGGTGCCCAGTGCCGTGCGAACGGAGGAGGAAGCCCAGCGCATGCTTGCCGTGCAAACCATCAAAGGCGGCATCCGCATGCCCGCCCGGCCGGAGGCGAGCCCGTCGCTGGAGACGGCCCAACCTGGGGATATCGCTCCGGAACGGGAACCTGTTCTCTCACGCTCCTGAGGGGCGTACCCGGCGGGCCAGGGCTTCGGTGAGGCGCTGCAGGGCCGGTGAGCTATCTCCCGGGGCGATGGCCACGGAGAGCAGCACCGGGCCCGGACGGACCCCCTGCCAGCGTTGCAGGGCGGCCCAGAGTGCCGTTTCTTCCACGACCCTCTCGCTGTGGTGCAGTCCCAGACTTCGGGCCAGCTGTGCGTGGTCTACGGGGGCCACGTCGTTGAAGGCTCCGTCGAGCATGGGCCGCTCCGTGCCATACCCGCCGTTATCGAGCACGATCACCAGGGCGGGGATGCCGTAGCGGGCCAGCGTGGCCAGCTCCATCGCGCACATCAGCAGCGATCCATCCCCCAACAACACCACGGGCCCGCGCTCGGGGCATGCCCCCCACGCCCCCACCGAGCCCGGCAGGGCGAATCCCAGGGAGGCCCAGTAGGTGCTGGAAAGAAAGTGACTGGCCTCCTGCAGATGTAAATCGGCCGCAGCGAACAGGGCATCGCCAGGATCCGCCAGAACGACCGCATCCGGCGGCAGGCTGGCATCAATTGCCTCCATCAGTCGCGTGACCCGGATCGCTTGATCGGGCAGCGGCTCGAACTGGGGTGGGGCGTGGTCTCCAGTGTCCCTGCGGGTACCCCAGGTGCTGCCGCCGGGTTCGGCGCCTCCTGGGCGCCCGCCCGCATCGGCCCAGATGCGCAGCAGGGTGAGCGGATCGAGATTCTCATCCCGCCCATCACCACAGCGCAGACCCTCCGCTACATCCACCACCAGGGCGGAACCCGGGGGGATCTCCATGGTGAACAGCCCGGTGTCGAGATCGTTGAGGGGCATGCCGAGCACCAGCAATCCATCGCTGCCCTCCACCTGGCGGCGCACCTCGGGTTGGCCCATCGCCCCCTCGTAGACGCCCAACATCTGGGGGTGTCGCTCGGAGAGCAATGTTTTGCCGGAGAGGCTGGTGGCCAGGGGCCAGCCCTCCCGCTCCAGCACCTGGCGCAGCAGATCCTGCAGGCCGAAGCGTGCCACCTCCACCCCGGCCAGCACGAGGGGCCGTTGGCGCGCTCGCAGCCAGGCAAGCCAGCGCTCCCCCTCCTGCCGCACGGCCGCTGGAATCGCCAGGGGTGCCGGGGCTGGCGGCTCCAGCACCAGGGGCCAGGGAATCTCGCGCTCCAGACAGTCGCGCGGAATTTCCAGATAGCCAGGGCGAGAATCCCGCTGCATCGCCGCCAAGACCTGCAGGAGTTCAGCGCCGGCGGTGCGGGCCGAATCGAGCACCGCGGTGGCGGCGGTGACCTCTTGGAAAAAGCGCCGTTGGGTGTCTTCGGCGCGGATGCGGTGGTGCAACAGGGCGTGGCCATCGCTTTCGCGCACGCCAGGCGCGCCGCTGATGACCAGCAGTGGCGATCGCTCCGCGTAGGCGCCCGCCACCGGGTTGAGCAGCTTCAGGGCGCCGACGCCATAGGTGACGACCACGACCCCGAGGCCCTGCAGACGGGCATGGGCGTCAGCGGCGAAGCCGGCCCCCTCCTCCCCTGCGGTGCAGATCACCTCGATCGGGGAGGCCTCCAACCGGGCAAAAAGCCCGAGCACGTAATCGCCCGGGACCCCATAGACCCGCCGAACCCCCCGATGCCACAGGGCTTCGATCAAGGCCTCAACGATCTGCATGGGAGCGGTGGGCAACCTTCTTCCACAATGGTGGGTGCTGCCCCCCCCCGCGCAGTCCTCAGCCGCCGCTGATGCGCTCGAAATCCGCCAGCAGGGCCGCCTGGTTGCGCAGGACCCCCAGCAGGTTGAGCCGGTTGCGGCGCACCTGCGGATCTTCCGCCATCACCAGCACGCTTTGGGGGCCATCGAAGAAGGCGGCGAGGGTGTCGGCGCTGGCGGCCAGGGCGTGGGCCAGGGGCCCATAGCCGCCCTCCCGCACAGCGGCGGCGATCGGCACCAGTTGGCGCACCACCTCATGCATCGCCGTTTCCGCCGGTGACTGGAACAGCCCGGGATCGACGACGCCCTCTGGGGTGAGCACCGCAGGATCGAGTTCCCCCTTCGCCGCGAGCCGGGAGGCCCGCTGGACCACCGCCTGCACGGCTGCCAACTCTCCACCCCTTCGCAGTTCCGCCAGCAGCGCCGCCCGGCGACGGGCATCCTCTGGGTCGCCCAGAACACGCGCCAGGGGCACATCGGGTCCGGCCACAGCCTGCACCAGATCGCCATCAAGCCCGCTCTCCTCCAGCAGGCTGCCCAGCCGCTGGCGCAGAAATTCGGCCAGTTCACTGGCCAGTGCCGCGGCATCCACTGCGAAGTGGGGGAACAGGGTGGCCCAGTGAGCAGCCGCCCGCTGCAACAACGCGAGAAGATCCAGCCGCCAGCCCCGATCCCAGAGGATCTGCAGCAGGCCATTGCCGGCCCGCCGCAGCGCGTAGGGATCGCTGGAGCCGCTGGGCCGCTCCCCCTTGGCATAGATGCTCAGAAGCAGCTCCAGGCGCTCCGCCAGGGCCACCAGGGCCCCCGCAGCGGAACCCGGCAGCGCATCGCCAGCGCCGCGGGGCAGGTAGTGCTCCAGCACGGCCAGGGCCACCTCGCGCGCTTCCCCCTCCGCCAGCAGATACTTGGCACCGATCACCCCCTGCAGCTCCGGAAACTCACCCACCATCTGGCTGACCAGATCGTGTTTGCAGAGGTGGGCTGCCCGCCGCGCCACCGAGGCCACCTCGGACTGGGCGGTGTCCTCCAGCAGCACGTCGGTGAGCCATTCGATCCGCTCGCTGCGATCCCGCAGGCTGCCGAGCCCTTCCGCGAAGGTGACCTTCGCCAGGGCGTCCCGGCGGTCGATGCTGGGCACAGACCGATCCGCCCGCACGAAAAATTCGGCATCCGCCAGGCGCGCCCGCAGCACCCGCTCGTTGCCGCGTCGGATCACGGCCGCCGCTTCCACCCGTCCGTTGGCCACGCAGAGAAAGCGGGGCAGCAGCACCGGGCCGGCCTCCAGGGCCAAGGGGTCAGCGGCGACGTTGGCACGCAGCAGGGGGACGTAGCGCTGATGGGTGCGCATCACGGTGCTCAGCACCTCCGGCGGCAGGGAGAGGAAGCGCGGCTCGATCGTTCCCTCGATCAGCTGCGGCGCCTCCACCAGATCCACCAATTCCTCGAACAGCGTTTCCGGCAGATCGGGAAGGCCACCAGCCTCCGCGGCGGCCTGCGTGAGGTGCTCCCGGATCCAGGCGGCCCGGATCTCCCGATCGACCTGCACGTCGTGGGCCGCCAGGGTGGCTGCGTAGACGCCGGCATCGGCGATGGAGACCGTGTCGCCCTGCAGGCGGTGGCCCCGGCTGAGCCGGTCGCTGCGAAGCGGTGGGTCGCACTCACGGAGTTCCACCGGCACCACCTGGGTGTCAAGGAGGGCCACCAGCCAGCGCACGGGCCGGCTGAAGCGACTTTCGCCCGCTCCCCATCGCATGAAACGGCGGCCCTGCAGAGCCCAGATCCATCCGGGGATGAGAGTGGGCAGCAGATCGGCCGTGGCCTGACCCCGCTCCAGGATTCGTGCGAAGACGAACGGGCCTTTCTCGGTGTCGCGGATCTCCAACTGCTCAGCGGCCACACCGCAGCGGCGGGCGAAACCGATCGCCGCCTCGGTGGGCTGCCCATCGCGAAAGGCCTGCTGGGCCGGCGGTCCCTTGCGCTCCTCGCTGCGATCCTGCTGGCAGGCGGCCAGCCCCTCGATCGTGAGGGCAAGGCGACGGGGTGTGCCCGTGCAGCGCACCGCCGTGGCGGCCAGCCTCAGCCGATCCAGGTCGGCGCGCACCTGATCGCGCAGTTGGGGGAGGGCTTCCCGCGCGAAATCGGCCGGCAGCTCCTCCGTGCCAATCTCCAGCAAAAAGGTGGCCATGGAGCCGTGCCCGAAGCTGCCGGAGACTTTATGGAATGGCGGTTCCCCCGCCGCCCCGCGTTGGGCCGCCTGCCGTTCGCTAGTTTCGAGATGAGTATGAGCGCCGGCCGCGGATGTCACCCACGCGGGTCAGCAAGAGCCCTTCCCCTGCCCCTGCGGCCCAGGATCCGCCCGCTTCCGCTGCCCCGGCGCGGACTGCGGCGGAAACCCTCAAGCTGGAAAGTGGCCACCTGAAGGAGCCCCTGCTCGCAGAGCTGGATGGCGACGGGGCCAACCGGCCTCGCCACTTCGGACAGGACGCCGTTTCGATCCTGAAGTTCCACGGCAGCTACCAGCAGGACGACCGGGATCGGCGCCAGAAGGGGCACGAGAAGGATTGGCAGATGATGCTGCGCCTGCGCAGCCCGGGGGGCCGCATTCCCGCCTCCCTCTACGTGGCGCTCGATGATCTGGCGGACCGCCTCGGCAACGGCACCCTGCGGGCCACCACCCGCCAGGCCTTCCAGATGCACGGCATCGCCAAGGCCGACCTGCGTGAGGTGATCGGTACGATCGTGCGCAGCCTCGGCTCCACCCTGGCCGCCTGCGGCGACATCAACCGCAACGTGATGGCGCCTGCCGCACCGTTGGCGGAGGGGGGCTACCCCGCGGCCCGCCGCCTCGCCGACGACATCGCTGACCTGCTGGCCCCCCAGGCTGCCGAAGGCTCCTACCTCGACCTGTGGGTTGACGGCGACCACGCCTATCGGATCAAACCGAGTCGGGCGGTGAGCCGGGCCCGCGCCCGCCAGCAGGAGGGTCGCGTGTTCAGCGGCGATCCGCAGGAGCCCCTCTACGGCGCCACCTATCTGCCCCGCAAGTTCAAGATCGCCGTCACCGTGCCCGGGGACAACTCGGTGGACCTGCTCACCCAGGACATCGGCCTGGTGCTGTTCACCGATCGGCAGGGACGGCCCGAGGGGTGCAACGTGGTGGTGGGCGGCGGCATGGGCCGCACCCACAACAAGGACGAGACCTTCGCACGCACGGCCGACCCCTTGGGCTACGTGGCCCACGAGCACATTCTCGATCTGGTGCAGGCGATCGCCGCCCTCCAACGCGACCACGGTGACCGGGTGCAGCGCCGGCACGCCCGCATGAAGTATCTGATCCACGACCGCGGCATCGATTGGTTCCGCTCCGAGCTGGCCTCCTACTTTCCCCACCCGATCCTTCCCCAGCGCAAGGAGCCGAAACCCCGCCTCCACGACTACCTGGGGTGGCAACGGCAGGAGGGGGGGCTCTGGTTTGTGGGGCTGCCCCTGCTGTGCGGGCGCCTGGAGGGGGAACGGAAGCAGGGCCTCCGCCGACTTGTGGAGACCTACCAACTGGAGGTGCGCGTCACGCCCAACCAGGATGTGCTGCTCTGCAACATCGGCACCACCCAGCGCAAGGGGGTGCGGCAGGCCCTGGCGGCCCTGGGCTTCGAGGAGCCCGAAGCCCCGCCGTTGCTGGAGCGACACGCCATCGCCTGCCCGGCCCTGCCCACCTGCGGTCTGGCGATCACCGAGTCGGAGCGGATTCTCCCGCAGGTGCTGGAGCGCCTCCAGGTGCTCTTCAGCCGGTTGGGCATCGAGCGCCAGGTGCTTGTGCGCATGACCGGCTGCCCCAACGGCTGCGCCCGTCCCTACATGGCGGAGATCGGCCTGGTGGGCAGTGGCGTCGATCAGTACCAGCTGTGGCTGGGCGGCACCCCGGGGCTGACCCGGCTGGCGCAGCCCTACCTGGAGCGCATGCCGCTCGAGCGCCTGGAGGACACGCTGGAGCCCCTGTTGGCGGCCTGGAAGCGCGAGGGTGGCGTGCGCCGGTGTTTCGGCGATTTTGTTGCGCTGATCGGCGACGAGCGGGTGCGCGCTCTTCTGGGTTCCCCATGAGTCGCCGGCCCCTTCTGGCCACCCTCGCCATGGTGGCGCTGTCTTCGAGTGTGGCGGCTACCGCCTCGGCCCAGCCCACCCGGCCCCAGCCCCCTCCCCCTCGCAAGGAGGTCTACGACCCGGACCAGGTCACCTGCCAGTCGGCCCATGTGGAGCGCACCTTCGCCGAGCAACTCAAGCCCTGGGCCGACCAGCCCGAGCCGGTGCAGGCCCGGCTGCGCCTGGTGCAGGCCGACATGCTCCGCGCCAGCCTGCGGCGCTGCGTGGGCAGGGGTCTGATGACCCCATCCGAGGCCCAGGCGTTGGAGCAACGCCTCCTCACGCCCCCTCAGCCCTCGGGAGAGCGCCCGTAGCAGCCTCCGGAGCGCGCCCGTAGCAGGCCTCCGCCACCCCTTGTCGCCAGGCCCAGAGCTGGTCGCCGTAGCTGAAGTGCCACCACTCATTGGGGTGCTGGGCGAATCCCGCCTCTGCCAGGCATGACGCCAGCAGCCGGCGCCGCCGATGCCAGTGCGCCTCCGGTCCCGTCGGGTTTGCGGCGGCGGCGCTGGCGTAGTGATCGGGTTCGGACACGGGCCCCAGCGCATCGATGGCGCCGCCCATCGCCAGATCCGCGCCGTTGCTCTCCGCCAGGGTGAGATCCACGGCCCCTCCGGTGCTGTGGGGGGGCGGGGTGTGCGGATCCTCGCTGGGGGGGGCCCAGAACCTTCCCACCAGCTGCGTCGCCTCCTCCAAGGCTGGGCTCGGATGGTCGGGATCGATGCCCCGCTCGCGGCATTCCTGCTCCAGGGCATGGCGCACCATGAAGCGCTGCACCGCCAGGGGTCGCCAGGCATCAAAGATCGCCAATTGCCAGCCCGGCTGCTCGCGCCCGAGGGCGGCCTGGGCCACCAGCAGCCGCTCGATCACGCCCCGCCGTAGCCGGAATGGCCCGGCCCCTCCGTAGGGGGCGCCCAAGACCTGATACGGGTGGGGTTCGCAGCGCCTCAGGGCCGGGGGCAGCTCCAGCAGCGGTTCGCCGTTGTCGCGGATGGGGATCGGACTCCAGGGGCGAAGGGCCATGGCGGGGGCAACCGGCGCTCAATTCAACTGCGCCGCCTCGGCCAACCGCTGGCTCCGGGCCGCCAGGGCCGCCGCCAACTGGGGATGGCCCTCCAGGCGCGGATCACCCTCCAGAAGCCGCCGCGCCACCTCCCGGGCTTCCTCCAGCACCGCCCCGTCGTCGCTGAGGCTGGCTAGGGCCAGATCCGGCAGGCCCGACTGGCGGGTGCCCAGCACCTGGCCCGGCCCCCGCAAGCGCAGGTCCATTTCGGCGATTTCAAAGCCATCGGTGCTGTGCACCAGCACATCAAGCCGCTGGCGCGCCGTGGCGCTGTCGCCATCGTGGACCAGCAGGCAATGGGAGGCGGCCGCACCCCGCCCCACCCGGCCGCGCAGCTGGTGGAGCTGGGAGAGCCCGAAGCGCTCCGCGTGATCGATCACCATCACACTGGCCTCCGGCACATCCACCCCCACCTCCACCACCGTGGTGGACACCAGCACCTGGCAGGCACCGCCGGCAAAGGCGCCGATCACGGCCTGCTTCTCCTCGCTGGAGAGGCGTCCGTGCAGCAGGCCCACCTGCAGCTCGGGAAACACCTCCTCGGCCAGCTGGCGGTGCACCTCCACCGCCGATCGCAGATCCACTTTCTCTGAGTCCTCCACCAGCGGCAGCACCACATAGGCCCGCTGTCCCAGGGCCACCTGCTCGCGGATCAGCTCCCAGGCCGCCGGTCGTTCCTCGGACCGCAGGGTGCGCGTGCGGATGGGGGTGCGACCCGGGGGGAGCTCATCGATCTGGCTGCCATCGAGGTCGCCATGCAAGGACAGCGCCAGGGTGCGCGGAATCGGAGTGGCCGTCATCGTCAGCAGATGGGGCTGCAGCCCCTTGGCGAGCAAGCGGTTGCGCTGACGCACTCCGAAGCGGTGTTGCTCATCCACCACCACCAGCCCGAGCCGATCGAACTGGACCGGGTCCTCCAGCAGGGCATGGGTGCCCACCAGCAGCTGCAGCTGGCCGTTCGCCAGGTCCTGCAGCACGTGTCGCCTCTGGCGCGCGGGGGTGGAGCCGGTGAGCAGCTCGAAGCGCACATGGAGCTGGGGCAGCCAGAGGGCCAACCTCTGCAGATGCTGCTCCGCCAGCACCTCGGTGGGGGCCATCAGGGCCCCCTGCCAACCGGCCTGGACCGCCCCCAGCAAAGCCGCCAGGGCCACCACGGTCTTGCCGCTGCCCACATCCCCCTGCAGCAGCCGGGCCATCGGCCGGTTTCCGGCCATGTCGGCGCGGATCTCCGCCAGTACGCGGGCCTGGGCGCTGGTGAGGGAAAACGGGAGCAGATCCAGAAACTTGGCCACCAGATCGTCACCGCCCGGGGGAAGGGCCAGGGAGGGGGCCGGCCGGCTCCGCAGCTGTTGGCGCCGCAGCCCCAGGGTGAGCTGCAGCAGCAGGAATTCATCGAACACCAGACGGCGGCGACAGGCCTGCAGATGCTCCTGGCTCTCCGGTTGGTGGATGCCGTGGCGGGCGTTGGGAAGGGGCAGCAGCTGGAGCTCGCGGCGCAGGGCGGGCTCCAGGGGATCGCCCCAGCCCTCCACGTGGGGCAGAACCGTGCGCAACACCGAGGCGATCCGCTCCTGGCTCAAGCCCTCACTGAGCGAATAGACAGGAACGATCCGGCCGATGCGCTCGGAGCGCACCGGCGCCGAGGGACCCTCCAGCACCTCGATCAACGGATCCCGAAAGGCCGGGCCATAGGGCGTCTCCCGCACCAGACCGCTGATCGCCACGTTGGCGCCCACCGGGTACTGGTTCTGCTGGAGTCGTAGGGCACCTGGGGAAGCGAAGCGTCGCCCCGCCAGGAATCGAGACACCCGCAGGCGTCCCGTGCCGTCGTGCAGCTGGAGCTCCAGGATCCCCAGGTTGGGATTGCGCGGGCTGACGAAGGCGTGGCAGCGGCGCACCCGGGCGACGATCGTGGCGGTGCTGCCGGGCACGAGCTCAGCGATCCGCACCAGGCGTGCGTAGTCGAGGTAGTCGCGGGGGTAGTGCTGCACCAGATCGCGCACCACCAGGAGGCCCAGGCCGGCCAGCAGGCCGGCCAGCTTCGGGCCCACCCCCGGCACCTCCAGGAGAGGCGTATCGGGCTGCAGCGGACGGGCGGCCGAGCCTGAGCGGGCCGCCGGGGCGTTGGAGCTTCCTGGCGCCTCCTGCGGACGCTCCTGCAGCCGCAACCGCGGGGGGGAGACCGGCACCGGCGGCCGATAGCGGCAGCGCAACTGGTGCAGACGCTGGCGCAGCTGACTCACCAGCCGTGCCCGTCGCTCCGGCGGATCGCTGGGGTAAGAGGTGAAGCGAGCGGCCAGCTCGGCGAGGGATCGCTGCTCCTCCTCCGTCAGCCCCCGGGTGCCCTCCTGCAGGCTGCGGCGGATGAAGGCGCTGTAGGTCTCGCGGCGACCCACCAGATCGCCGAAGCCCCGATCGCTTTCCAGTTGGCTGGCCTGCTGCAGGGTGGCGCACCAGTTCTCCACGCCGGCGGTGGCGTTCAGTCCGGGGGGTTGCGGCTGGCGTGGCGATCCTGCAACCACAGCTGTTCGGCCTCGTGCGCCTCGCGCCGCCGCTGCAGGCGACGGAATTGCTGGGCCATTCTGCGCACCTCCTGGCGATGCTGCTGCAGTCGGCGCCGACAGGTGCGCAGCCGCGGCTCCTCCAGTTCCAGATCGACGCGCCGCAACAGCACGGCCATCACCACAAGGGAGCTGGCATCCTCCGCGGGGAAGGGGAGCTGCAGCCGCAGCAGATTCGGTGGGGCGGGCTGGACCTCAATCTGCCCCCCGAGCACGCCATCAAGAAGCGAAACCGGCAAGAGGGTGCCGCTCAGCCCCGAGCGCAACAGTTCGACATTGATCGCATGGGAAAGGTTGCGCAGCCGTCGCGCCAGGGCCTGCTCCACCCCCTCCAGCCAGCGCAGGAGCAGCAGCGGATCATCCGGCAGGCGCGCATCCCGCCAGGGGTCTTGGGCACGGGATCGTTGCGAAGACTCCCCCACCAGCCGCTGCAGCAGCGGTGGCAGGGGCATCCCGGCCAGGGAGGGTGATAGGGGCAGGGCGATTTCATCGCCAGGATTTACCTGTCTGTCTTGTGGTCCGCCCTGTGGTCCGCCCTGTGGTGCGCCCTGTGGGTCCTCGCCATCCTGGTCTCGTTCGTCGTCGTCTTCTTCGTCTTCTTCGCGGTCTTCTTCCTCGTGGTGTCCTAGCCCTTCCTGGCCTTGTTCCTGAAGCTCCGTCCTGTCGGCAAGGGTTCTGACATCGAACCCCCCTGGCGCCAGATCCCCCAAGCCCGTGAGTGTGGAGCGGCTCGCCGTAGGGGCGGAGGGGATCGCAGCAAGCAGGCTCTGAAGCAGGCTGGAACTGAAGGGACGGGCCCCATCGAGGTCCACCGAACCCTCCGGTAACGCCTCGGAATCGTTCCGTCCGATATCGGGCCCAGATGGTTCTCCCGCAGGCATGGGCAGATCCGCATGGCTGGCGGGGCTGGCGAAGCTCTGCAACAGCCGATGGCGCTCGCGCCGTTCCTGCCGCTCTCGCTCCCGGGCCATCTGGGAGGCCAGGGAGACCAGCTGCTCCACGGTCAACAGGCTGGTGCAGCGGTGGACCAGCGCGGAGAGGCGCCGATGGAGCTGGCGCCGGTCTTCGGGCGGCAGACCGGCATAGCGGCGCGGCTGAACCTGGGTGGCGAGATGGAACACCGCCCGTTCCACCCGCACCGGCAGAACCTGCCGCAACACCTGCAGGTACAACGCCAGGTGGCGATACAGCTCCGCGTTGCTGGAGCGCAGACGTTCCTGGAGATCGTGTATGTGGAGCTCAGGGCCGGACAATCCGGCCCCAACGGCGGCGGGTACGGCCCCCTCACCGGGAGAGCCGGGGGGCTCCGGTGGGGTGCCTTGGCTCACCTCGGGGCCTCAGGCCGCCTTGCCCATGGCCGCCACTTCGCTGGCGAAGTCGGCCTTCTCCACCTCAATGCCTTCCCCGAGGGTGTAGCGGGTGAAGCGGCGAACCTGGATGTTCTCCCCCGTTTTGCCCACCGCCTGCTTGACCAATTCGCCCAAGGTGAGGTTGGGGTCGCGGATGAACGGTTGCTCGAGCAGGGCTAATTCCTTGAGTCGCTTGCCGATGCGACCCTCCACGATCTTGACCCTCATCTCTGGCTTTTTATCGGCGAGGTCGTCACGACCCATCTCGATCGCTTTCTCACGCTCCACCACCGCCTCGGGAATCTCCTCGGTGGTTACGTACTCAACGTTGGGGCAGGCAGCGATCTGCATCGCCACATTGCGGATCAGCTCTTGAAACAGTTCGCCACGGGCGACGAAATCGGTTTCGCAATTCACCTCCACCAGCACGCCCACCCGGGCGCCGGTGTGGATGTAGCTGCCCACGGCACCTTCGGCGGCGGTGCGGCCAGATTTTTTCTCTGCCGAGGCGATGCCTTTCTGGCGCAGCCACTCGGACGCTTTGGTCATGTCGCCGGCGCACTCGGCCAGCGCCTTCTTGCAATCCATCATGCCTGCGCCGGTTTTATCGCGCAGTTCTTTGACAATTTTGGCGGAAATCTCAGCCATTGGTGCGGAGAGGGGGCGTGTGGGGGGAGGAGAAGGAAGAAAGAGAGGGATGCCAGGAGGGGAGGGCCTCAGCCCTCCTCGTCGCCACCGCGATCCTGGGCACCGTGGCGGCCTTCGTTGATCGCGTCGGCCAGGCGACCCAGCACGAGCTGCACGGAGCGCACGGCATCGTCGTTGCAGGGGATCGGCACATCGCACAGATCCGGATCGCAGTTGGTGTCCAGCATCGAGACCAGGGGGATGTCGAGCTTGCGGGCCTCGAGCACGGCGTTCGTTTCGCGGCGCTGATCGACCAGGATCACCACATCAGGAAGCCGGCGCATGTTCTTGAGGCCGCCGAGATACTTCTGCAGCCGATCGAGCTCACGGCGCAGCACGGCAGCTTCCTTTTTCGGACGCATCGCGATCGCACCGGAGGATTCCATGCGCTCCAGGTCCTTGAGGCGATCGATGCGTGCGCGCATCGTGGTCCAGTTGGTGAGCATGCCGCCCAACCAGCGCTGGTTCACGTAGGCGGCTCCGCAGCGGGTGGCCTCCTGGGCGATGACCTCGGAGGCTTGCTTCTTGGTGCCAACAAACAGGAAGCGCTTGCCACTGCGGGAGGCACTGCGGACCCATTTGTAGGCGTTGTTCATGCAGACGGCGGTCTGCACGAGGTCGATGATGTGAACCCCGTTGCGCGCGCAATAGATGTAGCGCGACATCTTGGGATTCCAGCGGCGGGTCTGGTGCCCAAAGTGGGCGCCAGCCTCCATCATTTCCGCGAGGGTGACAACGGCCATGGTGATTGGGGTTTCGGGTTTGCCTCCACCTGCCAGGGACCTGGGACCGGAACGGAAGACCTCGGCGAGGAGGGGGCCGGCAACGGATCAGCTCAGATCACCCGAAACACGCAGGTGTGCGGTTTTAGGGACCCGTGAACCCTATCAAACGGTGGCCGAGCCCCCCTGCCGCGCCAGGCGGAACAGGGTGCGCACGCCGATGCGATTGAGGGGAAGGCGCAGGATCTCCATCGCCAGCCCGGCATGGCCGCGGCGGATGAGCCAGGCCAGCAGGGGCCGCAGGC
>JBKDOZ010000162.1:0-5780 GCA_046342735.1 Synechococcaceae cyanobacterium
GAGCATCCCGTGTGGCTGCTCCCTTCCGGTTCTGACCAGATTTGGGCGTGGGGGCCGCGTGGGTCCGTGTCGCTGGAATGCTAGCAATGGCCCCGTCTGCAGGAGCCCCCGTGCCCCAACGCCCCGGCGATCTGATCCTGCGCAAGCAGGCCGGCCTGCCGATCACCATGCTCACCGCCTGGGATGCCCTCTCCGGCGCCCTGGTGGCCGAGGCGGGTGCCGATGCGGTGCTGGTGGGCGACTCCCTGGCGATGGTGGTGCTCGGCCACGCCACCACCCTGCCGGTCACCCTCGACGAGATGCTTCACCATTGCCGCGCCGTGGGGCGCGGCATGGCCACGGTGGCTCCCCACAGCCCCCTGCTGATCGCCGATCTGCCTTTTCTCAGCTACCAGTGCGCCGCCGATGACGCCGTGGCCGCCGCGGGTCGCGTTCTCAAGGAGAGCCCGGCGGTGGCGGTGAAGCTGGAGGGGGCCGAACCGGAAACCCTGGCGGTGATCGACCGGCTCGTGCGCCATGGCATCCCGGTGATGGGCCATCTCGGCCTCACCCCCCAATCGGTGCATCGCCTCGGCTATCGGCGCCAGGCCGGCGATCCGGTGAGCCAGGAGCGGCTGCGGCGCCAGGCCGAGGCGTTGGAGGCGGCGGGCTGCTTCGCCCTGGTGCTGGAGCACGTGCCCGAAGCGCTCGGGGCCGAGCTGAGCGGCCGCCTCTCGATTCCGGTGATCGGCATCGGGGCCGGCGAGGCCTGCGATGGCCAGGTGCGCGTCACCGCCGACCTGCTCGGCCTCACCCCCCGCCAGCCCCCCTTCTGCCCGCCCCTGCTCGACGGCCGCGGCCTGGCGGTGGGGGCCCTGCGCCAGTGGATCAGCGCCCAGGGGGCCGCTCCTGCCACCAGGCCAGCATCTCCCGCAGCACCGCGTTGCTCAGGGCCATTCCCGCAGGATCCGTGAGCCGCCAGCGGGGCCCCTCGATGCGCAGCAACCCCCGCGCCCGCCAGGGCTCCAATCGCTCCGCCAGATCCGCCAGCTCGCCGGGCCCCACCCCCGCCGCCGCCGCCAGGGCCGGCAGCGCCACCCCCTCGCGCCGGCGCAGTCCCACCAGCAGGAGCTCGTCCAACGGCGGCCCTGGCCGCTGCGGCGCTGTGGCCTCCAGCCCCGGCTGCCCGGCCGCCAGCCACGCCTCCCACCCCTGGCGGGTGCGGGGCCGCGCCAGACGCTGCCCCCACGGCGCGGAGGTGGCCCCCATGCCGAACCCCCCCCAACCCGCCCCACTCCAGTAGACGCGGTTGTGGCGCGAGGCGTGGCCGGGGTGGGCGTAGTTCGAGATTTCGTAGTGCCCGTAGCCGGCGGCGGCCAGCCGCTCGGCGGTCTCGTCCATCAGGTCGGCGGCCAGATCCTCCTCGGGCAGGCTCAGCTCGCCGCGCTGCCAGCGCCGCTCGAACACCGTGCCGGGCTCCAGGATCAGCTCGTAGATCGACAGATGGGGGGCACCACTGGCGATCGCCTGCCCCAGCTGATCTCGCCAGTGCGGTAGATCCTGGCCCGGCAGCCCCTGGATCAGGTCGAGGCTCCAGCTGCGCAGGACGCCGCGCCGCCGGGCGCACTCCAGCCAGTGGATCGCCTCCCGCAGATCGGCCCGCCGGTGACGCCGCCCGAGGCCGGCCAGCACGCCGTCGTCGAAGCTCTGGCCCCCCAGGCTCACCCGGTTGATGCCGGCGGCCAGGTAGCCCGCCAGGCGCGCCTCATCGAAGCTGGCCGGATCGAGCTCGAGGCTGATCTCCGCCCCCGGCGCCAGGCCGAAGCGCCGCGCCAGGGCCGCCAGCAGGCCCCCCACCTGGGCGGGGCTGAGCAGCGAGGGGGTGCCGCCCCCCAGGTACACCGTGGAGAGCGGCGGCCCGGCGGGGGCGGCGGCGATCTCCCCCTCCAGCAGGGCCAGATAGGCGGGGATCGAGGCGGAGCGCTCCCCATCGGCCCGATCGCCCAGGGGCACCACCGGGAAATCGCAGTAGAAGCAGCGCCGATGGCAGAAGGGGATGTGCAGGTAGGCGGCGCGGGGGGCGGCGCCGTTCACGGGCGGTAACCCCTTCCTGGCAATCCGCCCTGGATGGGGCATGCTGCCTGGCTGTAGCGATGAGCCGCCACGAAATCCAGCATGGTGGACCCTCTCATCCTGCTGCTGTTCCTGATCTCCGGGGCCGCCACCGGCTGGCTGGGGGTCGATCTGCTGCCCGAGCCCCTGCTGCTGCAGGTGACCAACCTCGAGGGGCTGCGCATGGTGTTGGGCGGCTTCGGGGCCTTCTTCGGGTTGATCGCGGGCTTTTTCTTCCAGCAGCTGCGGCGCCGGCTGATGGCCCAGGTGCGCAGCATGCCCACCGATCTGCTGATCAGCCGGGCCGTGGGGCTGATCCTCGGCCTGCTGGTGGCCAACCTGCTGCTGGCGCCGATCCTGCTGCTGCCCCTGCCCTGGGAGGTGGTGCTGGTCAAACCGCTGGCGGCGGTGCTCAGCAACGTGTTTTTCGGGGTGCTCGGCTACAACCTGGCGGAGGTGCATGGCCGCACCCTGCTGCGGCTGTTCAGCCCCAACAGCACCGAGGCCTTGCTGGTGGCGGAGGGGGTGTTGCAGCCCGCCAGCGCCAAGATTCTCGACACCAGCGTGATCATCGATGGCCGCATCCGCGGGCTCCTGGCCAGCGGCCTGCTGGAGGGGCAGGTGATCGTGTCGCAGGCGGTGATCGATGAGCTCCAGGCCCTGGCCGATTCCGCCAACGCGGAGAAGCGGGGCAAGGGCCGGCGGGGTCTGAAGCTGCTCTCCGAGCTGCGGGAGCAGTACGGCCGCCGGCTGGTGGTGAACAGCACCCGCTACGAGGGCAATGGCGCCGACGACAAGCTGCTGCGGCTCACCGCCGACACCGGCGGCACCCTGCTCACCGCCGACTACAACCTGGCCAAGGTGGCCCAGGTGCAGGAGCTGCGGGTGCTCAACCTCAGCGAGCTGGTGATTGCCCTGCGGCCGGAGGTGCAGCCGGGCGACAGCCTGCAGCTGAAGATCGTGCGGGAGGGCAAGGAGGCCGACCAGGGGGTGGGGTACCTGGAGGACGGCACGATGGTGGTGGTGGAAGATGCCCGCCAGCGGATCGGCGAGCGCCTGCCGGTCACCGTCACCGGCGCCCTGCAGACCCCCACCGGCCGCATGGTGTTCGCCCGCAGCGATCGGGGGGCCGAGCCCGCCCCAGCGCCGGAGAGCGAGGAGGGGGAGCGTGCCAGCGGCAAGGGGGGGCGTCGTGGCGGTCGGCCGGGCGGAAAACCCGTCGCCGCGCCGGGCCACGAGCCTCCGGGTGCCGGCTAGGCTCCTGCCACGTATCCCAGACGAGCACGGATGACGGCGTCGGCCCCCTATTACGGCGATACCGCCATGTTCCGCACGCCGCCGCCGGACCTGCCGTCGCTGCTGCTGAAGGAGCGGATCGTGTACCTGGGTCTGCCCCTGTTTTCCGACGACGATGCCAAGCGGCAGATGGGCATCGATGTAACAGAGCTGATCATCGCCCAGCTGCTCTATCTGGAGTTTGATAATCCGGAGAAGCCGATCTTCTTTTACATCAACTCCACCGGCACCAGCTGGTACTCCGGAGACGCGATCGGTTTTGAAACGGAAGCCTTCGCCATCTGCGACACCCTCCGCTATGTGAAGCCGCCGGTGCACACCATCTGCATCGGCCAGGCCATGGGCACCGCCGCCATGATTCTCAGCGCCGGCACCAAGGGCCAGCGGGCCGCCCTGCCCCATGCCTCGATCGTGCTGCACCAGCCCCGCTCCGGCGCCCGCGGCCAGGCCAGCGACATCCAGATCCGGGCGAAGGAGGTGCTGCACAACAAACACACCATGCTGGAGATGCTCGCCGAGAACACGGGCAAGAGCGTCGAGCAGCTCAGCCGCGATTCCGACCGCATGACGTACCTCACCGCCGAGGAGGCCCGCGAGTACGGCCTGATCGACCGGGTGCTCACCAGCCAGAAGCAGCTCCCCGTTCCCCTGCCCACGGCCGCCGGCATCGGCTGAGGCCAGCTCCTCTCCCCTCCTTCCCCCGTCCCCGACCCACCCCTCCGCCATGCCCATCGGCACCCCAAGCGTTCCCTACCGCCTGCCCGGCAGCCAATACGAGCGCTGGGTCGACATCTACACCCGCCTGGGCGTGGAGCGGATCCTCTTCCTCGGCGGCGAGGTGAGCGATGGCGTCGCGAACAGCCTGGTGGCGCAGATGCTCTACCTCGACTCCGAGGACAACAGCAAGCCGATCTACCTCTACATCAATTCCCCGGGGGGATCGGTCACCGCTGGCCTGGCGATTTACGACACGATGCAGTATGTAAAAAGCGACGTCGTCACCATCTGCGTAGGCCTGGCGGCCTCGATGGGCGCCTTCCTGCTGGGGGCCGGCACCAAGGGCAAGCGGCTGGCCCTGCCCCATGCCCGCATCATGATCCACCAGCCCCTGGGGGGCACCAGCCAGCGCCAGGCCAGCGACATCGAGATCGAGGCCCGCGAGATCCTGCGGATCAAAGACATGCTCAACCACAGCATGGCGGACATGACCGGCCAGCCCTTCGAGAAGATCGAGAAGGACACCGACCGCGACTACTTCCTCAGCGCCGCCGAGGCGGTGGAGTACGGCCTGATCGACCGGGTCATCGCCCATCCCAGCGAGGCCTGAGCGGGGGCGGCGGGCCCTTTCGTAAGCTCCTCCTTTCCCCTGCCCGCACCGGTCGCCCTGATGGCCCAGCTCTTCTACGACGACGACGCCGACCTCAGCCTGCTGGATGGCAAGACGGTGGCGATCATCGGCTACGGCTCCCAGGGCCACGCCCATGCCCTGAACCTCAAGGACAGCGGCGTGAACGTGGTGGTGGGGCTCTACGAGGGAAGCCGCTCGGCCGAGAAGGCCAAGGCTGATGGCCTGGAGGTGTTGAGCGTGGCCGATGCGGCCGCCAAGGCCGACTGGATCATGGTGCTGCTGCCCGATGAGTTCCAGAAGGCCGTCTACGACAAGGAGATCGCCCCGCACCTGAGTGCCGGCAAGGTGCTGAGCTTCGCGCACGGTTTCAACATCCGCTTTGAGCTGATCCAGCCCCCCGCGGATGTGGATGTGGTGATGATCGCGCCCAAGGGCCCCGGCCACACTGTGCGCTGGGAATACCAGAACGGCATGGGTGTGCCCGCCCTGTTCGCCATCCACCAGGACGCCTCCGGCAACGCCCGTGCGCTGGCCATGGCCTACGCCAAGGGCATCGGCGGCACCAGAGCCGGCATCCTCGAAACCAACTTCAAGGAGGAAACCGAAACCGACCTGTTCGGCGAGCAGGCGGTGCTCTGCGGCGGTTTGAGTGAGCTCGTGAAGGCCGGCTTCGAAACGCTGGTGGAAGCCGGCTACCAGCCCGAGCTGGCCTACTTCGAGTGCCTGCACGAGGTGAAGCTGATCGTGGATCTGATGGTGAAGGGTGGCCTCACCGCCATGCGCGATTCGATCTCCAACACCGCCGAATACGGCGATTACGTGAGCGGCCCCCGCCTGATCACCGCCGACACCAAGGCCGAGATGAAGCGCATCCTGGGAGACATCCAGGACGGCACCTTCGCCCGCAATTTCGTGGCCGAGTGCGAGGCCGGCAAGCCGGAGATGGCCCGCATCCGTCAGCGCGACGCCGAGCATCCGATCGAGCAGGTGGGCAAGGGCCTGCGCTCGATGTTCAGCTGGCTCCGCTCGGCCTGAGGCCGGACGG
>JBKDOZ010000163.1:0-6593 GCA_046342735.1 Synechococcaceae cyanobacterium
CGGCAGTTCCTTACCTTGCGCCCCTCCTCGCCTTGCTGCAGCCTGCCGTCCGCCTTCCGGGCCCAGTTCGCTGTGGCACCCTCCACGACCCTGACGCCGCCCAAGGTGGCTTGACCCCAGGCCAAGGGCCCGGGCCCGGGCCCGAGCGCAGCGACCGCGGCGTTCAGCGACAACAGCGTTCAGAAAATGAAAGACCGTGGTCGCCGTGCCGCTGCGGTTTGTACGGTGCGAAAGACCCCGAACCCGGCCCCGCTGGCTGGGTGCGCCGCTGTCCTATGTCCCGCCCCCTCGCGCCCCTTGCCCTGGCGTGCGGCCTTCTGGCCAATGCCCTGCCACCGGCAGCCTCCCTCGCCGCCAGCCCCCCCGCTCCCGCGGTGGAGACGATCTACAGCGGCGGCACGATCCTCACCATGGTGGGGGATCAACCCAGCACGGTGGAGGCGCTGGCGGTGGGGGGCGGCCGGATCCTTTACGCCGGCCCCCTGCGGGGACTCCCCGCTGCCGCCAACGCCCGCCGCGTGAATCTGGCGGGCCGCACCCTGTTGCCGGGCTTCATCGATACCCACGGTCACTTCATCTATTTCGGCAAAAATCTCCTCGATGCCGACCTGTTCGGGGCCGCCAACACCGACGAGATCATCCGTCGCATGAAGGTCCAGGCCACCCGCGTGCAGCGCGGGGAGTGGATCGTGGGCTTCGGCTTCCACAGCGCCAACTTCGAGCGCTACCCCACCACCGCCGAGCTGGATGCGATCTCCGCCGACACGCCGGTGATGGTGGTCGACAGTTCCGGCCATGCCGGCTCCTTCAACACCGCCGCCTTTCGCGCCGCCGGCATCAGCGCCGCCACCCCCGATCCGGTGGGCGGCCGCTTCGAGCGCGGGCCGGATGGCCGCAGCCTCATGGGCAAGGCCGAGGAGACGGCCCTGAATCTGGTGCGCGAGAAGCGTCCCCCCTTCCAGGGCGTCAGCGCCGATGCGGTGGCCACCCGCGCCAGCGCCCTCTGGGCCAGCTACGGCCAGACCACCGCCCAGGAGTGCGGGGTGGGCCTCGGCAGCGATGACATCTCCCTGGTGCGCAACGCCATCGACAAGCGCCTGCTGAGCGTCGATCTCTACATCTGCGCCAAGGACTCCCACGTGGAGGCCATGGGCAAAGCCGCCGCCAGGGTCGTGCAGGACTACGGCCGGCTGAATCCCAGCGCCGATGCCGGCTACGCCCGCCAGGAGAGCCTCGTCAGCGCCGGCACCACCAACTCTGGCGACACCAGTGCCCGCCTGCTGCAGCTGCGCCCCGACCTGGATCGCCGCTACATCAACCGGGTGCGGCTGGGGGGCATCAAGTTCTGGCTGGATGGCTCGATTCCCACCGCCTGGATGAGCCAGCCCTACGCCGTGCCGCCGCCGGGCACCGAACCGGGCTACACGGCCTACCAACAGATCCCCGATGCCGTGCTGGAGGCGGCCTTCGACCGCTTCTGGACCAGCACCGTGCAGATCAACATGCACATGAACGGCGACGCGGCCGCCGAGCAGGCCTTGCGGGCAATCGAGAAGGCGGTGGCCCGCCACGGCATGGCCGACCACCGCCCGGTGTTCGTGCACGCCAGTTTCCTGCGCCCCGATCAGATCCAGCGCATGAAGACGGTCGGCGCCGTTCCCAGCTTCCTCACTACGGGGCTCCTTCCCGGCGGCGAGATGGTGGTGCAGCTCTGGGGAGCGGAGCGGGCGAACCAGGCCATGGCCGCCGCCAGCATGGCGCGCGCCGGCATCCCCTACACCTTCAGCCACGACGCCCCCGTCTCCCCCCAGCCCTGGATCCTCCCCCTGGTGGATGCGGGGGTGAACCGCCGCACCCCGAGCGGGATGGTGATCGGGGCGGCGGAGCGGGTCTCCCCCTATGGGGCCCTGCGGGCGGTCACGGCCCATGCGGCCTGGCAGATCAAGGAAGAAAAGACCAAAGGCACCTTGGAGGTGGGCAAGCTGGCCGATCTGGTGATCCTCGAGCGCAACCCCCTCACGGTGGATCCGGCCACGATCAAAGACATCGCCGTGCTGGAGACGGTCAAAGAAGGTCGCACGATCTTCCGCCGCGAGGATCGTTCCGCCTCCGCAGCCCGCCCCAGCGCGGGCTCCTCCCTCCCCTGCCTGCACGGGCACGATCACGGCGCGCCGCCACCGCTCACGCCGACGGCCCGCCAGACCGTGGATCTTCTGCTGCAGGCCGCTGCCCCCTAGCCATGCTGGGGACCCCCCGCCCGCACCGATGACAGCCCCGGCCCCGGCTCTGCCCCATCCCGTTCGTCAACTCCGGGACCATCTGCACCAGACCCGGCTGCTGGGCTCCATCAGCAGCGCCCTTTACTTCGACCAGAACACCGTGATGCCGCCGGCGGGCGCCGCCTGGCGGGGCGAACAGCTGGCCCTGTTGGCCCGCCAGCTGCACGAACGCCAGAGCCAGGCGGCCTACGCCGACCTGCTGGCGGCGGCGGAGGCGGAGGTGGAAGGGGCGCTCCTGCGTGGCGATGCCCTACCGGCGGCCCTGCCCCGCAACCTGGCCCTGCTGCGGCTGGAGCTGGAGCGGCAGCGGCGCCTCGATCCCGATCTGGTGGGCCAAATCGCCGCCGCCCAGTCGCGCGGCACCGCCGTGTGGCAGGAGGCGAAACGCCGCGATGACTTCGCCGCCTTCGCACCGGCCCTCACCGAGCTGATCCGCTTAAGGCAAACGCAGGCGGCCCAGTTGGCCGATGCCGAACCCGTGGCCCGCAGCCCTTGGGAGATCCTCGCCCAGAACTTTGAACCGGACATCAGCACCCCCCGCCTCCAGGCCCTGTTCGCGCCGCTGGCCGCCGAAATTCCTGGGCTCCTGGAGCGGTTGCGGTCCGCCGATCCAGCGGAGGGGGCCAGCCCCGAGCTGCCGGAGGCCCTGCAGGAATCCCTGTGCGCTGAATTGTTGGCGAGCTGGGGCTACGACGCCTCCCGCTGCCAACGGTCCCGCTCCGCCCATCCCTTCTCCTGCACCGTCGGGCCGCACGATTTCCGCATCACCACCCGGGTGGTTCCGGACCAGCCGCTGGCCGCCTTCCTCGCCACCGCCCACGAATGGGGGCACTCCCTTTATGAACAAGGTCTGCCGCGCGGGGACGACCACTACTTCCCCTGGCCGCTGGGGGAGGCCACCTCGATGGGGGTCCATGAATCCCAGTCGCTGTTCTGGGAGTGCCGGGTGGCGCGCAGCCGCGCCTTCGCCAGCCACTGGCATCCCCGTTTCGTGCAGGCCCTCGGCAACGATCCCTGGGGCGATGCCGAGGGCTTCTGGCGCTCCCTCAATCCCCTGCGCCCGGGCAGCACGCGGGTGGAGGCCGGGGAGCTGAGCTACTGCCTGCACATCGTGCTGCGCTTCGAGCTGGAGCTGGCGCTGCTCGAGCAGGGGATGCCGGTGCAGGAGCTGCCAGACCGCTGGCGGCAGCGGATGGGGGAGCTGCTGGGGGTGGTGCCCGCCAGCGACCGCGAGGGTTGCCTGCAGGACATCCACTGGGCGGAGGGCCTGTTCGGCTACTTCCCCTCCTATGCGCTGGGCCACCTGATCAGCGCCCAGCTCACCCAAACGATGGAAGCGGAGATGGGAGCGATCGAGGCGGTGATCGCCGCCGGCGAGAGCGGACGGCTGCGGCAGTGGCTGGGGGAGCATGTGTGGCCCCTGGGCCGAATGGTGAATGGCGAGCAGCTGGTGGAGCAGGTGAGCGGTCGGCCGCTGGAGGCCCGCCCCTTCCTCGACCACCTCGGCCGCAAGCTGGGGGAAGCGATCGGGTAGGCCCGCAGGACCCCGTAGGATGCCGCCGCTTTTCCCCTTCCCATGGCGAACATCGACCACGCCCCGAGCCGCACGATGCTCAACCTCCTGCACGTGCTGCCGGCCTTCGCCGAGGAAGCGGAGCTGCGCCTCAACGCGATCGTGGAACTCAATTCCAACACGATCAACAAATACGAACTGATCACCGAAACCGGTCACCTCAAATTAGATCGGGTTGGCTACAGCTCCCTGGCCTATCCATTCGCCTATGGCTGCATTCCCCGCACCTGGGATGAGGATGGCGATCCCCTGGACATCGAGATCGTCGGCGTCACCGAACCCCTTGTTCCGGGCTCGCTTGTGGAGGCGCGCATCATCGGCATCATGAAATTCGACGATGGCGGCGAGGTGGATGACAAGGTCATCGCCGTGCTGGCAGATGACAAACGCATGGATCACATCACCAGTTACACGCAGTTGGGAGAGCACTGGCTGAAGGAAACCCAGTATTACTGGGAGCACTACAAGGATCTCAAGAAGCCCGGCACCTGCCGGGTCAACGGCTTCTTCGATGCGGCCGAGGCCGTGAAGATCGTCAAGGAGTGCGAAGTGCGCTATACCTCCTTGATCGACCCCAAGCTGGTCCCCTGATCGGCCTTGGCCGGCACGACCTTCTCAGGCTTCTTGCCGGCCCGACCCCCCAGACCCCTGCCAAGAGCCACCCCGCGAACACCATGACCCGTCGTTCCCTGACCGGCCTGCTGATCCAGGGGCTGCTCCTGCCGATGGGCCTGCCCCTGGGCAGCGTTGGCGTCCAGGCGGTGGAACTTCCGCCCCTGCCGGCCATCGCCCCCGCTACCGCGGCTCCGGCTTCCTCCCCCCGCACGCTGCCAGCCCCTGCCACCGCGGCTGTCACCAGCAACCGTCAGATCCTGCTGGAGCTGGGGCGCCGCACCATCAGCCTGGTCGAGGACGGCAAGGTTCTCGGCAGCTGGCCGGTGGCGATCGGTGATTCCGCCACCCCCACCCCCACCGGCACCTTCGCGGTGCGCAACAAGGTCATCAATCCCCAGTACCAGAGCACCAAGAGTGGCAAGGTGAACCCCACCGTCGGCGCGCAGGGCCCCCTGGGGGATCGCTGGATCGGCTTCCACGCAACGGCGAAGGATCAGTTCGGCATCCACGGCACCCCGAGCGCCTGGGCCTGGACCGTGACCTCCAGAGCAGCCGTCACCCATGGCTGCGTGCGCATGCTCACCCCGCACGTGCGCCAGCTGTTTGAGAAGGTGCAAGTGGGCACCCCGGTGATCGTGCGCCGCTGAGTCGGAGGCGGCACGTCCGGGAGGACGACCCATCCGCCGGGCCGGCGCCGGGATTGGGAGAGATTCTGCAGATTCACCGCCCCCATGCTCATTCACTGGGGGTAAGTACCTAGGGTTCTGCTCAGTTTTGTTTGGTGCCGGAGCCAACCACGCCCCTGGGGTGGTTTCTCTTGGGATCACCCTCCCCCCGCCGCCCAGTGCTCCCCCTCACCGGATTTCCGATGACCCACTCGTCGGGCTCAACCCCCCGCACCGCAGCCCCGTCCAGCCCCCGCACGGACCAACTCAACGGCACCTCCCTGAAGTGGGGACGGGATGGAGAGCTTTCCGATCTCGACCTGCAGCGGATCCTGAGCCTGTTGTCTCAGGCTGATCCGGTGGCCGAAGCGCTGATCGCCCAGTCCGTCGAATCCAGCGATTGAAAACGCCGGGCCAGCGCCCGAGCGAGGCCATCCCGACTGGCCAGGCCCCGGAGCCGGGCCAGCGGCAGCCCTCCCGGGGGGGGGCCTTCCGGAAGGTAGCCCTGATGGGCATCGGGCACGTCGAACACCGGCACCTGGCGGTAGCCGCGCGAATTGATTTGGTCTTCGAGCCGATCCAGCTGCGAACCAAGGGGGAGCCACACCAGATCGCTGCGGCGGCAGTCGATCACCAGCGGAGGCGAGGGTCCATCCTCCGCAGCCGCAAGGGAGCCCTTCAGATCCGCCAGGGTCACCAGAGCTACCACCTTCTCTCCCTCGGCAACCAACAGGCAATGGCCGTGGGCCGCGATCAACGACCTGAGCGCCTCAGCCGCTGAGGTTTCGGCCGGCAGCACCAAGGGAGCCTCCGGTTCCAAGGCGTCGGCCAGCGGCAGTGCGGCCAGCTCCGCCCGTCGCTGTTCCTCCAGGGGGTCGGGGCCCAGCAGACCCGGATCGACGAACCCCTGCCAGCGCTCCATCAACACGGCGCTGAGTCCAGCCGCTGCCATCAGCGGCAAGACGATGCGGATGTCGCGGGTGAGTTCAAACATCAACAGCAGGGCGGTCATCGGCGCCCGGGCGCTGCCCGCCAGCACCGCCGCCATGCCCACCATCGCGTAGGCCGGCGGTTCCGCCACCGGCAGGTGCAGGCCACTCTCCCCGAGCAGCTGGCCATAGGCATTGCCCAGCACCGCCCCCAACACCAGAGCAGGGGCAAAGCCGCCGCCCACGAAGCCACTGGCATTGCTCCAGGTGGTGGCCAACAGCTTCACCCCCAGGAGCGCCAGGAGGGTGAGAAGGGAGATGCCGCCGTCGCTGCCCAGCAGGGCCTCGATCGTTTCGTAGCCAACGCCGAGCACCTGGGGGAACGCCAGGGCCATCAACCCCACCCCTGCCCCCCCCAAGGCGGTGGGTACCCCAGGCGGTAGGCGCCGCAACAACCGCTGCAACCGCTCACTGCGACCCATCGCCAGCAGTCGCACCAGCAGGAAGGACATCACGCTCGCCAGCAGCCCCA
>JBKDOZ010000164.1:0-6565 GCA_046342735.1 Synechococcaceae cyanobacterium
TATTGCACCCGCTCCTTGCCCCAGCCCGCCGCCGCCGCGTCGGCGACGATGCGGCCCTTGGCCTCCAGTGAGGGCAGCCCGTCGTAGGGGCCGGAGTGGATCATCACGCCGGGCTCCACCCAGGCGCTCCCCTCGAAGGCGTGTTCATCGCTGCCCTGCGGCACGATCACCTGGCGCACCGGCAGTTCGTACTGACGGGCGAAGAGGAAATCGCGCTGGTCGTGGGCGGGCACCCCCATCACCACGCCGGTGCCGTAGTCGGCGAGCACGTAGTCGGCGATCCAGAGGGGGATGGGGTCGCCGGTGGCGGGGTTGCGCACCTGGGCGCCGAGGGGCACGCCGCGCTTGGGCCGATCTTCAGCGGTGCGCTCCTGCTCGCTCTGCCGGCCCACGAGATCGCAGAAGGCGGTGACCGCATCGCCCTGGGCGCTGCTGGTGAGGGAGGGCACCAGGGGGTGCTCGGGGGCCAGCACCACATAGCTGGCGCCGTAAATGGTTTCCGGGCGGGTGGTGAAGACGGTCAGACTCTCGCCGCTGGGTTCGCCGTTGGGGTCGAGGAGGGGGAAGTGCAGTTCAGCGCCGCTGGAGCGACCGATCCAGTTGGCCTGCATGGTGCGCACCCGCTCCGGCCAGCCCCCCAGCTTCGGCAGGTCATCGAGCAGCTCGCCGGCGTAGGCGGTGATGCGCAGGAACCACTGCCGCAGCCGCCGCTTCTCCACCAGGGCCCCGGAGCGCCAGGAGCGGCCATCCGCATCCACCTGCTCGTTGGCCAGCACCGTCTGGTCGACGGGGTCCCAGTTCACCAGGGCCTCCTGGCGGTAGGCCAGGCCGGCGGCCAGGAACTGCAGGAACAGCCACTGGGTCCAGCGGTAGTAGTTCGGGTGGCAGGTGGTCACCTCCCGCTGCCAGTCGATCGAAAGGCCGAGGCGTTGCAGCTGGCCGCGCATCTGGGCGATGTTGCGGTCGGTCCACTCGGCCGGATCGCTGCCGCGCTCGATCGCCGCGTTCTCCGCCGGCAGCCCGAAGCCGTCCCAGCCCATCGGATGGAGCACCGCGTGACCCCGCAGCCGCTGCAGGCGGGCGATCACATCGGTGATCACGTAGTTGCGGACATGGCCCATGTGGAGGCTCCCCGAGGGATAGGGGAACATCGAGAGGGCGAAAAAGGGGGGGCGACCGTCGTCGACCGCTGGGGTGGCATCGAGGCCCTGCTCCTGCCAACGCCTCTGCCAGCGGGCTTCGATCGCGGCGGGCTCGTAGCGGGTGGATTCGCTCACGGGGGGTCGCTCACTGCCGCGGGGCCTGGGGCGATGGTGCCATAGCCCCCGCCGCCCTGCGCTTGGAACGGGAGGAGATCAGAGCAGGGCGCGCAAGACGGCGATCGCATCCCGGTTGATCAGCACCAGCGGCAGGCTGGTGTCCTGGCGCAGCGCCAGAAACTGATTGTCTTGCCACTTGATCGTTCCCTCCAGCTCGTGGCCGCCCACCATGAGGATGCTCACGATGGTGCGGTTTCGGATCAGCTCGCGCACGTGGCGAACACTGGGCAGGCTGGTGTCAAGTCGAGGGCCGCGGCGCTCGAAGTAGCTCTGCATAGGATCTTGCGGACACGCCAGGTTAGAGCTGTGCTCCCTTTCAGCAAATACCAGGGTCTGGGCAACGATTTCCTCATCCTCGACGGCCGGGACGAAGCCGATGGGGAGGCCTGTCTGGGGCTCACCGCCGAAGCGGTGATCCGACTCTGCGATCGGCGCTTCGGCGTTGGCGGCGACGGCGTGATCGTGGCGTTGCCGCCGCAGCAGGGGGGCGAGCTGCGCATGCGCATCTTCAACGCCGACGGCAGCGAACCGGAGATGTGCGGCAACGGCATCCGCGCCCTGGCCCGCTTCCTCGCCGACAGCGATGGCGACCTGCCGGGCCGCGCCTGGCAGGTGGAAACCCTGGCCGGGCGGATCGTGCCCCAGTTGATGGAGGACGGCCGCATCCGGGTGGACATGGGGGCGCCGTTTCTGGAGCCCGCCCAGGTGCCCACCACCCTGCCGGTGGGTTCCTGTGGCCTGCCGCAAGGGGAGCTGGAGGTGTCAGGCGAGCGGTTGGCGGTGGCGGCGGCCGGCATGGGCAACCCCCACGTGGTGATTCCGGTGGCGGATCTGGCGGCGGTGGACCTGGAGCGGCTGGGGCCCGCCCTGGAGCATCACCCCGCCTTCCCGGCTCGCACGAACGTGCATTTCGTGCAAGTGCTCGCCCCCGACCACCTGGCGATGCGGGTGTGGGAGCGGGGGGCCGGCCCCACCCTGGCCTGCGGCACCGGGGCCTGCGCCACCTTGGTGGCCTGCCATCAGCTCGGGCTGTGCGGCAACCGCGCCCGTGTTGATCTCCCCGGGGGGCCGTTGGAGATCTCCTGGGGGGGGCCTGGACAACCGGTGCTGATGACGGGGCCGGCCGAGCCGGTGTACGACGCGGTGGTGGCCCCTTCGCTGCTGGAGGGCCTCCTGGTCGAACCGCTCCAGGGTGATGCCCTGGACAACCCCGCCCCGGCAGAGCCACCCGCTGCCACCCCGGCAGAACCCCACGCGGCTGCGCCCGGACAGGAGTCGCCGCCCTCGGCTTCGATCGATTGCGCCACCGCCTGCGTGGAGGGCTGCCGCCAGCCCGAGGCCTGCCCCAGTGCGGAGGCCCGTGCCAGGGTGGAAGCCCTTCTCGGCAGCCGATCCCTCGACGAACTGGTGGAGATCGCCACCAGCACCGCCGAATCGCGCGGCCGGGAGCGCATCCTGCGCGACCTGGGAACCCTGCCGAACGGGAGTTGAGATGGCGATCTATCTGGACGCCTGCGCCACCACGCCGCCGGCCGCCGAAGTGCTGGCGGCGATGGCCGCCGCCAACGACGAGGCCTGGGCCAACCCCTCAAGCACCCATGGCTTCGGTCTGGCGGCGGCCGAGCGCCTGGAGCGCAGCCGGCAGACCATCGGCCGGGTGCTCGGGGCAGAGGGCTCCGAGGTGCTGCTGGTTTCCGGCGGCAGCGAGGCGATTCACACCGCCCTGCTCGGGGCGGCTGGCGGTCTGGAGGCGGGCCGGTTGCTGATCTCCGCGGTGGAGCACCCGGCCACCGTGGCCGCCGCTGAGATGTTGCGCCAGCGGGGCTGGGAGGTGCGCAAGCTGCCGGTCGATCGCCAGGGGGTGATCGATCTCGAGGCACTCCAGCGCCTGCTGGAGCCCCCCACCCGGCTGATGTCCCTGATCTGGGGCCAGAGCGAGGTGGGCACGATCCAGCCGGTGGAGGCTATCGGAGCCCTCTGCCGCCAGGCCGGCGTCCTGCTTCACGTGGATGCGGTGCAGGTGGCGGGTCACCTGCCGGTGGATTTCGCCACCCTGCCGGTGGATCTGCTGAGCTGCGCCTCCCACAAGTTGCAGGGGCCGCGGGGCATCGGCGCCCTGCTGGTGCGCTCCGGCCTGCGGCTCACCCCCCTGATCGGGGGCGGTGGCCAGGAGGCGGGGCGGCGGGGCGGCACCGAACCGGTGGCCCTGGCGGCCGGCTTCGCCCGCGCCCTGGAGCTCGCCGACGACCGGCTGCGGCTGCACGGGGGCATCGATCCGATCGGCGAGCTGCGCGATGCCCTCCTGGCCCAGCTGCTGGCCCTGCCCGGCGTGCGCCTCAGCGGGCCCGATGCCGCCGAGCCAGGCGCCCGTCTGCCCCACCACATCAGCCTGCTGATGGCCACCCCCAGCGGCCGCCCCCTCTCCGGGCGCCGCCTGGTGCAGACCATGTGGCAGCAGCGCTACGCCGTGAGCAGCGGCTCCGCCTGCAGCAGCGGCCGCGGCGCCAACCCTTACGGCCTCGCCCCCAGCCCGATCCTGTTGGCCATGGGCTACGACGAGCACGAGGCCGCCACCGGCCTGCGCCTCAGCCTCGGCCACTGGCTCACCGCCGCGGAGCTGGAGGGGGTGCCACCGGCCCTGGAGCGGGCCCGTCAGCGGGTGATGGCCGGTGAGCCCGTGGGATGAGGCTCCAAGGCCGGGAGGGGGTGGGTAAGGTCGCCACACCTCCCTGCCCCAGGGCCATGCTGCCGGCCGATCTGCGCACCGCCGAAGCCCAGCTCCTCGAGGCCCTTCAGCCTGCCCTCGCCGCCGCAGCGGACGGACGCTGGACGGTGGAGCTGCGCTTTGAGGGGCTACGGATCCTGCCGGTGGCCCTGCGCCTCGCCGCCTCGCTCGCCAGCGGCCGGCCCACCACCCTGCTGATGCCGGACGCCGGCGCGGCCGCCCTGGCCCGCCGCGATGCCCCCGAGCTGGAGGCCCCGATTGCCAGCTTCTCCGACCATCTGCGGCGCCAGGGGGAGAGCGGCAGCGAGGGATTGCTGCTGCTGGTGGCCCCCAGCCAGGCGGAATACGAAACGGTGGAATCGCTCTGCGGGCGCCACAGGGGCCCGGTGGTGCTGCTGAATCCCGCCCTGGAGGATGCGGCGGTGGGCATCGGCAGCGTCGCCCGCCAGCGCCGCCGCGGCTTCCTCTCGCTCTGGCAGGCCGCCTACGCCCTGCTGCCCCAGGGCAACAGCGCCCTGCGGCGCGCTTTCCCGGGACCGTGGGAGCTCTACCGCCTCGATCCCGATGGCTTCCGGCCGGTGGCCGAATTCGAGCAGAAACCCGATGGGGAGCAGCAGGCCGAGGCCCTCGGCGAGGGGGGCGCCGCCGCCGGTCTGCGTTCCCTCGGCCAGTTGATCGAGGGGTTGCAGCGCTGAGACGGCTGGTCTGGCCCGCCGGGTCTGCGTACACTTCGGCGACTTCCGGTTGCCCATGGCCAGCGAAACCCCCTCCCGCTCCTGGACCCTCGTCGACCTGGGAGCCGGCGCCGCCGTTCTGCTCGCCCTGGTGGGCGTGATCTGGAGCCCCAAGCTCAGCAATGCCGTGGCCCGCGCCACCGGCGACGTGCAGACCCTCACCGTGACCGTGGACGTGCGCGGGGAGCCCGTGGCTGATCCGGCCGCGATGCTGGCCAGCGCCGAGAAGGACGGCAAGGTGAACTTCGTGATCCGCAACCAGCCCCATGGCTCGGTGCGAATCGAGCGGATCATCCCGCTGCAGCGCCGCCTCTCGATCCTCACCCCCGATGGCAAGGTCGTCAGCGCCCCCGACCCCAACCAGAAAACCTTCGGCACCTTCGACGGCCGCTACGTGCTGACCGGCGAGGGCCGTCGGGCGGAAGGGGGCGTGGTGCTCGGCAACGCCACCCTCAAGATTGGCGCTCCGGTGGAACTCGAGGGCAGCAACTATCGCTTCAACGGCACGGTCACCGACCTGCGTCTCGGGAGTTCCTGAGATGGTTCTTCCCCTCCTGGCCGGCCCCACCCGTGCCGTCGCAGGCTCCGCTCGGCTCCTGCCCCTGATCCTCTCGGCCGCCGTCGCGATTCCCCAGGTCGCCGTGGCCGTCCCGCAGGGCGCCATGGCCCGCGGTTGGCAGCCGGCACTCCCGGCGAACACCACCGCGGCCCCCCTGCCGCTGGTCCGCCTGCCGGAGCTGCCCCCGCCCACCGGCGCGCCGGTGCTGCAGGCCCAGGTCAGCTGCCCGTCCCTGCAGCAGCGGGTGGTGGCCGTGCTGGGTGGGGAAAGTGGCGCCTGGAGCGTCACGGTGGCCGATGGCAGTGGCCGGCTTCTGGCCGATGTGAACGGCTCCCGGCCCCGGGTGCCCGCCTCCAACCAGAAGCTGATCAGCACCGCCTTCGCCCTCGACCGGCTCGGCCCCGATTTCCGCCTGGCCACCCAGCTCTGGCGCCTGCCCAACGGCAGCTTCCGCCTGGTGGGCTCCGGGGATCCGGATCTGGCCCTGCCCCAGTTGCAGCGCTTCGCCCGCCTCGCCCTCCAGTCCGGCGGCGGCAGTCCCGATGGAACGGCGCCGGGGGTGGTTCGTTTCGAGCTGGCGGAGGAGTCGGCCGGCAACTGGTGGCCCTCCGGCTGGCATTGGGCCGACCGCTCCACCGCCTACGGCGCACCGGTCACCCGGCTGGCGATCACCAGCAACGTGATCGATGCGGCCGTGACCAACCCACCGGCACGGCTGCGCAGCTTGTTGCAGAAATCGGTGGCCCGCGAAGGCGGCCAGGCGGAGCTGGTGATGGTGGCGCCCACTTCCCCCCTAGCCCGTGATGCGGTGCTGGTGCATGAGGAGCCCTCGATCGACATGCATGGCCTGCTGAGCCTGGCCAACACCGAAAGTCACAATTTCACCGCTGAGGTGCTGCTGCGCAGCGCCGCCGGCACCTGGGATCTGCCCGAGGCGGCCCGCCTGGGAACCCTCTGGCTCAGCCGCCAGGGTCTGCCGATGGAGGGGGTGCGGATCGTGGATGGCAGCGGCCTCGACCGCGCCAACCGCCTCACCAGCCGCTTCCTGGCAGCCCTGCTGTTGCGCATGAACCAACACCCCTATGGCCGCAACTACGTGGCCTCGATGTCGGTGGCGGGGCGCCGCGGCACGCTTCGCAATCTCTTCAAAGGGTCGTCTCTGGACGGCAACCTCTTCGGGAAAACCGGCACCCTCACCGGGGTGCGGGCCATCAGCGGGGTGTTGCAA